>CAZEJK010000015.1:0-32318 GCA_964512045.1 uncultured Thermoanaerobaculia bacterium
CGGGAAGTGGAACGCCATGTGGCACTCGTCGCCGTCGCCGAAGTACGGCCGGACGTCGTCGGGCCACTGGTTGGCCTCCGCCAGAAACATCCGGTCCGGGTAGCGCTCGTCGAGCCGGCGGCGGTACTCCTTGATCACCGCGTGCGTCTCCGGCAGGTTCTCGTTGTTGGTGCCGTCGCGCACACACAGGTACGGCACCGCATCGAGCCGCATTCCGTCCACGCCCATGTCGAACCAGAACCGCATCAGACGAGCGATCGCCTCCACCACGCGCGGGTTGTTGTGGTTGAGATCCGGTTGATGGTGGAAGAAACGGTGCCAGTAGTACGCCCCGGCCACCGGGTCCCACGTCCAGTTGGACGACTCGCTGTCGGTGAAGATGATCCGGGTCTCGGGAAACCGGCTGTCGGTATCGCTCCACACGTAGAAGTCGCGTCGGGCCGAGCCGGGCTTGGCCCGGCGGGCCGCCTGGAACCACGGATGCTGATCCGAGGTGTGGTTGACCACCAGCTCGGTGATGACCTTGAGGTCGCGGCGGTGCGCCTCGCGCACGAACCGCCGGAAGTCGCGCAGGTGACCGAAGTCGGGGTGGACGTCGCGGTAGCTCGAGATGTCGTACCCGTCGTCGCGCAACGGCGAGGGGTAGAACGGCAGCAGCCAGAGGGCGGTGACCCCGAGGTCCTGGAGGTAGTCCAGCTTGTCGATGAGCCCAGCGAAGTCGCCGATGCCGTTGCCGGTGCTGTCGGCAAACGCTCGCACGTTGAGCTCGTAGATGAGCGCATCCTTGTACCAGAGCGGGTCGCTCGGGCTCGGCTTCGGAAGGTTCGGCAGCTGAGATGTACGTGGCATGGTTGAAGCTCTCAGTTCACGGCTCCGGAGCGCGCGTCAGATGAAGTAGTCGAACGACCGCTCGGTGCGCAGCCGTCGCCGGAGCCTGTAGATCTGCGCCGGGCTCGAGCCCGGCTCCAAGCGGACGTAGTTGCGACGGCCTTGCCAGAGGTAGCGACCGTCACCGAGAAGATCGTGGACCTGGTACGGCTCCTCGGGCCGGAGGCCGAGCTCCTCGATCGGCACCTCGACGAAGCCGTGCTGCACATGGTGGGGATCCAGGTTGACCACCACCAGGATGGTGTTGTCGTCCTCGGGCGAACCCGGAGACTCGGCCCTGTCTGTGGCGGACGCGTGCACGGTGTCGGCGGTGGACTTCATGAAGAACAGCAGCTGGTCGTTGTCCACCTCCAGCAACCGGAGGTTCGCGTTCCAGTGCAGCGCCGGGTTCTCGCGGCGGATCTGGTTGACCACTGAGATGAACTCGCGCAGGCTGTCCGGACGGCTCCAGTCGCGATGCCGGATCTGGTACTTCTCGGAGTCCAGGTACTCCTCCGTTCCCGGCAGCGCCTCGTTCTCCATCAGCTCGAAGCCGCTGTAGATCCCGTAGCTGGCCGCCAGGGTCGCCGCGAGCACCAGACGCGCCTGGAACGCCGGTCGTCCCCCGATCTGCAGGTACTCGGGGAGAATGTCGGGCGTGTTGGCAAAGAAGTTCGGGCGCATGAACTCGCACACCGGCGGCCGGGTCAGCTCCTGCATGTACGTGGTCAGCTCGGACTTGGTGTTGCGCCAGGTGAAGTAGGTGTACGACTGGCTGAACCCGACCTTGGCGAGGGTGTACAGCATCGCCGGGCGGGTGAACGCCTCCGACAGGAACACCGCATCGGGGTAGGCCGCCCGCACCTCGGCGATGACCCAACGCCAGAACCGCAGGGGCTTGGTGTGCGGGTTGTCCACGCGGAACACTCGCACGCCGCGCGCGGCCCAGAACAGAAACACATCCCGCAGCGCCAACCACAGAGACCTCCAACCCGGGCTGGCGAAGTCCAGCGCGACGATGTCCTGGTACTCCTTCGGCGGGTTCTCGGCGTACTTGATCGTCCCGTCGGGACGGTGCCGGAACCACTCCGGATGCTCGCGCACCCACGGGTGGTCGGGCGAGCACTGGAACGCGATGTCGAGCGCCACCTCCAGCCCGCACCGTTCGGCCTCGCTGACGAACAGCTCGAAATCCTCGATGGTCCCGAGATCCGGGTGCACTGCGGTGTGCCCACCCTCCTCGGCGCCGATCGCCCACGGGCTTCCCGGATCGTCCGGGCCCGGGTTCAAGGTGTTGTTCGGGCCCTTCCGGTTGGTGCGGCCGATCGGATGGATCGGCGGCACGTACACGACGTCGAAGCCCATATCTGCGACGTACGGGAGCATCGCCACGGCGTCGCGGAACGTCCCGCTGACGCCCGGCGTGTCGCCGGTCGAGCGGGGAAACAGCTCGTACCAGGCCCCGTAACGTGCACGGCGCCGCTCCACGAGAATCTCCACCGCGGGCTCATACACCGTGCTCAGGCTCCGGTCCGGCCAGCACGCCATGACCTCCTCCAGACGCCGGGACAGACCATCCGCCACCCGTTCGCTCTGCGGCCGGTCGGATCCGATCTGTGCCGCCAACTCCCCGAGCCACGAGCGATCTGGCTCGGTGGCGCTGGCCGCCGCCTGATTGATGATTCCGGCACCCTCCAGCAGCTCGCTGGCGACATCCTTGCCGGCAAGGTGCTTCTTGCGCAGCTCATCTCGCCAGCTCGCGAACTCGTCAACCCACGCCTCGACAGTGAACTCATACCGCTCGACGCTGTCGACTCGAAACCGCCCCGACCAGACATCGCCGATCTGGCGCTGCATCGCGGCCTCGCTCCACCGGTCAGCGGACTCGGGTCGGTAGCGGAGCACCGCACGAATCAGATCGTGACCGTCGACGAGAAGGCGCCCCGTCACCTCGACGGTCTCGCCCACGGTCCGTTTGACCGGGTGGCGGCCTCCGTCGACACTCGGCTGGAGGGTGTCGATCCACACGCGGCGTACGAGCTGCTCGGGCAGCTGCTCCGCTGTGCTGTGGCGAAACGCTCTCATCCTCTTCACTCCCTTCGAGAGCGGGGCGTGCACTCTCCGATGCGCGCGGCACGGTCGGCTCCAGACCTCTCACCGCTGACGCACCTCGCATTAGCGCACTCCGGCCCCCAAGCTGGCCATCGGTTGAACTCCCAAGCTCAGGTGGGGGACACCAGCACGCGCGGCGAGTCTCCAACGTCTCTGAGCGTGCGTTCATCGGAGCCCTCCCCAGCACCCAATCGGACAGACCCTGGTGGTCCTCGACGCACCGATCCGCGATCGTGGGCTGAGCACGACAGCCGCCCCAGGACGCCGCTCATCGTGTCGTGAGCTGGCTGGAGGCGCAGAAGCAAAAGGAGGTCTCGAGGATGCACAACGTAACAGCACGCCAGATCGTAGCGATTGTCATTGCCCTGGCGGTGTCAGCCGTGAGCGGCGCGGCCAACGGAACCGGCGACGACGTCCAGAAGCTCGTGGGTACCGTCCTGATGCTGACGCCGTCCGACCTCAAGGTCGGGACCGACGCGGGAGAGATCGAGGAGCTCGCGATCCTCGAAGGCTCCGAGATAGGCCAACACATCGTTGAAGGGGATCGTGTCGAGGTCTGGTACCGACACGGCGAGGGACAGAGCAAGGTGGTCGTTCGAACCGCACGGAACGGCGAGACCGGCAGCGAAGCGACCGTGAGCCGACGTCACGCTGAAGCTGAACCCTCTCAGCCGTCGTCAGAGCAGCGCTCTGCAACCGGATCCGCCGAGCCCCAAGCTGGCCAGGCCGGCAGTGCTGGCGGAAAGGACGAGCCCAGCTACGACGAGGTGGTGGGCGACCCAGAGATGGTCATGATCACCGATCCCCAGCGACCGGTGCTGCCGCAGACGGGCTCCAACCTGCCCGCCATCGGTCTGACCGGTGTCATCGCGCTGTTCATTGCCGGCGCTCTGAGTGTCCTCGCCGTGCTCAGCGCGCGGCGCTCGGGGAGCTAGCGATGGGCGACTTCCAGATCACCTCGCCGTTCTTCACCCCGGGAGCACCGATTCCGGACCGCTGCAGCCGACAGGCCGAGCTCATGGGCACGTACTCCGCGTGAGCAACACGGGAGTCAGGGCGCGAGGCGCCAGCGGAGGGCGCTTGGTCGACCCGGTTGTCAGGGCGTCGCGAGCGTGGAACCGGCTTCCGGAACGGAACCGTGTTCCGGGCGACTCCGGTGGCGGGGTCGTGCGCGGAGCCAGCGATGGAAGCCTGACAACGAGGGGCGCCTGCGGGCGTGCTGTGTGGTCCGGTGGAATGGCCGTTGCGGACGTCGCCATCATCGGGTCCGAGCCCGTCTCGATTCGCGCGCCCGCAGGGACCGGTGCCATGCGGGCGCGGCGATGGCCGGCGCTGCCGTGGTCTCGATTCGCGCGCCCGCAGGGACCGGTGCCACCAACGCTCCCACCGCTCGAAAGGCATCCGTCGCGGCGGATCGACGTCTTCGTCGCGTTCCGCCACCGGGGAGAGATGTGATGCTCGTCCAAGGTGGGCTGCTCCGCCACGAGCACTGATCAGCGCGTGTATGGCGTTGCGCAATCCTCGCATCACCTCTCTCCTCGCTCCGCCTCGGCCACCTTGCGCCGCACATCCAGGACGCTATCTGGGTTGACCGAGATCGAGTCGATCCCTGCCTCGACAAGGAACGTGGCGAAGTCAGGATGATCACTCGGCGCCTGACCACACAAGCTGACCGGCAGATCCGCAGCGTGGGCACGCTCGATCAGGTCGCGGATCATGCTTCGCACCGCTGGGTTGCGCGCATCGAACAGATGCGCCAGCTCCGCGGAGTCCCGGTCCACGCCAAGCACCAGCTGCGTCAGATCGTTGGTGCCGATGGAGAAGCCATCGAACCGCTGCGCGAACTCGTCTGCGAGCACGATGTTCGAGGGAATCTCCGCCATGACCCAGACCTCGAAGCCGTTCGCGCCGCGCTCGAGCCCCTCATCGGCAAGAACCTCGAGCACGCCATCGGCCTCATCCGGTGTGCGACAGAACGGCACCATGACAACAACGTTCGTCAGCCCGATCTCCTCCCGCACCTTGCGGATCGCCCTGCACTCGAGGGTGAAGCCGTCGCGGTAGCGCTCGGAGTCGTACCGGCTCGCCCCGCGAAAGCCGAGCATCGGGTTGGCCTCGCTCGGCTCGAACTGCCGCCCACCGAGCAGGTCTGCGTACTCGTTCGACTTGAAGTCGCTGAGGCGCACGATCACGCGGTCGGGGTAGCGCGAGGCGGCGATCCGCGCGATTCCCCAGGCGAGCTGGTCGACGAAGAAGTCGGTCGGGCTCTCCCACCCGGCAGTGAGCGCTTCGATCTGCTGTTGGACTTCCGAGTCCCCGAGCTCGTCGAACCGGGCCATCGCGAGTGGATGCGTCGTGATGATGTTGTTGATGATGAACTCCATGCGCGCGAGCCCGATGCCGTCCGCGGGAAGGTTCCACCACCGCAGCGCCGCGCTGGGCGTGGCCATGTTCATGCTCACCTTCGTGCGCGTGTCCGGCATCTGGGAGGGATCGATCTCCTTGGCCTCGTACTCGAGCTCGCCGTCGTACACTCGCCCTGTGTCGCCCTCGGCGCAGGAGACGGTGACCGTGCTGCCATCGTCGAGCGCGTCGGTGGCGTCGCCCGTGCCGATCACTGCCGGCACACCGAGCTCCCGGCTGACGATCGCCGCGTGTGAGGTCCGACCTCCGTGGTCGGTCACGACCGCGGCTGCTTGCTCCATGATCGGCTCCCAGTCCGGATCCGTCGCGCCGGTCACCAGCACGCCCCCGGCCTCGAACCGCTTCGCCTGCTCCAGGTCGGTGAGGACGAACGCCGGACCCGCGGCGATGGCGCTGCCCACTGCGAGCCCTTCTGCGAGCACCGGAGCGCTCCCGTGGAGCGCGTAGGTCTTCAGGGTTGCCGCCGCCCGCTGCGACTGCACCGTCTCCGGACGGGCCTGGACGATGAACAGCTCGTCCGATCGGCCATCCTTGGCCCACTCGATGTCCATCGGCCGGTCGTAGTGCTCCTCGATCGCCTTCGCCCAGCGAGCTAGGGTCAGGATCTCCCGGTCGGTCAGGACCCAACGGCGTCGATCCTCCTCGTCGGTGGTGATCTCGACCGTTTGCGAGGTCCCACCACCGCTGTCGGCGTACACGATCGTCCGTTCCTTGGCTCCGAGCCGCCGGGACAGCACGGGCGTCAGGCTGTCGTCATCCAGAAGCGGCTTGAACACGCGGTACTCGTCGGGCGTGACTGTGCCGCCAACCACCGTCTCCCCGAGACCCCACGAGCCGTTGATCACCACCACGTCCGGGAACCCGGTCTCGGTGTCGATACTGAACATCACGCCGGCGCCTGCGAGGTCCGACCGCACCATCCTCTGGACGCCCACCGACAGGGCGATCTCCATGTGATCGAAGCCCTGCTCGACCCGATAGCTGATCGCACGGTCGGTGAACAGCGAGGCGTAGCATGCTCGGCAGGCATCGAGCACCGCGTCGTCGCCGGTGACGTTCAGGTACGTCTCCTGCTGACCGGCGAAGCTCGCCTCCGGAAGGTCCTCCGCGGTGGCGCTGGAGCGTGCCGCCACGTCGAGGTTGTCGACGCCTTCGCGCTCGCTGAGCTCGTGGTACGCCGAGCGGATCGCCTCGCGCAGCTCCTCCGGCAGCTCTGCCTCGAGGATCGCGCCGCGTACCGCTTCACCGACCTCGCTCAGGTTCGAGCCGTCGTCCGCGAGGCGCTCGATGTGCTCGCGGATCGTTGCCTCCAGCTCACCGTCGTTTTGTCCGAGGAACCTGCGGTAGGCGCGCGCCGTCGTGGCGAAGCCACCGGGCACCCGGATTCCCTGCGACTCGAGCTTCTGCAGCATCTCGCCGAGCGAGGCGTTCTTGCCGCCCACCGAGCCGACATCGTTGCTGTCGATGTCTTCGAACCAACGCACCAGCTGCTCGTCCACCGCCATGGTCGCCTCCTCTGGGTTCGCGCCAGACCCGCTACGCACCGTAGCGGAGCATGTAGGTCGCCAGGTCCACCACTCGGCTCGAGTACCCGAACTCGTTGTCGTACCAGGCCAGAACCTTGGCGGTGTTGTCCCCGAGCGTCATCGTGGATGGCAGGTCCACCACAGCGGAGCTCGGGTGGGCCACGATGTCTTGGGAGACCAGCTCGTCGTCGCTGGCTGTCAGCACGCCGGCGTAGGAGTCATCCCGCGCGGCGTCGCGGAACGCCCGGTTGACGCTGTCCACGCTCACCGTCTGCTCCGTCTGCACCACGAAGTCGATGATCGAGCCACACGGAACTGGCACGCGCATCGCCATCCCGTCGAGACGACCTTCGAGCTCCGGCAGCACCACGGTGGTTGCGATCGCCGCGCCGGTGGAGGTCGGCACGATGTTGGCCGCTCCGGCCCGGCCGCGCCGCCACTTCGTGTGGGGCCCGTCGACGATCCCTTGCGAGCTGGTGTAGGCGTGCACGGTGGTCAGGAAGCCGTACTCGACTCCGAACTGCTCGTGGAGCACGCGGGCCACCGGCGCCAGACAGTTGGTGGTGCATGAGGCGTTCGACACGACCTCGTGCGCCGCCGGGTCGTAGGTCGAGTGGTTCACGCCCATGCAGAACGTCGCATCGACGCCCTTGCCCGGGGCGGTGATGACGACCCGCTTGGCGCCGGCCTCGAGATGCTTCGCCGCATCGTCGCGCGACCGGAAGATCCCGGTGGCCTCGATGACGAGGTCGACGCCGAGATCGCGCCACGGCAAGGTCGCAGGGTCCTTCTCGCTCAGCACTGGGATCTCGCGATCCCCCCAATGCAGCTTCCCGTCGCCCGCGGTCACCGTCGCCTGCGGCGGAACGTAGACCGAGTCGTGCCGGAGCAGGTACGCCAGGTTGTCGAGCGGAGCGATGTCATTGACCGCCGCCACCTCGAAGTCCTCGTGCTCCATCAGCTGGCGGAAAACCATCCGTCCGATCCGACCGAAGCCGTTGACGGCCACTGTGTACGCCATGGAAACCTCCTTCCGCATCGATGATCCGCCACGCAGACCGACCGCTGCACCGGGTTCGGCCCGAACCCGGCCCGGGGCGGTACCTGGAGGTCGCCGAGCAGCTGCCTGGCCGGGGCCGGCGGGTCGTGTACTGCGGCAGCCTGCGCACGCCACGGCGGAGCCGCGGTGGGTGGGTGTGGGCTCGGCAGCAGGCCACGACCGAAGGGGTGTGGGTTGACTCGACCATCGGGCGCTCGGTCAACGCACTGGCCAGAGCTCCGAAGATCCGGGGCCGGCTTCCGGCTTCCGAGGCGAGGACCGGGACCCGTGCCGGGACGGAGTCTGCCCCCACCCAGGGATGCGGCGGAACCTGGTTGCAGCCTCCGGGCCGGTCGTACAGCCTGGTCACGACGATAACGGAGAGGCTCAGATGACACAGGCGACAACGCTGCAACGCACGGTCCTACTCGCCATCTGGGGAGTTGCTATCGGATGTCTCGCACTGTGGGGAATCGGGCAGCTGCGGATCTGGAGCGCGCAGCACCGGCTCTCTGGCGACACAACGCCAAGGCTCCAGGTTGCTCCGCTGAACCGGTCAGAACGGGCTCCCTCGCCCACACCGGTCCCCCGTCTTGCACCTGGCGATCCAGTCGGTACCATCGCGATCCCGCGGATCGGGCTCCGTGCGGCGATCGTATCCGGCGTCAGCGATCGTGAGCTCGATGTCGCCGTCGGCCACTTCCCCGAGTCCAGACTTCCAGGCCTCGGCGGCAACGCCGCGTTCGCCGGCCACCGCGACGCGCTGTTCCGTCCTCTCCGCAAGGTGCGCAACGGCGACGCCGTGACGGTCTCGACCACTCGTGGCGTGGAGCTGACCTACGAGGTCGTATGGACCGGGGTTGTGGCGCCCGAGGCCGTCTGGGTGCTCGAGGACACGTCCACCGAGCACCTCACCCTGGTCACCTGCTACCCGTTCCACCACGTGGGACCTGCGCCGCGCCGTTTCGTCGTTCGAGCACAGGCCAGCGACGACGGCGACGGGAGGTCAACCGGCTCCTCGCCGGCCCAGCAAGCGCACCGACTCACCGAGGACGTCCTCGACGTACAGCATCTGGACCAGGATGATCACCACCACCGCAAGCGGCGTGGCCACCAGGACGCCGAGGGCGCCGAAGAACACGCCCATGAACATCTGGACCGACAGAAGGAGCGCCGGCGGGATCGACACGGCCCGTTGCTGAATCAACGGGGTGATGAAGTTGCCCTCGAGGAACTGTACCGCACCGTAGATCACCACCACCCATAGCACCTTGATCGGTCCGGTGGCCCACGCCACCAGCACCGCCGGCACGAGCCACATGACCGGCCCCAGGTAGGGTACGAACGCCGTGATGGCGGCCAGGACACCGAGCGTGATCGCCAGCGGAACCCCGGTGATCAGCAACCCTATGGTCGTCAGCAGACCGAGCAGAGTCATCGCTGTGAACCGGCCGATCAGCCACCACCGCAGGCTTCGCGCGAGCTCCCCGACCACGTCGCGGAACCGCTCTCGCCGGCTCTGTGGGATCAAGCGGAGCAGGTTGTCGACGTAGACCCTCGGAGCCGCGCTGAGATACACCGCGAGCACCACCACCACGCCGAGACCGACGATCCACGAGATCGCGGTGGAGAAGAAGCCGGTGATCCGTCCGACGATCTCCGAGCCCGCCGGCAGGCGACCGCCGAACCGGCTCGCCTCGTTGAGCAGCCACTGCCCCCACTCCCGACCGTCCAGGTACTGCCGGATCGACGAGGTGGCCTCGCTGACCCGCTCGCTCAGCGCGGTCGTCTGGTCGGCGATCCGAGGTCCGCCGAGGAAACCGAGCCCGACGAGCACAGCGAAGATCACGACCCACACAACGAGCACCGACCACCCCCGCCGCATCGCTGTTCTCCGCACGATCAGCTGCGCCAGGGCATCGACGAAGACGGCGAGGAGGATCGCCGCGAACAGCAGCAGGAGCAGGTTGGCGTAGCGCAGCGCAAGGTAGATGACGCCTACCACCGCGACTGCGACCAGCGTGATCAGTGCCACCTGGCCGGCACGTGCACGATCTTCACCGCCCACCGTTCGACTCCTTCCCGACTTGATGACTCGCCGCTTGCGCTGTCCGATCGAACCGCGTTCTCGGAAATCACGCGTTCGAAGATACTGTACCGTGAATTCGGCCGAGGAGTGCCGCCATGTGCGATGCCGAAGGAAGCTCGTCGACCTCCCGGACCCGATGGCTGACGCTCCGCAAAGCCTCGGTCAGCACCGGTCGGTCCGTATCGACACGATCCATCGCGTGCGGCACAACCGGCAAGCAACGGGCAACCCGCTCCGGAGTCCCCAGGTCCGACCATCCGCACGGAGGCGCGGTGCGCACGAGCAACGGCGCCGCTGCCCGCTGTACCACGTCGCGACAGAAGTCTCCAGCCGGGAGATCCCGGTACAGGGCTCGCAGGCTGGGCGTCGGTGCGGCGCCCGCATCCCAGCCGACCGCTCGGAACGCTTCGATCAGACCGGGACGCGCAGCCTCGACCAGCTCGAGAAGAACCCGCGCCCGCGCGACGAGAATGAAGCTGTTCCAGAGACCGCCGCGAACCACCAGCTCGAGGGCCCGGTCGCGTCCCGGCTTCTCATGAAACGACCGGACATCATACAGGCGGGGACCTCGTTGCGCGCCACGAACGATCCATCCGTAGTCCGGATCGAACACGCCCGGCTCCATACCGATCAGGATGACGGCTCCTGGATGACGATCGCTATCCGCCATCGCCTTTCGAACCACCGACTCGAGCACCGCTTCCTCGTGAACGTGATGATCCGACGGAACCACAACCACGGTGGGGTCGCTCTGGCGTCTGCACACCTCGAGCAGCGGCAGCAGCAACCCGGTGAGAGTTCCCCGGTTCTCTGGCTGGATCAGGATGTCGTAGCTCGGACAGATCGTCAGGTCGGGCTCCCACCAGAAGCGATGCTGCTCGAGGACCACGGGCATGATCCGGTCACAGGGCACCAGGCCTTG
Organism: uncultured Thermoanaerobaculia bacterium; assembly: GCA_964512045.1. Taxonomy (GTDB): domain Bacteria; phylum Acidobacteriota; class Thermoanaerobaculia; order Thermoanaerobaculales; family Sulfomarinibacteraceae; genus CAZEJK01. Next base: position 10,980 of record CAZEJK010000015.1, read on the forward strand.
GGCTCTCGCCAGCGCCAGGCGCAGTAGCGACGGACCTCCCGCAAGGGAGCAGAACTGCTTCGGGACGACCGTTCCCTCCGTATCTCGGGTCAGGCTCTGCAGACGACTCCCCTCACCCCCAGCCAGGACCAGTGCCCACGCAGATCTGTTCGCGGCCATCGCAGCCTCCTCGTCACCTGTCGAGTCCATCATTGGACCAGATGTCGACAGCCAGGATTACCGGGGCACATCCCCGGCCCTCCTGGGGGGATCTCCTAGCCTGCGTGAGCAGGAGCCGCTCGTGTCGAGGAGCTCGTGAACCCAGGTCTCCGAAGGAGCGTGTCGTCCGTTGGGGGCCGCCGGGCCCGCTCCGGTTCCGGTCCATGGCCCCCGCCCCGGTAGCCGGGGGCCGCCGGCCGGTCTCCGGGAGATCGGGGCCTGATCCGGTGCCGACGCCCGATCCTGGTCCCGACTCGAGCGTCGTCGCTGGTGCGCGCAGGCGCTTGTCGTGGTGAGAGGACCCACCCCTTCGCGAGTGAGATCGGCTGGATGGGGAGCCAACGCGGTGTAGAATGGCGCGCCGCCAGCCAGGCGGCTCGGGGTCCACAGATGGCTTTGGTCTCGCAGCTCTTCGCAGCACACCTGGGTGAAGCCCTGTCCGTCGGCGCAGCACTGGTCTGGGCGCTGGCGGTGATCCTCTTCCGCCGGTCCGGGGAGACGGTGCAACCGTATGCGTTGAATGTGTTTCGCGTGTCACTGTCGAGCCTACTGCTGCTCACCACCCTGCTGATCGCCGGTCTTCCGCTCCTGCCCGCCCGCCCCTTCACCGACTACCTGCTGCTGATTGCGAGCGGCGCCATCGGGATCGTCCTCTCCGATACACTCTTCCACAAGAGCCTGAACATCGTCGGCGCCGGCATCAACGCCATCGTCGACTGCCTGTTCTCTCCTTTCACAGCCGTGCTCGCGTTGCTGCTGCTGCGCGAGCGCCTGAGCCCGATACAGCTTGGTGGTATGGCGCTGGTCATCGGTGCAGTCTTGCTCTCAACGCGCGCAGTACCTCCGCCCAACACCAGCCGCAAGGAGCTTCTGGTGGGAATCGGCTGGGGCGCGGCGGCGATGTTCACGCTGGCCCTCGGTCTGGTGCTCGCCAAGCCGGTGCTGACCGACGCGCCGGTGCTGTGGGTGGTGGTGATCCGCCAGCTCGCCAGCCTCGCTCTGATGGCGCCGATCGCGCTGATCTCCGGCAGTCTGCGTGAGGTCCTGGCGGTGTTCCGGCCAAAACCGGACTGGCGGTTCACGGTCCCCGGGACGCTCCTCGGCTCCTACCTGGCGCTCATGCTCTGGCTCGGTGGTATGAAGTACACCCTGACCGGCGCCGCAGCAGTGCTCAACCAGACCGCCACCATCTTCATCCTGGTGTTCGCGGCCATCTTCCTGTCCGAGCCGTTCACCCGCCGACGCGTTCTCGCCGCCTGTCTGGCGTTCGGCGGCATCGCCATGGTAACGCTCGGGTAACCCACCCCCTCCCAACCCTCGACCTCCTCAATGCGCGCTGCTCGGAGCACTCCCGCACATCCACCCACGCTGTCATCTCGACCGAGCTTCCGTGGCTTCGCTGGTGTCCCTGAAACAGCCTGCGCCACTGGCTTTGGCGCAACACCAGGCGAGTGGAGAGATCCCGTTGGAGAACCCGGCAGCTCCCGAGCCGGGCCCGCCAGGCACGAACGCTCCGCTCTTGGGATCGCGAGCGAGCTCGCGTACGATGTGCCCGCGGTTCGAGGAGGTGTCGAGTGCTCGACGACGCTCGTGGAGTCCTGTTCATCGTCTCGTCGCCGTCCGGCGGCGGCAAGACCACCCTGATCCAACGCACGATGGAGCGTCTCGGCGTCCACGGGCGCCCACTTCACTTCTCGGTATCGCACACCACCCGAGCACCGCGAAGCAACGAGCAGGACGGTCGTGATTACTACTTCGTCGACCGCGAGACGTTCGAGTCGATGCAGCGTGCCAACGCGTTCCTGGAGTGGGCCGAGTACGCGGGCAACCTGTACGGCACGTCGCGATCCGAGGTCGAGGGCCGACTGGAACGCGGGTTCGATGTCTTTCTGGATATCGAGGTCCAGGGCGCGATGCAGGTGCGCTCGTCGATTCCTGATGCGGTCAAGGTCTTCGTCTATCCGCCGTCATACGAGGAGCTCAAACGCCGTCTCGTCACCCGCCGCCAGGACGATCCGGAGACGATCCAACGCCGCCTCAGCTGGGCGCTGGACGAGTTTCGTCGTGCAGGCGACTTTGACTATGTTATTATCAACGACCGTCTCGACGAGGCGGTGGAGTGCCTGCACGCTGTCTGTCTCAGTGAGCACCAACGCCAGAAGCGGATGCAGCAGCGGGTCGACGCGATCCGCGACGCGTTCCAGCAGGGCCTCGAGGAGGACCGATCCAGATGAGAAACACCAACTTCGATTCGCTCTTCCGGGAGCTCGTGGTCGTCTCGCAGCGTGCCGAGCAGCTCATCCGCGGCGCTCGCCCACGGCTCGAGAGCGCACACCTCAAGCCGACCTTGATCGCCAAGGAGGAGCTGGACGCCGACCTGGTCAGATGGCGCGAGATCAGTCGCGAGGAGGCTGACGCCCAGCGCGAAGCCGAGCTGCAGCAGCTCCGAGCGGAGTTCGACGCCAGCACCGAGTCTCCCGTCCGTGACGTGCTGCCGACCAAGGCCGCAGAGGCGCCTGCCGAGCCGGCGGAGGAGGACGAGCAGCGTGACCCAGAGCTCGAGCGGCTGCAGAAGCTGTTCGGTCTCGGCGGTGCTGCCCCGGCCGGCGACGAGGCAACGGAGAAGAGCGACGAGGCCTCCGAGGTCTCGATCGACGAGCTCGCCGAGGAGGAGGAGAGCGTCGACTCCAGTGAGGACAGCTTCGACGACGAGGACGAGTAGCCGGAGCAACGATGCGGCCGCGCTCGGTTGTGCGGTACTTGGAGGATCTCGGCTGGCGACTTCCGAACGTGCCGGGCACGGTCCAGTCACCAGCCCACCAGGACCTCCCTGCCAACGCCGCGCCCCAGGATCTCGCGACGATCGCTGACACGATCCGTAGCTGCACCGGCTGCCGACTGCATACGTCACGCAAACAGGCCGTCCCGGGAGAGGGTGCAGCCAACCCCTCGGTGATGTTCGTCGGCGAAGCTCCAGGCGCCAAGGAGGACGCCTCCGGCCGCCCGTTCGTCGGCGAGGCCGGTCAGCTGCTGGATGCGATGCTCCGCGCCATCGATCTTGATCGCCGCCAGGTCTTCATTACGAACGTGGTCAAGTGCCGTCCGCCGGGCAACCGCAACCCGTCTGAGGACGAGATGACCGCGTGCCGTTCGTTCCTGGACCGTCAGATCCAGCTGCTGGCCCCGCAGCTGATCGTGTGTCTCGGCAAGGTGCCGGCCCACTGGATCCTCGGCTCGACGAAGAGCATGCGCGCGCTCCGCGGACGCTGGTACACCTACCGGCAGATCCCGGTGCTACCGATGTTCCATCCCGCCTACCTGCTGCGCTCCCCGACCGAGAAGCGCGCCACCTGGGAAGATCTGAAGATGCTGCGGACGCGGCTGCAGGAGGCGCGGGGGTCCTAGCAACTCAAACCGGCGAACCTTCGAAGACTCGAGGCATGCGCCGGGGACCGGATGGCCGGGATCCGGCTGTCGGGGTCGGGGCCAGGGCCAGGGCTGCTGCGAAGCGCTGTCGCTTCTGCGAGCAGGAGGTCGTGCTGCAATCAGCGCTGCCTGCGCGTACTGATGGGTGGGTGCAGGAGCTCGCGGCAACAGCCCTACGCTGCAGCGGAAGGATCGCCCATACACAGCTCGAGCCGGGCTCGGCCCGGCTCGAGGCTCGCTCTGATATCAGATCAGCTCCTACTCCGCGTCCTCCAGGTAGCGGAAGAAGTCTCCGTCGGTCCCGAGGAGCAGCACCGTGTCGGCACCGATGGTCTCGCGGTAGACCTCCATGGTCTTCAGGAAGCGGTAGAAGTCGGGGCTGCGGTTGTACGCCTCCGCGTAGATGTCGGCGGCCTCGGCATCCGCTCGCCCTTTGATCTCCTGCGACTGCCGGTACGCCTCGGAGGTAATCGCCTTCAGCTCGCGGTCCTTGTCGCCGTTGATCCGCGCCGCCTCGCCGGCGCCCTCGGAGCGGTACTGCGCGGCGATCCGCTGGCGCTCGGAGATCATCCGCGAGTACACCTCGTCGCGAACGCCCTCCTCGTAGTTGATCCGCTTGAACTGGAAGTCGAGGATCTCGATCCCCAGGTCGGAGGTTCGGGTCTGCGCTGCAGCGAGCACCTCGTCCTCGAGCTCGGTGCGACCGTGCTTGATCTTGTCGACCTCCTCCATTGCCTCCTTCCTCAGCTCCTCGGGAAGCTCGTTGGGCGCCTGGAACTCCCGGTTCGAGCTCCGCACCACCTCGATCAGCTCGTGCTTGGCGATGGTGTTGCGGGTCTCGCCGTCGAGGATATCGTCCAGCCGCGACTGTGCGCCGCGCTCGTCGCGAAGCCGCTGGAAGAACAGCAACGGCTCCGTGATCCGCCACCGGGCATAGCTATCGACCCAGATGAACCGCTTGTCCGAGGTCGGAATCTGGTTGGGATCGCCGTCCCACTCCAGAAACCGCCGGTCGAAGTAGTTGGCCTTCTGAATCATCGGCAGCTTGACCTTCAGGCCGGGCTCGGTGATCGGCTCACCCACGGGCTTGCCGAACTGAGTGATCACCACCTGCGCCGTCTCCGGCACGACATAGAACGTTCCGAGAAGAACCAGCAGCAGCACCAGTGCCACTGCACCAGCAATGATCAGTCCGGCGCGTTTCACTGGCCACCTCCCGGTGTCGCCTGCATCCTCTCGAGCGACAGGAGCGGCAGGACGCCCTCCAGCTTGTCGTCCAGAATGACCTTGCGCTCGACCTTCGGCATGACCTCGAGCATCGTCTCCAGATAGATGCGCCGCCGCGTGACCTCCGGCGCCCGCCGGTACGAGGCGTACAGCTCTTTGAACAGCACCACGTCGCCTTTGGCCCTGTTGACGCGATCGATGGCGTACCCCTCGGCCTGCTGGACGACCTGCTCGGCCTCGCCGCGCGCCTTCGGAATCACCCGGTTGTACTGGGCGCGGGCCTCGTTGATCGCTCGCTCGCGCTCCTGCTCGGCCTGGTTGACCTCGTTGAACGAAGGCTTCACCGGCTCCGGCGGATTCACGTCTTGCAAGACTACCTGCTCGACGACAATACCGGTCTCGTACTGATCGCACAGTATTTGCAGCTGCCTCTCGACCTCGCTCGCGACCTCCTGGCGGCCAACCGTGAGTACCTCGTTGACGCTCCTGTCGCCAACGACGCTGCGCATGATCGCCTCGTTCATGTCGCGGAACGTCTTCTGCACGTTGCGGACCCGGAACAGGAACTCGTACGGGCTGCGGACCCGGTACTGCGTCGTCCACTCCGCCACGATCACGTTGAGATCGCCGGTCAGCATCAGCGACTCGTCAAGCCGCCGCTCGGACGAGTAGGTCGTACGTACGCCCGCCTCCTGCGTTCGGAACCCGAACTCCTCCTTGAGCTGGCGCTGCACCGGCACCTTCTGAACGGTCTCGATCGGGGTGGGGAGCTTGAAGTTCAGGCCAGGCTGCGCTTCTCGGGTGTACTTGCCGAACCGCAGGACAACCCCGACCTCCTCGGGCTCCACCTGGTACACACTGTTAAAAATCAGGATCACGGCCAAGACTCCAACCGCAATCGCCACCAAGACGCTGTTCGGCGGCTTGGCCGGGGGCTTGAACTGACCGATGTCGATCGTTCGTGGACCGTCGGACATATGGACCTCCTCACGCTACAACTCGGCGTCAGTCTACCGAATTCTGGGTACGGGTGGGTTCGGATGCGATCACGTGTCGGAGCGACACGAGACGCTTCGCACGATCAGTGCACTTCGGGCAGGATGAACGATGGTGAGCCCGTCCGGTTATCGACCATCGATGCGTAGGCCGCGAACTCATGATCGCTGGTCACCACCAGCCGGAGCCCATCGCCGCGTTCGACCCGAAACGACAGCAGTATGTCGTTCAGCTGGCGGTGGGAGCCCGGCGGAAGGCGCACCTCCTGGTGCCCGATCGAGCGCCCTTGGGCGTCCAGCAGGAAGACGTGCACCAGGATCCCCTCCAAGTTCGGGTTGAACAGACCGACGTTGGACCGGTACCGAGACGAACGCTCCAACGGCACCAGATGGCCTTCGCTGTGGTGCGGAATCATCTCGTCGCGCCGCAGGGCCGGGATCATCTGGCCGAGGGATCTGGAGGCTGACGCGTTGAAGAGACGACAGCGCACAACCACCGAGCCGCCGGTCACGATCCGCAAGGCGCCTTGCTGCGAAGGCGGCGCCACATCGTCCAGGTGGACAGTCTCTCCCGGAGGAATGGTCAGCTCCGGGCTCTGCCCGCGCAAGAGCTCCCGATTGTTGTGCGTCGAAGGAAGAAAGGTCAGGGCGTAGGTTGCAGGCTGATCGCTGGTGTTCGACAGCCACAGCTCGGTGTTCCAGTAGGCGCCGTTGGAGCCCTTGACCTGAGCCACCACCGGGACGAACAGCTCCTCCGCATCCGCCGGCAATGCCGGCACGACCAACCCTGCCGCAGCCAGGACAACAGCGAGGGCCCTGCTCGTGCTCACATTCCCACTATAGCCCAGCGGAACCCGTCGCGCCAGTCAACGGGCTCGGTGGGAACGCAGGTACCACGAATCTTCGAAGCGGCAAGCCAAACTGCAGAGGTCAGAATGCAGAATGCCACCCGCCCTCCCCAAGGTATGCTCTGCGCGCCTCGGACACCGAAGGGTGCGGAAAGCGCTCGCTCCGAGGGCCGACTCAATCGCAGGAACGACAACGTAGCGGCCCGGTCCCGGATTCGGACCGGGCCCAGGCACCGGCCCTCCGGAGCCCGGCCCGCTGACCACGGCGGGGCAGCTGCAGAAGCGAGCTTCACTTTCTTGGCGGAACCGTAGGCGACCCGACGTCTTACCGTTGCCCCGCTTCCAGAATCGTGCGCGCGCTGTCCGCCTCGGGAGCGTCCGGGGCCATCTGCACAAACAGGTCCAGATCGTTCAGCGCCTTGTCCACGCGACCCTGCTGATGCCACGCCAGCCCGCGGTAGTAGTACGCGTGCGCCAGCTTGGGATCGGCGTCAATGGCATCGGTCAGCTGCTCGATCCCATCCGACCAGTTGCGCTCGAACACGTACGACAGCCCGAGCTGATAGCGCACCGCCGCGTCGTTCCAGTCGCTCTCGAGCGCCTCCTGCAGCACCTTTCGAGCATCCGCGAACTTCCTGAGCCGCACCAACGAGGCGCCCAGGTAGTAGAGTGCTCGCGGGTCGGCCTCATCGGCCTCGAGCACCGCCTTCGCGCGCTCGCGCGCCGCAGCCCACGCCTTCGAGGCGGCGTCCATGCGATCCTGCATCAGCAAGACCTCTCCACGCAGGAACTCCGGCGCTGGATCGCCCTTGGCTGTCGAGGCGACCGAGCTCAGCTCCTCGACAGCCTCCTCGAGCTCGCCTTCCTCGGCCTTGAGCCACGCCCACGCCATCTTCAGCTGCGGCGTATCGGCGGCGCCACTCTCCTTCTCGGCCTCGAGCACCTCTCGAGCAGACTTCGTGCGCCAGCCGCGCAGGTGATTCATGGCGGTGGTCAGCTCCTCAGCCTCGACCTCGCTGTCATCGCCAGCGCTCTGCGCCTCGGCGGCGGGAGTCGGCGTCTTCGCGGCGCCACGCTCCCCGGAGCGCTGGGCAGCGGCGGGCTGGGCGACGAGCATGGTCACGAACCAGACGATGAGCAACGCGCACATTGCAAAGCTGTATCTCTTCATGATCACTCCAATCAGCAAACCTCTCCTCATCAGTATACGGAGGTCGCGCCGGCGGTGTCGGCTGAAAACGTGACCGGCGCCACCGCCGGATACGGGGCGTGCCAGGTCGTTCTCTGCGGCCCGACGCCTCCGCTCGTCCGTAGGGTACACTTCCGGCAGGAGGACGACGATGCACAAGCAGCTTGCGATGATGCTCACGCTTGGGGTGGCGACCTGCATCGCCCTGCCCGCAGCGGGCCAGTTCGTGGGACCCGGGATGACGATCCCGGTGGTTGCCAACCTACCGGGGCTCAACAACACCTTCTGGATGACCGATGTGACGGTGCTCAACCTGGGAGACAGCTCCACCGACGTCCTGCTCCAGCTCTTCCCGGAGATCGTGGGCGGCGAGGGATCGTTCGAGCCGATGACGTCGACGATCGAGGAGATCCCACCGGGCGGCGAGGTCGTGCTTTCCAACGTGGTGCAGACCACCTTCGGCCAGTTCAACACCAAGGGGTCGTTGCTCGTGTACTCGTTCGGCACCTCCGAGCTAATCGTGACCTCGCGGACCTACACGTTCGGCGGCTGTGGCGGGGGGTCGTACGGACAGAACGTCATTGGCACCGTCGCGGCGAACGAGGCGTTTCTCGGCGGCATGCGCCACGACGCCATGTTCCGCACCAACATCGGCGTGTTCTGGCCGATCGATACCGCCGATCCAGTCAGCTTCACGATCACCGTGTTCACTCCGGACGGAAGCCGGCTCGCATCGGGCTCGCTCAGCTTCAACGAGCCCGGGCTCCAGCAGATCTCGCTTTCCAACCTCGGCATCGACAGCCTCGCTGAAGGGTGGGTTCGGATCCAATGCTCGGACCCTGAGCTGGTGTGGTACGCCTACGGATCGAGGGTGGATCAGGCCACAGGAGACGCCGTCTACCAGTCGGCTCTCTCACGCCAGCGCGACCTACCGTAGCCACGCGCTCTCGACTCTGAGCGCTCCGCTGCGATCGTCTTTCAGGGACCGCCCGACTCCGCCATTCGTGCGTTCTCATTTACACTGCAGAAGGTGGTGACGGACGCGAGCCCTCAGCTCGCCGTCCGAGTCGGGAGGTCACGATGAGTCAAGCCCGAAGATGGTTGGCGGCCGGCGGCTGCCTGATGTTGATCGTGGTGGTGCTGCTGGTGGTCATCCTCGTGCGCGGCATGATGGGCATCGCCAGCGTGCCCTCGAAGGCAGTGCTCGCGATCACTCTCGATGGACCGATGGTGGAGGTGGCGGCCGAGGATCCCCTGGCCGAGATGTTCGGCACCGCCCCGTTGAGCTTCCGCGATGTCCGTGACGGGCTCGTCCGGGCGGCAGCCGATAGGCGGATCGAGGGCGTTCGCGTCACGATTCGCAGCTTCGGCGCCAGCCTCGCACAGGTCCAGGAGATCCGCGCCCTACTGGAGGAGGTGAGCGCCGCCGGCAAGTGGACCGCGGTGTACATGAACACCGCCGGCGAGTTCTCGCCGGGCAACATCCCCTACTACCTCGCCACGGCGGGCGACGAGATCTCGATGCTCGGGCTGGGCGACGTCAACCTCATCGGTCTGTCCGCCCGACCGATGTTCCTGCGTGGCATGTTCGAGAAGCTGGGAATCTCAGTGGAGTTCCCCGGTCGGGGAGACTACAAGACAGCGCGCTACACCTACACCCGGCGCGAGATGACCGAAGAGCACGAGGAGATGACCGAGTGGCTGCTCGACTCGTTCATGGAGCAGCTGGTGGGCGGCATCGCCGCCGGCCGCGGCCTGGATCCGAGCGAGGTGCGACAGCTGATCGACCAGGGGCCGTTCCTCGCGCAGGAGGCGATCGACGCGTCGCTGATCGATCGCCTCGAGGACTGGACGGCCTTCCGCGAGCGGCTCGACGGGAACCTCGAAGCCATCAGCCTGCGCCGCTATCTGAGCAGCGGTCGCCCGAACGAGTCGGGGTCGACCATCGCCGTTGTCACCGGTGTCGGCGCGATCATGCGCGGGCCGAGCGGCAAGAGCCTCAACCCCCTGCTCGGCGGGGACGTCATGGGCTCAGAGACTCTCAGTCAGGCGTGGCGCGACGTCCGTCGGACACCCGGCGTCAAGGCCGTCGTGTTCCGCGTCGACTCCCCTGGAGGCAGCGCCGTCGCCTCGGAGATCATCCGTCAGGAGATGATCCGCACCGCCGAAGAGGTTCCGGTCGTCGTCTCCATGTCCGGCACCGCCGCGTCGGGCGGCTACTGGATCTCCTGCGGAGCTCAGAGGATCGTGGCGGACCCGGGCACCTTGACGGCCTCGATCGGAGTGTTCGCGGGCCACATCAACATGGCGGGGTTCTACTCCGACAAGCTCGGGATCACCCACGGCCGCGTCGATCGGGGTGAGAACGCCAACATCTACGGTGAGCTCGAGAGCTGGGACGATGACCACCGGCAGGAGATCGACAGGTCGCTCGACCGGATCTACTCCGCGTTCTTGGAGCGGGTTGCGGACGCCCGCGGCATGACGGTCGAGGAGGTCGACGCGATCGCTCGGGGCCGTGTGTTCACCGGAGAGCAGGCACTCGACCGGGGTCTCGTGGACCGGGTCGGCGGTTTTGACGCCGCCCTCGAGGAGGCCCTGGAGCTGGCGGGGCTGCCGGCGGACGCGAGCGTCCGACTGGTGGACTTCCCTCGCCAGGTCCCGTTCTGGCAGCAGCTCCTCAACCGCCAGGAGGAACGCGATGTCTACGCCGCTGCGGACGAGATCCGCCGGGCGGTCCACTCCGGCCGAGTCCAGCTCCCAGGAGCAGTCTGGATGCCGCCGATCACGATCGAGTGAATGAACGCCGAGTGGCGTCCTCCTCACCGGGACGCCACCGCGACTGACGGAGAGCCCCATGTCGGACCTGTACGTCGGAGCTGGAGTCGCGACCGGGCAGCGAGCCACCGTAGCTCGTCACCATCTGACCACCCACGCCGTCTGCCTCGGCATGACCGGGTCCGGGAAGACGGGGCTCGGGATCGTCGTGCTCGAGGAGCTTGCGCGCCAGCACATTCCGCTACTGGTCATCGACCTCAAGGGCGATATGGTGAACCTGCTCCTCACCTTTCCGGAGCTCGCGCCCGCAGACTTCGCTGGGTGGTTGCCCGCTGACGCGGTGCGGTCGGCCGATCGTGACACCGTCGCGCGGCAGCAGTCGGAGACGTGGCGAAGCGGCCTCGCCCGATCGGGGCTGGCGGGCGAGGACGTCCGGGCCGTGCGCACCGGGTTGGAGTGGCAGCTGCTGACTCCAGGAGTTGCCGGGCTGGCGCCCCTCGATATCCTCCCTGCGCTGTCCCCGCCGGCTGGATGGACGCCCGACGCCGACCCGGATGCGACGCGTGATCGCGTCAACACGGTTGCCGGCGCTCTCCTGTCGTTGGTGGGACGCGGCGGTGACCCCCTCACCGACCGGGATCAGGTGCTGGTGTCCTCGGTTCTCCTGAACGCGTGGCGCAACGGACAGACGCTGGACCTCGCCGGCCTGCTGACGGCCCTCGCCGAGCCACCGATGGAGACGCTCGGTGTGCTACCGCTGGAGGTCTTCTACCCCCGCAAGGAACGCATGCGGCTGGTCCTCGACCTGAACACGCTCCTCGCGAGCCCTGCGTTCGCTGCCTGGACCGAGGGCGCTCCGATGACCATGGAGGCCCTGCTGGGCACCCCAGACGCACCACGGGGAACGGTGGTCACTCTGGCCCACCTCGACGAGCGGCAACGCCTGTTCGTGCTGACGTTGCTGGTCGGCGAGATGGTCTCGTGGATGCGACGGCAACCTGCCTCGTCGGGTCTGCGCGCACTGCTATACATGGATGAGGTCCAGGGCATTCTCCCACCGCATCCAGCGAACCCTCCAACCAAGCAGCCGCTGCTCACCCTCCTCAAGCAAGGGCGCGCATTCGGCTGCGGCGCCTGGCTTGCGACCCAGAACCCGGTCGACCTGGACTACAAGGCGCTCGGCAACGCCGGCATCAAGGTGATCGGTCGGCTGGTGACCGAGCGCGACCGGGAGCGGGCGCTCGAGGGCCTGGGAATGGCAACGCTGGACGACGGCAGGAACGCCGACGATGTCGTCAGCGGGCTCGGCAAGCGCGAGTTCCTGCTGGACAATGTCCGGGCCACGCCGAGGATCCAGCTGTTCGCATCCCGCTGGGCGATGAGCTACCTGCGGGGCCCCGTCACTCTGGCGGAGCTCGCACCACTGGTGCGTCCTCCTCAGCCCGCCGAGCCCGAGCGCGCCACCGCCGAAGCAGCGCCAACCGTGCCGCCACCGCTGCCCCCTGCTCCGGCACATCCTCCCGTGCTCACCACGCCAATCGAGTCTGTGTTCGCCGCCGGCGTACAGGGAGCGACACGGCCGTGGCTGCTCGTCGAGGCCCGCGTGACGCTGGAGCGGAAGACGCTCGATCTGTACAGGGTTGCCGACGAGCTGTGGGAGGTGCCGACCGATGGCGACGGTCGCCTCGACTGGGACGGCGCCCGCCGTCTCGACGAGCCACCCGTCACGGTCGACACGCCGCCAGGCGCGATGAGCTTCCCTGCCGCTGCCCCTGCGGCGCTCGACGCGGAGCTTGCTGATATCGAGAAGGAGTTCGTGCGTTGGCGGGCCAACAACCCCGATCCGTTGCTGGTCAACGAGCAGCTCAAGCTCATCGCGGAGGCCGGTGAGTCTCGGGAGCGGTTCCTCGGTCGATGCCTCGAGGCGGCGGATCGGGCCGACGACACCGACCAGGAGCAGCTGCGAGCTCGCTATGAAAGCAAGCTCGCCACACTCAGACGACGCATTGAGCGCGAGGAGGATGAGCTCGAGCGGGACCGGGCGCAGGTGAGCGCCCGCACGGCCGAGGTCGGGCTCGGAGTCGTCGAAGGGCTGCTCTCCGTATTCGGCGGCTCGCGGAGCGCCGGCTCCGCTGCCCGCAAGGCGGCGTCGCGGATCAAGAGCGTCGCCAGTCGGCGGCGGATGCGTCAGCGGGCGGAGGCATCGGTCACCGAGTCGGAGCGGGAGATCGAGCGGCTCGCCGATCAGGCCGACGAGCTCGCCTTGGAGCTGCAGGAGGAGATCGACCGGATCGCCCGGGAGTCCGAGGAGAAGGCCGCCCAGCTGACAGAGCTGCCGCTGCGCCCGAAGCGGTACGCCGACGTCGACGTGCGCTCCGTGGCGCTCCTCTGGCGGTAGCCTGGGAGTGGAGCGCTCAGCTTAGGCAAGGGTATCGCGACAGCTCTCCATGAGCTCGACGAAGAGGGCGCTGTCAGCGCTGTGACTCGCCTCGAGCCAGTCGTCCACCGCGTCGTGCAGCCAGCCGCCAGCCCGTCCAGTGTCCGGACTGAGATGCTGGATCTGGTGGTACAGCTCTGGGTTCTCGCTCACCACCTCACGGGTGGTCATCATCTGCCGCTGGAACGTCGTACCGGCCACCTGATCGAGCTCGTCCGCGCTGAGCCCGGAGGCCGCCACCGAGCGCGCGACCACCAGGTTCGCGAGGTGCGTCAACCCCAAAACCACGGCCATGCGCCGGTCGTGCTCTGCCAGGGACAGCTCCACCAATCGGGCGCTCGTCTGTGCGAACAGCCCGCTGACCAGCGCACGGGCATCGGCGTCTGCATCCGAGCAGACGACCACTGTTCGGCCTTCCAGTGTGCGCACATCCGGCCCGAACATCGGATGAAACGGCACCACACGCACGCCAGCGGCCTGGAGCCGCTCGATCATCGGCACGAGATGGCTCTTCAGGCTGCACATCTCCGCCACCACGCCGACCGGACCAGCAGCAGCCACCGCATCGAGAGCACCAGAGCACACGTCCATCGGCACCGCGACCACAATCAGGTCCGCTGCAGGCACCACGGCCTCGAGGCTCTCCGCCTCAGGGCACAGAGCGGCGTCTTCCGCAGGGTCCCAAACCTCCACACGATGGCCCTGCCCGAGCAGAAAGCGTACGAACCAGCGCCCCATACCCCCTTTGCCGCCGATCACCAGGACCCGCAGCGCATCACCCGTGTACACCGCATCGCGCGCTGTCGCCTGCTCCTCCACTGCCTTGGACACGAGAAACCTCGCCAGGTCGCGACCGAGGTCCGGGTCCAGACCCAGCAGGCGACCTGCGTCCGAGATCCGCTCGAACACTGCCGCCTCCACCTGGAAGTTCCGTACGGGCACGCCGAGTGACGTCTTCAGGGCGCCGATTTGGCGCGCTAGCTCCAACCGCTCACACACCAGATGGAGAATCCTCCTATCGAGCGCCTCGATGTCACGCCGATGTTGCTCGAGCAGCTCGAGGGTGTCGGTGGTGTTCAGGGGTGCCGCAGTCATCATCCAGCCTCCTGTGTCTGGGGCCGTCGACGGCGGCGGGACGACCCGCCGCTGCCGGCGGGCCCGTCCGATCGGATGCTCAGGACAGTCGCCGGCCTTTCAAACAGCTCGAGTAGGCGCCGACGTTCTGAACCGTGCTCACGATCATGTGGCGCAGCATAGCACTCTCCGGCTCGACCGCGAGCAGCTCTGCACCGGCTGACCCCGAAGCGAGGCGATACGTCCGCATTTCGGGACACGCCTCCTGATATCGGAAGCTCCAACCGCACGATGTGGGAGAAGCGGAGCTGACCGCGGAGAGCATGTACCGAGCGCGATCGAACGGGTCCTTTTCGGGATTCGAAATGAGTTCTGAACCTTTGGCACGTTTCATGCGTCATACTGGGTAGAGACAGGATCGCAGTGGGAACCTGCACCGATAGGAGGATGACCGTGATCGCGGAGAGAACGGACCGACACACCTCAGAGGAGTACAGCGCGGCTCGCGTGGTGATCCTCGACCTCGGTCCAGAAGCCCGTATCGTGAGAGTCCGGCTACCGTATGACGCTGCTGTCGGCACCTGCTTCGAGCACGACGGCACCCGCTGGGCCATCACCGCCCTGAGAACGCACCGCAAGGTCTTCATCGCAGAACCGCTCCATTGACGCGACCGCGGCTGCCACCAGACCGTACCTCCGAGGGTCCCGGTCGCACGGCCGCGGAGCAGTTGGCCACTCGCCGTCGGCGATGAGCTCGCCCGAGCGAGAGACTTCGCATCGAGTGCCAAACCACTTCACCAGCATCTGCCCGCGAAGAACTTTTCCCCCACACATCAGTATCTCCCCCTTGACGAACTCCGCCCTTGGTGCTATATTTTTAGCATGGTGCTAAGAAAACAGCACCATGAAAGGAGCCGCACCATGGTTCGACCCGGACAGCTCAGCCGACGCGAACGCCAGATCATGGATGTGCTGTACGAGTCCGGCGAAGCGACGGTGGCCGAGGTTCGTGAGCGGATCCCGGACCCGCCGAGCTACTCCGCCGTGCGCGCACTCCTGCGCATCCTCGAGGAGAAGGGGCACGTCAGCCACCGGGCCGATGGCGCCCGCTACATCTACGCGCCGACGGTGCCCCGGGAGGCCGCACGGGCCAGCGCTCTGGAACGGGTGGTGCAGACGTTCTTCGGTGGCTCTGCCGAGACGGCGATGGCCGCCCTCCTCGACCTCCAAGGCGAGGAGCTCGACTCGGAGGCTCTGGAGCGGATCGCCGATCAGATTGACCGCGCACGGCGGCAGGGGAGGTGACCATCATGCTCTCGATCCTCGCTGAGTCTGCAACGGAAGCCACCGTCCTCGTGGGCGCCTCCCTCATGAGCCTCCTGCTGCTTCGACGGGCACCGGCACGGCTGCGATCGCTGGTGCTCGGCATCGCTCTGGCTGGAACACTGGTGCTACCAGCCGCCAGCTGGCTCCTTCCGGAGATCGCCGTGCCGGTGCCATGGCTCACGACCAACGATGCGTCGCCATCCGCCGTCCCCGCGGTCGACGTCAATCCGGCCGTGAACACGAGCTCGGCTCTCGTGGTCCCCAGGCGAACCGAGAGAGCCGAGTCGCTGCCCGCAGCACCGTCGGCAGCACGCCCGCAGCTGGCACCCAAACACATCCTGGGCGGTGTCTGGCTTCTCGGCGTCCTCGCAGTGCTCGTGCATCTCGGCGTCGGCTGGGCCCGTGCGTCCCGGCTGGTGCGCACCTCGCGACGTGCACCTGTGAACACCGACATCGCCGAACGCTGGTCCCGATGTCAGAAGCGACTGGAGCTCCAGAAGACCCGACTCCGTCTCAGCCCGAGGCTCAGCACTCCGGCCACGTGGGGCTGGCTACGACCAGTCGTGCTGATGCCCGAAGAGGCCACCACGTGGGACCCCGATGCCATCGAGGTGGCCCTGCTGCACGAGGCCGTGCACGTGTCGCGATGCGACTGGCTGGTGCGCACGGCCGCCCGTCTCGCCTGCGCGGTCCACTGGTTCAACCCACTGATCTGGTGGGCCACCCGACGGCTTACCATCGAGCAGGAGCACGCCTGTGACGACGCGATCGTCGCCCACGGCTCCCGCCCTTCCACCTACGCCGCCCATCTGCTCGCCATCGCGCACCGCGCCGCGCCCCGACCCGCAGCCCTCGCAGCCGCACTGGGCATGGCCAACCGATCCCAGCTCGAGGAGAGAATCATGAGCATCCTCAACGACCGTCCCTCACGTCGCGTTTCGATCACCGCCCTGGTCGTCGCCGCCGTGTGCAGTATCGCCCTGGTCCCGACGATCGCCGCCATCGCTCCCACCGCCTCCACCACCGAGGATCTCACCGCGGCCCACACTCGCCAGGATCGATTCGCTCCGGAAGCTCCCGTCGCTCCGTCTGCCGCTCCAGATCCCGTTGCGGCGCCTGCTGAACCCGCTCCCCACGCCGCTCCTCATCAGGCGCCCCCGGCGCCCCCAGCTCCAGCGGCCAGCCCGGAGCTCAGGGCCCTCTCGAGGAAGATCCTGGAGCTCGAGCAACGCATTGAGGAGCAGGTCGAAAGCAGCGAGTGGTCCATCGAGCTGGAACGGATCACCGAGCAGCTTGAGCCCCATCACGAACAGCTCGAGGCACTGCACGAGCAGATCGAGCCGTACACCGAGGAGATCGAGCGGCTTGCCGAGGCAATGACCGAAGAGATGTCCGAGGCCTACGAGGTGGAGCTCACCGCGGGGCTCGAGGAGGACATCGCCCGCATGAGCGCGGAGATGGCGCGGCTCGGCGCAGAGATCGCTCGCTCCATCGAAGGTGACCTCGAGAATCTGAATGTCCGCGAGCTGCAGGACCGCCTCGACCGGCAGCATGCACAGATCACGGCTCAGTCCAGGGAGCTCCAGCGTCGTATCGAGGAGACGGTCAAGCCCAGGATGGACGCCATTCAACTGAGGAATCAGGAGCGCATCGCCGAGCTCCAGACGCGGATCACCGAGCTGACCGCCGAGATCGGGCCGACCACCCAGCACATGCATGAGCTCGAGCTCGACATGGAGCCGTTTCGCGAGCAGATGGAGAAGATGCAGAGGGAGCTGGAACCGCTGACCGATGAGATCGAGGAGCTCTCCAACCAGCTCGAACGGGAGCTCGGCGCCGAGGTCCGCTCACGGCTCACCACGCATCTCGGCGCCATCTTGGGACCGGCAGCGCCGATCGATGAGGCGGTGGCGCGGATCCTCGACGAGGCGCGGATCCAGCTCGACGACGACCGCGTTCGCCTTCGCGTGCGCCGCAGCGAGGTCGAGGAGATCCTCACCGATCTCCTGGCAGATGACCGGGTTGGCGCCAGCGATGCGTTCGACGCCGCTGTCGAGCAGGCCGCCCAGGCCATCCACAGGATCGAGCTACAGCTGTAACGTTCTCCGTCAACCCTCCCGAAATCGCTTCAGCCCGGGCACTGTGCCCGGGCTGAAGCTATGCTGTGCGTCCGCCGTGACACGGACCACAGCGGACGTACGTTCCGAGGCGACGCAGTGGCTGCCCATACGACCCGAGGAAGGAAACCCGCACCCTGCTCTGTTACCCTCCCGGATACTCGAACGGTGCGCACACCGTGTGCCCACGAAGGAGCTGTCATGGAGCTGCGATCCTGGTTGCCCATCCTCGTACTGCTCGTCACGCCCGTCGTCGCCTTTGCGGATGAGACCCCAGACGCCGGTCCGGTCGATGGCGACCCGCCCTCAGGCCTCGTCGTCGTCGTCAACCCTGTAACCGGCGACCTGGTCCTCAACCCGACGCCCGAGCAGATCGGCGCGGTGCGCTCGGCGCCACGCGCTCAGCGGCTGAGCCGCTCCACCGAAGGCCTCGTGCCGTTTGCACTGTCCGGGGGCGGACGCGGGGTGTACCTGGACGGACGGTTCCAGAGCAGCCTGGTGCTCGAGGTCGGACCGGATGGCGCGATGTCGTTGCGCTGTGTTCATGAGTCGCCCGACTCGGTCCAGCTCGGTGACACACCAAGACCGCAGCCCACGGTCGCGGACCGGTGAGGGAGGACGCCATGCGAGCACTCACATTCCTCCTCTGCCTCGCCATAGCGCTGCCCGCTGCCTCGGTCGACGTCGAGGTCCGGCTTGTTGTCGATCCGGACCGACTCGCCGGCGCCGACTCCGAGGGACGCCTCCGACTGTACACTCCGTCGGAGTACCAGGCTGGCTCCTCCGTCTCACACTGGGACGTCTCTGCCACCCCCAACCTGCTCATGGAGCCGTCGATCAACACTGACCTGCAGTTCGGTGCGATCGACCTGACCCGCGAGCATCTCGAGGACATCGGCTGGCCGTTCGGCTCGTCCACCGTGACACTGCGTGTGCAGGACCCGCCCAACAGGGGTTTCAACCACCCGGAGCTGGGGCCCGAACGCGTGGCGGCCATGGAGCTCGTCGCCGACATCTACTCCGGCATTCTCCACAGCGACGTGGAGATCAACATCGACGTTGCCTTCTCCGACATGGAGTGTGGCGATGACGGCGCGGTCCTCGCCGGCGCGTCGGCACAGTTCCTGTTCGAAGGCTTCCAGGGCGCACCGATGGCCGACACGTGGTACCCGGGGGCACTGGCCGAGGCGCTCTCGGGCGAGAACCTGAGCCTCGAGAGCAACCCGAACGCCAACGCCGGTGACATCACCATCACCTTCAACAGCGCCATCGATGACGGCTGCCTCGGCGGTGACAGCAGCTGGAGCTACGCCACCGACGGCAGCACCCAGACAAATGGTGTCAGCTTCGTGACGGTCGCTCTGCATGAGATCGCCCACGGTCTCGGCTTCGCCACCTTCGCGAACTCTCGTTTCGGCCAGCTGTTCATGGGCACTCCCGACATCTACAACCGGTTCAGTCTCGATCTGGCCACTGGTCTGCATTGGGACGAGATGACCACCGAGCAGCGGCGGGACTCCGCCGTCAACGGCCAGCTGGTCTGGGACGGGCCGGCCGTCACCGCCCGCGCGCCGGAGGTGCTCGGCGGGACACCGATCCTCGAGGTCGCTGCCCCAGACGCGATCTCCGGCGTGATCGACGTACAGCCCGCAGCGTTCGGTCCACCGCTCAACGAGACCGCCCTGACAGGCCAGCTGGCGGTGATCGATGACGGCTCCGCGCAGCCGACCCTCGGCTGTGAGCCGGCGATCAACCCGGCCGAGCTCGCCGGCAGGATCGCCCTGATCGACCGCGGTGAATGCGTCTTCGTGCAGAAGGTGTCCAACGCTCAGGATGCCGGCGCCATCGCGGTGATCATCGTCAACAACATCGCCGGCCCCACACCGATCCTGGGCGGCTCGGACCCTGCCATTACAATCCCCGCCGTCGGAATCACGCTGGAGGACGGGCAGCTGCTGCGCGACGTCCTCAGCGCCGATGAGATCCTCGATGCGGCGTTCATCGTCGGACCCAACGAGCCGGCGATCGGCGAACCGGTGCAGTTCACGGACACATCGACTGGAGAGCCCTCCCAGTGGACGTGGACGTTCGGCGACGGCACAACCTCCGACGAGGCCAGCCCAACTCACGTCTACGAGCTGCCCGGCACCTATCTGGTCACTCTCGAGGTCAGCGACGGGACCTTCACCAGCAGCTCCTCCACCGAGGTCGTCATCGGCATTGGCGAGCCCGACACCACCATTCCGGCCGTGGCAAGGCTGTCCGGCAGCGGTGGAGCGTTCTTCACCTCCCGGCTCGAGCTGTTCAACCCGACCGGCCAACCGGCAGACCTGGTCGCGGTGTACACGCCGCGCGGAGCGGCACGCACGCAGCAGGAGATCGCAACCGTGTCGCTGCAACCGCTGCAGATGCTGACGGTCGACGATCCAGTGCAGAGCTGGTTCGGGCTCGGTGAGGGCGTTGGCAGCCTCCAGATCCGTGGCCTCGGCGAGGCAGCCGGAAGGATCCTGGCGCAGAGCGTGGTCTCCGCGCGCAACCCGGACGGCACCGAGTTCGGTCAGCTGTTCCCCGCCTCACCGACCGCAGCCGCCATCGATGCCGGCGAGGACGCCTGGCTGGCAACCACCGCTGACGGCGCGCGCAACCGGATCAACGTGGGCGTCATGGCGCTGCTCGACGGCACAGTCGTCGAGGTGGTCCCGGTGGATCCCGTCGGGACCGAGCTCGCACCGGCCGAGACCGGGCAGCTCGACGCGGGCGCCAGCGACCAGCTCAACGATGTGGCAGGTCTGTTCGACATCGGCGACCGTGCCGGCTTCCTGATCGAGGTCCGGGTGCTGACCGGCAGCGCCCTCGTCTACGGCAGCGTTCTCGACGGCAAGGGTGCCGTCTCCGGTACCAGCGACCCGACCACGGTGCTGCCGGTCATGGCAGGCGCCGACCGGGTCACGCTGCTCGAGATCGGTGCGATCCAGGGCACCAACGAGTTCCTCGGCTCTGCCACGATCTCCAATCTCGGTCCGACCACGGCGGCAATTACCGCCGAGCTCCACCTCCGCGACGCCTCTGGCCCGGTGGACACCGCCTCCTTCTCACTCGCGGCCGGTGCAACCCGGGCGTTCACCGACATCGTCGGCGAGCTTTTTGGTCGCTCGGAGGTGGGCACCGTCGTCCTGACCGCTGAGGACGGCGCGATCTCGGCCACCGGCAGAGAGTTCGCCGTCTACCGCGACGGCGCCGGGCAGATCAACGGCACCGCGGGTCAGCTCATGCGGGGGCTGACGGCCATCGATCTGCTGCAGCCATCCCTGCCATACCAGCTACTCGGCCTGGTGGACCGCGACACCGCCTCAGGCCGCGAGCGCAGTCACCTGTCCGTCTTCAACCCCTCCGATGAGGAGGTCGAGGTGACGCTCGGCCGTTGGGACGGCGCCTCCGGCGCCTTCGAGGCGGATCTGACTCGCACCGTACGACCCGGAGAGCTGGTCCGGATCAACAACGTGCTGCTCGCGATCGATCCGGATCTCGGGCGGCCTGCGAAACGCGTGGAGGTGGTGGTCTCCGGGCCGGTCCACCTGGCGGCGTTCCGCGTCAACGCCAACGGCGACCCGGTGACGATCGAGCCGCTGCTCGTCTCCGGCGGAGCCACAACGCAACGGGCCGCAGCGGTCGATCGGTAGCGCCGGAGGAAGCTCTCGAGTGCAGAAGACGCGGGCGGTGCTCC
>CAZEJK010000015.1:32418-42155 GCA_964512045.1 uncultured Thermoanaerobaculia bacterium
CTATGGAGCGCGGTCGTGGGAGACCATGATGAGCTCGTCGGTGGGGAAGCCGAGCTCGGCTGCACGGTCGATCAGACGCTCGACGACGGCCTCGTCCAGCTCGGGGCTCCGCGCGAGGATCCACAGATAGCTGCGGTTCGGCCCGCACACAAGGGCGTGCGCGTAGTCGTCCCTATCCAGGGCGATGATGTTGTACCCCCCGTAGAACGGTCCGAAGAACGAGACCTTGAGCCGACCGTCAGTGGGATCGCCCACCGGCTTGGCCCGGCCGCGCGCCTCACTCCACTCGCCCTTCTCCACGTCCCAACCCCGGTTGACGACATCGATGACGCCCGAGCCCTCGGATCGCCAGCTGTAGGTGGCCGTCACATCGCTCAGCCCCCGCTCGAACGAGTGATCGAGCCGTGCGATCTCATACCACCGGCCGAGGTACCGCTCGAGGTCCACCCCGGACACCGCCTCGACACCGTCCGGTGTACCGATGCACCCGGTCAGCAGCAGCACGGCGCCCCATGCTGCACCGAGCAACGACGCCGGCCGGCGTCCCCCGTGTCGTTCCCTGTCATCGTCTCTCACATCGGCTCCTCTTGGCAGACAACGCACGGACGCGGCCGAAGCTGCCCGCCCCCGGCTCACGACAGCATGCCCGCAATGATCAGGTCGATCGCATCATCCTCGGTCAAGCCGCGGGACATCAGCGTTTCGAGCTGGCTGGAGTCCACCGAACCGATGGCGGCCTCATGGGTGACGTGGGCCTTGGCGTGCTGGACGTCGACGATCGGAACCGCCGACGCCGTGGCCTCGTCCTGCACGATCTCCTTGCAGTCCACGTGCCCCCGCGCGTATGGACCTTTTGCGATCAGCGAGCTCCGGATCACGCCACGGGCCCGGTCGCGCAACGCCACATAGCTCTCCAGGACTCCGCGCGAGCGAGCGCCCTCGAGGATTCCGCGCTCGTCAATGGAGATCTCGTCGCTGCCACGGCCGAAGATCTTGGCGAGCATCTCGAGCACGCCATCGTCCATGACCACCGTCTCGTAGTCGATGTCGATCCGGCCCACGCGTCCCTGGGTGAGCACGAACTCGGTGCGGAACCGGCCGCCGCGCTCCACCATCACCCGTGCTTTGGGCACCACGACGACGCCACCCCCTGGGCCGTGAACATGGGTCTCGGAGTACTCGTACACCGCTCTCGCACCGACCACGATGTTGGCTCGCATCGAGTGGGTCACATCAACGGCGTTCGGAAACGTGCAGTGGGCGAGAAACGAGGCTCGGGCTCCGGGCTCCATCTGCACATCGAGCTCGATGTGCTGCGTTCCCTTCTCCGGCATCATCCCGAAGCACAGGTGCACCGGGTTCTCCAGCCGCACGTCCTCGCGGACCACGAGCTGGGCATCGAGACCGCCCGGCTGCGAGCTGGCCCTCATCTCGAGACCCGGAACCTCGTGCGAGGCCAGCACCTGGTTCTCGTGCACCACCAGCTTGGCGGCCTCGGGACCGGGCTCCGGCTGGTGGATCGAGTCGAACAGCGTCTGCACCGTGGGCAAGCTGCTCATGACGCCTGCTCCACCTTGAGCAGCTGGGCAGCCGGCTCGGTGTCGTGGTCACAGGGGATGCACTCCTTGGCGAAGTAGGAGCCGATCCGATCCACCGCACCCTTGTCCACCAGGCGGCCGCAGCAGAACAGAAACGCGTGCTCCGCGTGCCGCAGAACGGTCATGCTGTGGGTGATCATGATGACGGTGCTGCCCGCGTCCTTGAGCGACTGGATCGCCTCGAAGATCCTGTTCAGCGCTTCGACGTCGATCCCTGAGTCCGGCTCGTCGAGCATCACCACTCTCGGCCGCATCGCCAGGATCGACGCCAGCTCGATCCTCTTGCGCTCGCCCCCCGACAGGGAGCGGTCGATGGGACGGTCGGCGTACTTCCGCGGAGCCAGCGCCACCCGATCGAGGACGTCCTCCAGCAGCTCCTCGGACCGCTCCCGCGCCCCGGCCAGAATGAACTCACGGATCCGAAGCCCTTCGTAGCGGGCCGGCTCCTGCCAGCCGAGAGTGATCCCTATCCGCGCACGTTCGTCGATCGAGGCATCGACGATCGACTGGCCGTCAAGGAGAATGTCCCCTTCGTGGTCTCGGTAACCTGACAGCCCCATGATGGTCTTCGCCAACGTCGTCTTGCCGGCGCCGTTCGGACCGATCACCGCATGGATATGGCCCAGCCAGAAGTCCACGTTCACTGACTTGAGGACTCGGGTCCCGCCGAGGGTCAAGGTCAGGTCCTTGACCTCGAGGTGGCCGTTCGCCTGTGGTGTTGCTTCCATCATCCACTCCTACTGGACGACAATACCAGGTTGCGGGCTGCCGTCTATCGGGGCCGGACCGATAGGCGCCGGCACAACGTGCCGGCCCACCACGGAAGAAGCCGCCGATGCGGACTGTTGCCCCCGCGCAAGGAGGAGGCATGGCGCAGTACGATGTCGACCTGTTCACGATCGGAGCAGGCTCTGGCGGCGTCCGGGCAGCACGGATGGCCGCAGCCGCCGGCGCTCGCAGCGCCATCGCCGAGGAACGCCGTTTGGGCGGCACCTGCGTCAACGTCGGCTGCGTGCCCAAGAAGCTGATGGTGTTCGCCGGCCAGCTCGGCGACGCGTTCGCCGACGGACCCGGGTTCGGATGGCCACCGACGAAGCCGGCGCACGACTGGAACGCGCTCACCGCCAACATCCAGGGTGAGGTGGGACGGCTGAACGCTGTGTACGGCCGCCTCCTCGACGCCGCCGGGGTGACTGTCCATCGGGCACGGGCCCGACTGGTCGACGCACACACCGTGGAGGTCGACGGACAACGGATCACGGCCCGCAACATCCTGATCGCGACGGGTAGCCGGCCTCGCCGTCTGCGGGTCCACGGCGGCGATCTGGCGCTCATCTCGGATGACATGTTCACCCTCTCTGCACGTCCGCAACGGATCGTCATCGTCGGCGGCGGCTACATCGCTGTGGAGTTTGCCGGAATCCTGTCGGCGCTCGGCTCCGAGGTCACCCTCATGCACCGCAACTCTCTGTTTCTGAGCGGTTTCGACGACGATCTACGGAGCAGCCTCGCTGACGCCATGCGGGCGCAGCAGATCGATCTCAGGTTCGAAACCATGGTCACCGAGATCGAGCGCACCGATCGGCAGCTCGCCGTGAGCACCAGTAGCGGCGATCGATTCTTGACCGACCAGGTGCTGGTGGCGATTGGCCGCGATCCGAACACCGACGGTCTCGGCCTTGAAGCCGCCGGTGTCGAGCGGGACGACGCCGGCGCCATCTGCGTCGACCCGTACTCCCGAACCAATGCCGACAGTGTCTGGGCGGTTGGCGACTGCACCAACCGGATGAACCTGACGCCAGTGGCGATCTCCGAGGCGATGGCGCTGGTTCGGACGCTGTTCGACGGCACGCCCACCGCAATGGACTACCGCGCGGTACCGTCGGCCGTGTTCAGCCGGCCATCTCTCGCCACGGTCGGCCTGACCGAGGCTCAGGCCCGTCAGCAGTTCACCGACGTCGCGATCTACCGCTCGACGTTCCGTCCGATGCAGCACACGCTCAGCGGTCGTCCCGAGAAAGCTCTGGTCAAGCTGGTGGTCGATCGCCCAAGCGATCGAGTCCTGGGTGTGCACGTTCTCGGCCCCGACGCTGGTGAGATCATTCAGGGGTTCGCGGTCGCACTGCGTTGCGGCGCCACCAAAGCCCAGATCGACAGCACCGTCGGGGTCCATCCGACGCTCGCCGAAGAGCTGGTCACCCTCCGCACCCCCGTTGACTGACGCGGTCACGCTCCGGAACGGTTCTGGACCCGGCTCGCGCCCTGCTCGCCGGCACCCGACCAGCCGGTTGCCGGACGTGACAGCACGCCGCGTCGAGTGTCCTCACGGATCGGTCGCTGAACGAGCTACTCCCGGGACCCCCGACCGGACCGCCGGATCGAAGCACGAACGGCGGACAGCATCCGCTTCCGGTCCCGATCGTCGAGCTCGTCGACGCGAGGAACCTCAGGAGAACCATCCTCGGCCATGGTCAGACACTGCAGGTTGATCAGCTGATCGAGCAGTGCTGGCGTCTCTGCAGCAGCCACCGCATAGATCTCGCTCGTGGATGTCGGCTGCATGGTCCATCCCCGCCGACGAGCGGCAAGGACAGCTCGCTCATGCAACGCGTCGCAGATTGTTCGGCACATTCCTTCGAGCAGCCGCAGCCGGCTCGATTTCGTCGATGGCACGGCCCACCCCCTTCCGATCGCGCGTCCTCTCGCGTGGCCTGCATGCTAGTTGCGCGACGACTCTCGCAAAAGCCACCCTGAGGATCGTCCGGATCACAATCTGGACGCTCCTCGCTGCAATGATCTCCAATGGGACAGGCCGCGTCCGTGCTCCCGATCACACTTTGCCGCCCTACCGGCTTCTCTCGGCGCCCCCGACGGTGGTCTCTGAGAATGTTGGAGACCTCCGAGCAGGTTGGCTCCACAGGAGGCGTCTCGCATGTGTGCTGCTGCCAGGCTCATCGACCGGCTGATCTCACCGCTCGTACCACTCTCGTTCACTGCTCCGGGGTACCGCCTGCGTGCTTCGGGATGGGACGAGGACGATCTCGACGTGGATCTCACCGGTCGGGTGTGCGCCATCACCGGCGCCAACGCGGGCCTGGGGCGCGCGACGGCCGGCGCGCTTGCCGACCTCGGTGCCAACGTCGTGCTCGTCGGCCGGAACGCCGAGCGCCTGGCGACGGCCCGCAACGAGCTCGTCGAAGCCACCGGCAACCACGCACTGAGCACCGAGCTGTGCGATGTGGGCGAGCTCGATCAGGTTGCATCGCTCGCACGAACGATCGAGGACCGTTACGGACGGCTGGACGTTCTCGTCCACAACGCCGGGGTGCTCCTTGACAGCCGTCAAAGGACCGGTGATGGCCACGAGACAACGTTCGCGATCAACGTACTGGGCCCGTTCCGACTGACCGCCGAGCTCAGGTCGCTGATGGAGCGCTCAGCGCCGTCGCGGATCGTGCACGTGTCCTCCGGAGGCATGTACACCCAGAGGCTCGATCTCGATGCGCTCACCGATCCGCCTGAGCCGTTCGACGGCGTCCGCGCCTACGCTCAGACCAAGCGCGCCCAGGTGATCCTGTCCGAGCTGTGGGCTGAGGAGCTGGCGGGTACCGGCGTCTCCTCCAACGCGATGCATCCGGGCTGGGCAGACACGCCCGGAGTGCGCCGCTCGCTGCCGCGGTTCCACAAGGTGACGCGAGCCGTGCTCCGCAACGCTCGCCAAGGCGCCGACTCGATCGTGTGGCTGGCGGCCTCGCCCACGGCCGAGAAGCTGAACGGGTCGTTCGTGTTCGATCGCCGGCCACGCTCGGCGTACCTGCTGCCCGCAACCCGCGAGACGGACACCGAGCGCCAACGGCTGTGGGAGCTGTGCCGAGACCTTGCCGGCGTCTCCGATCTCCGCGCCGATTAGGACAGCCGCGCATCCCAAGAGCAGGGACATCTGCCAGTCGTCGCAAGCTCCTCCGGCGCTGCTACCATGACCTGCATATGGCACTTCGAACGATTGAGTGCATCGTACCCTCCGGAGCCGAGGAGCCAGCGCTCGAGGCCGTGGCGGAGCTGGAGGTTCTGGAGGCCGCCCGCTGGCCGATCTCGGATGAGCGTTTCCTGCTCAAGCTCCTGGTCGTCAGCGATGCTGCGGAGGCCGCGATCACCAGCTTGCAGAAGCACGTTGGGCACCACACCGCGTTTCGGCTCGTCCTGGAGGCCGTCGAGGCGACCCTCCCGCTACCCGAGGAGCCAACGCCCGAGCCCGCCGACACACCCGACATACCGAGCGCAGCGGAGGAAGCCGAGCCGGAGCCCGATCCGCCGGAGCGTGTTGCCTGCATGGAGCTCGTGGCAAGCATGTCCGAAGGCATCAAGCCGAGTCGCACCTTCTATCTCACTGTGGTTCTGTCCACAATCGTCGCCGCGGCCGGTCTGATGCGCGACAACGTGGCCGTGGTGATCGGCGCCATGGTGATCGCTCCCCTGCTCACACCCAACATGGCGTTGGCGCTGGCGACCACACTCGGGGATCGCACACTCGCAGCACGCTCCGTCCGCACCAACCTGAGTGGTCTGGCCGTTGCATTTTCGCTATCCCTCCTCGCTGGCCTGACCGTTCCGTTCGACGCCTCCGTTCAGGAGATCGCGAGCCGTGCCCACGTCGCCCTCGGCGACGTCGTGCTCGCCCTGGCTGCCGGCGCCGCGGGCGCGCTGGCGTTCACATCGGGGATCTCGGCTGCCCTCGTCGGCGTGATGGTCGCGGTCGCTCTGCTGCCGCCCCTGGTGGTCGGCGGCCTGCTCGTCGGCAGCGGCGAGCTGATCCTCGGCTCGAAGGCTCTGCTCCTGCTCCTGGTCAACATCATCTGCGTCAACCTGGCCGGTATCGCCACGTTCCTCTACCAGGGGATTCGGCCAGCCGTCTACTGGCTGGAGCGGCGCGCCAAGCGGATGGTACGGCTCGCCCTCACGTTATGGGTCTCGCTGCTCGCCGCGCTCGGGGTGCTCGTCTGGGTGCTCGAGATGACCCTGCAGGCACCTTGAGCCGAGGCCCCCACCTCACAGCTCGAACGGCTCGGTGTGGAAATCTCGACAGCGGCTGACCCAGTCGCGGCTGAGCCACGAGCACCAGGCGAGGTACTCGCTCGAGGACAGGCGCCTCCGCTCGCGCACCCGCTCCTGCGCAGCGATGTCCTCCTCGGTGATCGGCACATCCGCCTGGAACGTGTCCAGCGGCTCAGGCTTCGCGTTCGATGGCATCGAAAAGCTCCGATAGGCCGTGGCGTTCAAAGTACGCGCGAACGGCCTCTCGATCGACTCCGGGAACCTGGAGCAGCACCCGCACGTCCTCGCCTTCATACAGGGTACGGTGTGGAAAGTTCTTCATCGCCAGTGCCTTCATCATGGCCAAATGCTCCGGACTGGCGACCGGCAACGGGTGCCCTGGAACCAGCTCTTTCCTCGAGGTCGCTGCAAAGATGCGCTCTGCCGTCTCGCCTCTGAGGTACATCAGGTCGACGCGCCCCCATCCCGGATCCTGGTGCTCGTGGTTGGAGAACGCCGAGCTCGCGAACACGGTCGCGAACCCTAGTGAGCCCAGGAACGTCACCACTCGAGCTGCGGCACTGGCATCCACCGCGAAATCCACATCGTAGGTAGGACGCGCACGCCCCCAGGCGTACACGGCCAGCCCACCGATCAGCGCAAAGCGGATCTCTTCGCGCTCGAAGAACGCGACAAGCGTGGTGAGCACCCGATCGAGCTGCACCGTTCGAGCCTAGCACGACGTCGACTCCATCGGCAGCAGTGCAGCCGCTGGACTGTGCAACCGAGCATCCTGCACATGACCGAAGCGCGACAGGGACCGTGCTGCTACGATGCTGCCAGCACGGAGGCGCAGATGCACCAGGTCTTCACCACCCGGATCACCGAGCTGCTCGGCATCGACCACCCGATCGTCCAAGGTGGCATGATGGGCGTCGCCAGCCCCGAGTTCGTCGCCGCAGTCTCCAACGCCGGCGCGCTCGGCGTGATGACGGCACTCACCTATCCGTCTCCGGACGAGCTGGCCGCTGCCATCGCCCGGACCCGCGAGCTCACGAGCCGGCCGTTCGCCGTCAACCTGACGCTCCTGCCGACCCTGGTGCCGAAGGACTACGACGCCTACGTCGACTGCGTCGTCTCCAACCGCGTCCCGATCGTCGAGACAGCTGGCCGCAACCCGGAGCCATACCTGGACCGGCTGAAGGGCGCCGGCGTTACCGTCATGCACAAGTGCACCTCGATCCGGTTCGCGCGCAAGGCCGCCGAGATCGGCTGTGACGCGGTGTCGATCGATGGTTTCGAGTGCGGCGGGCACCCCGGCGAGGACGATGTGACCTCCCTGATCCTGGTTCCCCGAGCTGTCGACCAGCTCGCCATCCCAGTGCTCGCCACCGGCGGCTTCGGCGACGGCCGCGGGCTCGCTGCAGCCCTCGCCCTCGGCGCCGACGGTGTCAGCATGGGCACCCGCTTCGTCGCCACCGTCGAGGCGCCGGTGCACGATAACGTCAAGCAGTGGCTCGTGCGCTCCTCGGAGCGCGACACGGTGCTTGTGATGCGGTCGCTGAAGAACACCGAGCGCGTCCTGCGCAATGAGGTCGCCGAGAAGGTCATCGAGCTGGAGCAACAGAGCGTGCCGTTCGAGCAGCTGGCGCCTCTGCTCAGCGGAAAGCGAGGCTACAAGGTCCTCACCGAAGGCGACCTCGACTACGGTCTCTGGGCAACCGGCCAGGTCGTCGGGCTGATCGACGACGTTCCGACCGTGCAGGAGCTGGTGGATCGGATTGTCAGCGAAGCACAGGCCGCGGTGACGGACCGGTTGAGCGGCATGCTGATACCTAAGCTGAGCGGTTCTGCCGGATGAGATGTGCCAAGATCCTGATGCTCCAGTGCTTCGGAAAAGCGCAGGCATACCCTGAGGTACGTCGAGCATTTTCCGAAGTGCCTGGAGCGCAGGAGATTGGTGCAGATCGCCGGCAAGAACCGCTCAGATTAGGTGATAGACTGAGTCCTCCGTCTCACCGGAGAGAGCTCAGGTAGACCCTTCCCGCGTCTCTGTGGCCCTGCGTGTCACTGCTTCGGACTGCTATGGGTCGCCCGCGCGCTGCTCCGCCGCGGCCAGCAGCTGTCGGAACGCGGCGAACTCCGCGTCTCGCTCGCTGATCTCGCCGGAGGACTGCGACACCTCGAGCGCCTCCAGCACGCACCGCCAGTTGCCCAGCTCCGCGTGGGCCCGCGCGATCTGGAAGTACGGAACGTAGTCGGTGAACCACATGCCGTACATCCGCGCCGTGTGCTGCGGGTCCGGCCGGTGGTCGGCGGCGGCGATCAGGGCATCGAGCGCCCGCTGCGGGTCCCCCCGATCGGCCAACGCCAGCCCGAGCTCGTAATGGTAGTACCACGGCGCCGAGTCGATCGCCCCGGGCGTCGAGTCCACCCCGCAGCGGATCGCGAGCCGTCGCGCCAGCTCCTCGAACTCAGCCTCGGAAAGGACTTCCGGTTGACGTTCGTAGTGGGCGTACGGTGGCGTCACATCGTCGGACCGCGGCTCCACCGGTGGGCTCTCCGGCTGCTTCAGCAGGACACGGTAGGCCTTCAGAAGCTCGCGGCCCGCCTCGCTGCGCTCGGCGACACCGTAATGCTCCGACGTCGCCAGGTACTCCTGCCCCGCGGCCCGGTCACCCAGCATCTGTGCCGCCACTGCCAGGTGGAGGTACGGCAGGTAGTCCACATAGCGCATGCCGTACGTGTGGAGGCGAAGACCCGGCTCCGGCCGGAGCGCCACCGCTTCCTCCAGCAGCCGCACGGCCTCCGCAGGCCGACCGCTGTCGATGGCCTCCAGCGCCGCGTCGTACGGCGTATGCCACGGAGCCGCCGCCACAGCGATCAACGGCATGGCGATCACGGTCACGATAACGAGACGGAGTTTCATCATGCAACAGAAGATACTGCCACCACGATGATTCCGCCAGAGGCCTACAGTCGCTCAGACGCCTCGAGCGTGACGGAGCGCACACTCGACACGGCGCCACCACATAGCGCCGTCTCAGCTCTGCTGAACCGCCTCGACGTCCTCGACCTGCACCTCGAACACCAGGTCGACACCGGCCA
>CAZEJK010000016.1:0-29737 GCA_964512045.1 uncultured Thermoanaerobaculia bacterium
CCGTCGGGCAGCAGCCCGGACCTTCCAGACAACTTGAGTAGCGGCGGCTTCGAAGGGGCGGTGGGGTTTGGCACAAAGGGTGAACGGCGCACACTCATCGCCCGCCTGACCGCCGAGGAGATGATTGCAGTGGCGAATCGCCCGGACGTGCTCTGGATCGAGCGTGCGCCTCGGGAGGTGCCGGCGGGTGAGCGCTCCAACTTGATCGTGGCCGAGGCAGCACTTCGCAGGGATCGAGGCCGGCACGGAGTACCGGATCAACATCGGCCTGTTCAACGGGGACCACGAGCAGCCAGTGACCCATCGTCTGACGCTCTGGTCTGCGGATGGCGAGCTTGCGGGCACGGTGGAGCTGACGCTCGCTCCCCTGACACGCCGCATCGAGCCGCTGGCTGCGATCTTCGGCCTCGCTCCCGGTGACCTGGCCGCGGGCACGTACGGGCTGACCGTGCTGCCGCTCGACGATGCGAGCACTGGCGCCGAGGGTCGCAGCTGGACGTTCGTCTCGCTCATCGACAGCCAGACCAACGACCCGACGAACATGTGGTAGGTCGGTGGCGACGGACCGCCGCGATCGGCGCATCCCTTCTGTTGCGGCCCGCGGGGGCGCTGGTCTGCACCTTGTCACCGGTCGTTTGCCGCACACTCAGTATTCATCTAATAGAAGACAACGTAGAGCGCCATCAATAGATTTGACATGAAACAAGCGGGGTTCTCGACGACTCGGTCGACGAGCAGGATGCGGTCATGGACGCCTTCGAGGCAGTTGGAATCCCGTTCACGCGGCAGTACTGCTCCCCAGGCTGGACTCCAATCTGCTGCAGGTCCGGCTGTGACTGAGCAAGGGGGATTGAATGCAGAAGTCGACTACTCTGATGAGCTTGGCCCTTCTATTGACGGGGAGCGTCTCCTTCGTTTTCGGGGAGAAGCCGATATGGGAGGACTTTGAGCGGCAGGTGTTGGTCGTGCGTGGACACATCGACTGGGGATGGGATGGTCCACATCCGTACAAAGGGCTGTGGCTCTTCGACCCGTCTGCAAACACGTGGCAGCGCGCTCGCCCGCTGGACGTGGCAGACGATGAGCTCTACGGAGCACTGGGTGTGAGCCTGGCGACATGGGAGGACTCGGTCTTCGTGCAGCGTTTCCCGACCAGCTTCGAGTTCGAGCTCCCGACCCTCCGGCTTGTTCGCACGTCGACCACCATGCCGCTGGACACCGCGTACGGCTGGGTCCTGCACGGTCCTGCGGTGGACCCTCAGGAGGCCCCGAGCGTCGGCGTCCCAGCCGGGCACTACGGTTTCCTCCAGTGCACGTTCACGGCAATCCCATATGCAGAGAACATGGGGGAGTGCGCAGACCTTGGCGTGCCTTCGATTGATGAAGGGACGTTGGAAGAGCAAGCAAGCTTGCTGGTCTACAAGGAGCACGACGCCTCCTCGCGTGACTTCGAGATCGTCGCAGAGCTCTCAGAGTATGGTGGCCGGTTGGAGTGGCCGTATCCTCTGATCGTCTCGCCTGACCCACGGCATGGGGGGCTCTGGCGTGGTCGGAGACGCTCGATGCAGTTCATGAGGCGGAACGCAAGTGGACAGCTCGAGATCGAGTTCGAAAGGACGGTTCCTGCAGAGCTCTTCACTTCCGAACACACGCGCCTTTTTGCAGCACACTACCATCCGTGGAGTGACACGCTGCTCGCAGTTACGACCCACCAAGATTGGCGCTTCGCAGCGCTTGACCCTGGAACCCTGTCGATGAGTAGGCTCTACGATAGTTGCGACGAGTGTCAAGGCATCGAGCATCATCGCTTCCCGATGTGGATGGCGTCGTTGGGCTCAACACCCCCTCCTGTGAAGCTGCAGACGGTGCCGATCGTCGTCGAGGCTCCGGGGCGCAACGGGACCTGGTGGCGGACGCGCCTGTGGCTCTATAACCCCTCAGGTGGACCGGTGCAGGTTGAGCTGTCGCGCGTCTCTGCGCCGGATCGCACCGAATCGATCGAGCTGCCGCCTCACGGATCGAGGGTGATCGACGAGCCGTTGCAGAGGCTCGGAGGCGGCGCCGAGGGCGATGGCAGCACTCACGACGCCGTTCAGGTCCGCTCTGAGTACCGGTTCGGCGAGAACGTTGTCGCCGCGGCGCGGGTGTGGACCGGCGGTACAGCGGGCACCTACGGTCAGGCGGTTCCGGCAGTACCGGATGCGGTCGGGTACTCGAACCATCGCGCGATCAGTGATCACCAGTTCAGGTACGAAGGCTACGTGATCCTCGATCGGCGCGAGCCGGGGCGGTACCGTCACAACCTCGGGATCGTGAACCCGTCGGACGAGCCTCTGGAGGTGGCGCTGCAGTGGGTGTACCACTATCCGGCTCACTCTGAGCTCACTCCGTACCTCCCCGAGGCCACGCGCCAACGGATTCAGGTTGCGCCACACAGCGTACGGATGGTCCATCTTGAGGAGCTGTTTCCTGCAGAGGTGGTGGAGGGCTGGCCGCCACAGGTGTCAGTGCAGGCCTCCGAGCAGGCGATCGTATGGCTCTCGATGGTGGACAACACGACTGGCGACGCCACGTTTCTCCCGTACACCCTACGCTGGGTGTCCTGGCCCGAGTGGGAGGAGTGCGCCATCCCAGCGGTGGCACACGCGCAGGGTGTTGGCGGCGTTCTCTGGCGGACCGATCTGTACGGGCATACCATGAGCTTCGATCCGGATGATCCATGGGTGCTGTTCCATCCCGGGACCGACGACGTCTGCGGGGGGCTTGGTCGAGGCGACGAGATCGCCCAGTGGCTGCGCGGCGAGATGCCGATGCCGGAGGCGACCTGGGTCGACACGCTGGTGGCCAACGATCTTGGTCGGCAGAACAACCCGTCTCGTTTCTTCAGGGGGGTCTTCTCAGACGTCGTTCGGTTGTTCTTCGAGTGTGAGAATGAAAGCAACGTGCGAGGTGCGTTGGAGCTGGCATCGAGCACCTGGATGAGCGCCTACAGCCGTACCTACGTCGAGAGGGCAGATGGGGGCACGTACGGTGGCATGCTGCCGATGTACCCGCACAGCGGCTGGCCGGTGCAGCACTTCGCAGGGATCGAGGTGGCCAACGACTTCCGAATCAACCTCGGCCTGTACAACGGTGATGGGGAGCATCCCATCACACACCGGTTGACGTTGCACGCCTCCGATGGCAGCGTCGCAGCTGAGTCCGAGGTCACGGTGGCGCCGTGGGAGAGCACCATCCGTCCTCTGAAGCGCTGGCTCGGCATCGAGGAGCTTCCAGAAGGAACCTACGGCCTGACGGTGCTCCCCCTGGATGATGCCAGCGCAGGCGTGGAAGGACGATGCTGGGCCTTTGTGTCGATGATCGACAACCGTACGGGGGACCCGACGAACTGGTGGTAGATCGCTGGCGAGGAAACGGCCGTTCCACCCAACCACGCAGCTGCTCCGCGGGCATCGATCGTCAGCCACTGTCGAAGCGTCTCGCGCTCACGGCTTACCCAGCGAAGCCACCCGGATCCGGCGCCGGTACCGCGATCAGACGGTGGCGGTTCTCCCACGGGATCTCTCCGCTCGCGGTGGTGGCTGCGGGTGGGTGTGGGTGGCCGTTGGCTCGGGGGAGTCTGAACGGCCATGGGAGCTCGGTCGAGATGACGGCGCTCATGGTTGGGAGAAGTGCTTCGGGGCTTCTGGCGTGTGTGGGCACCGTGGGCAACGGCGACAACCTGCTGTGTGGTCCGATGGTGGGGCAGCCTTCCAGGCTGCGGTGGCAGGATCTCCGCGCTCGCGAGCGACCTCCGGAGCCCCGCGCTTCAGGGCGCTGAGTCCGGTCGTATGCACGGCGTACGGTGAGGGAACGGCCGAGGGTGTCGAGCTTGGGCGTTGTTGGGCCTTCAACGAAGCTGCCCCGGCCGGGGCCGGCTCCGAGTCCGGGTTCGGGCTGCGGCGTGGTCACTCCTGCGAGTGAGATCGGGCGGGTGGGGGAGCTACTCGGCGGCGCGGGCGCGGTGGCGCACGGTGCGGCCGCCGCGGATGACGCTGCGGCAGGGGTTGGCGCCGATGGTGTACGCCAGGTACGCCGGTCGTGGGATGCCCCAGATCACCATGTCGGCGGCCTTGCCCGGCTCCAGAGTGCCGTGGGTGGCCTCCATGCCGAGGGCGCGAGCTGCGTTGCGAGTGACTCCGGCAAGCGCCTCGGCTGGCGTCAGGCGGAACAGGGTGCACGCCATGTTGAGGGTGAGCAGGATCGAGGTCACCGGCGAGGTACCTGGGTTGCAGTCGGTGGACACTGCCATCGGTACGCCGTGCTCGCGGAGGAGATCGATCGGCGGCAGCCGGGTCTCCCGGAGAACGTAGAACGCCCCTGGGAGGAGGACTGCGACCGCTCCGGAGGCCGCCAGGGCCTGCACGCCGGCCTCGGAGACATACTCGAGGTGGTCGGCGGAGAGGCCGTTGTTGGCGGCCACGAGCTGACAGCCGCCCTGGTCAGAGAGCTGCTCGGCGTGGAGCTTGACCGGGAGGTCGAGGCGTTTGGCAGCGTCGAACACCCGCGCCATCTGGTCGGCCGAGAACGCGATCCGCTCGCAGAAGCCGTCCACAGCGTCCGCCAGCCCGGCCTCGGCGACGGCGGGCAGCATCTCATTACAGATCAGGTCGATGTAGGCGTCGGACCGGTTGCTGTACTCCTGTGGGAGCGCGTGGGCGCCCAGAAAGGTGGTGCGGACCGTCACCGGCCAGTGCTCACCGAGAGCGCGGGCGACCTCGAGCATCTTCAGCTCGGTGGCCGTGTCGAGCCCGTAGCCCGACTTGATCTCGATGGTGGTGATCCCCTCGGCCAGGAGGTCATCCAGGCGCGTGCTCGCGCTGGCCAGGAGCTCCTCGAACGACGCTGCCCGTGTGGCGGCGACGGTGGAGACGATACCGCCGCCGGCGCGGGCGATCTCCTCATACGAGGCCCCTTCGAGCCGCAGCTCGAACTCTGTGGAGCGCTCGCCGCCGTACACCAGGTGGGTGTGGCAGTCGATCAGCCCCGGCGTGATCCACGCACCGGAGACGTCGACCACCTCGTGGGCGAGGGTCTCGGGATCGCCGGGAAGCTCACTGCGGGCGCCGACCCACACCAGTGTTCCGTCGTGCGAGGCGACCGCACCGTCCTCGATGGCGCCGTACGGCGTGCCGGCCGTCATCGTCGCCAGGTTGCCGTTGATCCAGATCGTGTCCCACATGACGGCATCGTACACGATCAACGGGTGATGCTACGATCGGCCCATGGAGACAACCGACGAGCGAGTCCGCCAGATCTCGCGGCCGCACCCGAACCTGCTGAAGTACTACATGCTGTCGAGCTTGAAGCTCGGACCGCTGTTCCCGATCGCTCTCGTGTACCTGTACTTTCGCTACCATACGCTGCGCTACCGGTTCGACGACGAGGGCGTGTCGATGGCGTGGGGGGCGCTGTTCCACCGCGAGATCTACCTGAACTACGCCCGTATCCAGGATATCCACCTGACCAGCGGTGTGGTCGAACGGTACCTGGGCCTCGCGCGGATCCACGTGCAGACCGCCAGCGGTCAGGCGAAGGCGGAGATGGTGATCGAGGGTGTGCTCGAGGTCGAGGCGGTGCGCGACTTCCTGTATGCGAGGATGCGCGGCCAGAGCGCTGGCACTTCAGGTGCTGCCGAGGTTGTGCAGCCCTCCTCTGGGAGCGCAGCGGATCTCTCGGAAGCTGTTGAGGCACTGCGGGAGGCTGCCGCGGAGCTCGGACGGCTTCGAGAGCTGTTCGAACGGCACTCGGCGCGGGGGGAGGAGCCGTGATCGACCGGCTCGAGAGGCTGGTGCTGCGCGTTCTGCGGGTTCCGGCGGCTCCTGAAGCGCCGGCGGGCGATCCGGGTTCGGTGCGGGTTTTTCGTGCGTCCAAGCGCTACTTTCGTCTCAAGCTGATCCGCTGGGGGCTCGGTCAGGTCGGGGCCGTGGTCGGTTTCGTCGCGGTGTTCGGCGTGCTGCCGATCTCCGTCACCTTCGCACCGCTGGACGAGCAGGTGCTCGAGCGGCTGAACGAGGTGCTTCCGGTGTCGACGGAGCTTCTGGCCTCCGCGTTCATGGTCCTCGAGCTGATCGGTGTTGCCGTGTTCCTCGTGCAGCTCCCTGTGACCTTTGCGATGGTCCGGCTCGACTGGACGCAGCGTGTGTACATGGTGACCGACCGCAGCCTGCGAGTTCGCGAAGGCGTACGGCAGGTGCGGGAGATGACGATGACGTTCGCCAACGTGCAGGAGCTGTCGGTGCGGCAGAACCCGCTGCAGCGGCTGCTCGGGATCGCGGATCTTCGGGTGCGTTCGGCAGGCGGTGGGTCGGTGGACGAGTCGTCGACGGATGCCGACGAGGCCAGCCATGCGATGCATTTGGCGTACTTCAGGGGCGTGGACAACGCAGACGAGATCCGGGACCTGATTCGAGCGCGGCTGCGAGCGTACGAGGATGCCGGGCTCGGCGATCCGGATGACATCTCCGCCGTCTCCCCCGATCCGGCACAGGCCGACACAGTGCCCGCCGAGCTGTACGAGGCTGCTCGCGAGCTGGCAGCGTCGGCGCGGCAGCTGCGCGAAGCAGCGGAGGCCGTCGGGGCGCCGCTGGGCTGACGCAACAACGGGCGCCGTGCGGCGCCCGTTGTGGTGGGTCTCTGTTGGTTGGTATCGGCTTAGCTGGCGGGCAGGATCACGGTGTCGATGACGTGGATGGTGCCGTTGGACGTCTCGATATCGGGGGTGACGACCTTGGCGTTGTCGATCATGACCGAGCCATCAGCGACCTTGATCTGCACATCGGAGCCCTGGGCGGTGGTGGCGGAGCTGAGCGTGACCACCTGCTCGGCCTTCACGTTGCCCGGGACCACGTGGTAGAGGAGCACCTGCTTGAGCTGCTCGGGGTTGTCGAGGAGGGACTGCAGAGCGCCCTCGGGGAGGTTCTCGAACGCTGTGTCGGTCGGTGCGAACACGGTGTACGGGCCGGCGCCCTTGAGGACGTCGACGAGGCCGGCGGCCTTGACGGCGGCGACCAGCGTGTTGAACGAGCCCGCGGCTACGGCGGTGTCGACGATGTCCGGGGTGGTCGCGTTGGATGCCTGCTTGTAGGCGGACGAGCCGGAGCAGCCACCGCCGGCGGCGGCAATGACGGGCGCGGCGATGATGGCCAGGGTTGCGGTGATCAGAGCGATTGTTCTCATGAGTGCCTCCTGTTCTGTACTCGGTGAGGATAACATCAAGGTTTTATCTTAGTATTTCCGGATTGCCGAGTTTTTTGTTGTAGCCGAGTGAAGAGTGAAGATTGGGAATGAAGAGTGAAGGGTTGGCGACTTTAGACCGACGGATCCTCGAAGACTCGAAGCATCCTCCGGGCACCGGATGACCGGGATCCGGCTGCCGGGGCCGAGGCCGGGTCCGAGCTGTCACGGCGAAGCCCGCACGGCGAAGACGGTCGGCCGGCGGAGTTGTGGCGGGTGGCGAGCTACCCGATCTCCGCGAGGATGCTCCGCTCCACCGGAGGGAGCTGCTCCCAGCTCGCAGCGAGCCACGCGACACCCGATAGGAACGCCCGGGCGCGGTCGGTGTCTGGTGAGACCCGACGGACCAGCGCCCAGAACTGCTCGGAGTGGTCCGGGTGCACCGTGTGGGCCAGCTCGTGCGCGATCACGGCTTCGAGGACCCACTCCGGCATCTGGGCGAGTGCTGCGTGCAGGCGGACGTTGCCGGTCCGTGAGGAGTAGCTGCCCCACCGCTTGCGCTGGGTGGTGACGAGCTCGACGCCGGAGACGGTCAGATCCTGGGGAAACCGGTCGGCGATCCGTCGTGCGAGCTGGAGGGTGCGCTCCTCGGCGTTGAGCTCTCGGGAGCGTCGACGGCGCAGCAAGCGGCGGGCCAGACGCTCGACCATGTCAGCCAAGGTCGTGTCGTCGAGGTGGTGGGGCGCGCTGATGTACAGGGTGTCGCCGCGAAGGCGAGCGTTGACGTTCTTGACGCGTTTGCGGACCACCTCGACGGTGACCGTGATTCCATCCACAGAGATCGTCGTGCCCATGGCCGGTACTGTACGGTCTCCCTGGTCTGCTGTCGACACCTGGCGTCGGCGCATGCCATCGAGGCGCGCTACTCTGAGCGAGGAGGTTCTGTGCAACGACGTGCTGCGACCGGAGCAACCGTGTTCGTCGCGGCGGCCTTGACCGCCGTGAGCATTGGCCAGGGACCGCACACACCGATCGATGTTCGGGTGGTCGAGCTGCCCACGGCGGCCGGCCCGCCGCCGGTGAGCTGCTCCGAGGCGTTGGCCGAGCTGCCAGCGGCGGCCCTCCGAGCTCCAACGCCGGTTCCGTCGAAGCGGAGCGAACCGTACCGACCGAGCACGGACGGAATGCCGGTTCTCAACGTGAGCAGGAGCCAGCTCGAGTCGCTGCCGGGCGGTCAGCCCGAGAAGCTGCCCCTGCAACCGCTCGAGGGCTCGCAGGCAGCGCTGAAACGGGTTGCTGCCATACTCGAGCGAGCGTCCCGCGGCGAGCGTGTCCGCTGGAGCGTGTTCGGTGCGTCGCATACCGAGGCGGACTGGTGGACGGGACGACTGCGCGAGATGCTGCAGGAGCGGTGGGGCGACGGCGGCCACGGGTTCGTGATGCCCGCCGAGCTCGTGCGCGGCTACCGGGCCTCCGGTGTGCGCCTGTGCCGCTCCCCGCTGTGGCAGGGAGACTCGGTCTTCCGGATGAGCAGCCCCCAGGCGCAAGCTCTGGGCTTCGCCGGAATGAGCGTGGTCTCCTCGGATCGTTGGCAGCTGGGATGGGTGGAGACGACCGCAGAGGGTCTGGGCTCGCTCGTGGGAGTCGCCGAGCTGTTCACGCTCGGTCACCGCGGGGGCGGCACGCTCGAGGTGACCGTCGACGCGCTGCCGCCGATCGCCGTCGACACCGGTGCTGCCACCGGCTTGCAGCGGACACGTTTCGTGATGCCGGACGGCCAGCACAGGATCTCCGTGTCACCCGCTGGCGATGGACCTGTGCGAGTGCTCGGTGTCTCGCTGGAGCGCGCGCCGAAGGCCGGTGGCGTCATCGTGGACGCGATCGGTGTGCGCGGGTCCACGGTCGGATCGTGGCTGGATCGGGACCTGGAGCTGAGCCGAGACGGGCTGCAGGCGTTGGCGCCGGACCTGGTGACGCTGGCGTACGGTACCAACGAGGCGAGCCACCAGAGCTACGACATGGGCGCCTACCGGAGAGACCTGCGGGCGGCGCTGCACCATCTGCGCGAGGCACTCCCCCATGCAGCGTGTGTGCTGGTCGGGCCGTCGGACCGGGCCGTGAAGGTCGGCTCCGGACGGTACGCCATCTGGGACCGGACCGCATCCGTTGCCGAGGTGCAACGCGAGGTCGCCTCCGAGTTCGCCTGTGCATTCTGGGACTGGCAGCAGGCGACCGGTGGACCGGGATCGATGGTCGCATGGCGCCTGCATCGGCCACGGCTGGCGGCTCCGGACCTCATCCACCACACGCGTGCGGGCTACGAGCGAGTGGCGGAGATGCTGGTGGATGGCTTGGATGCGCTGTCTGCCCGACGCACTCCGCAGTCGAGCAGTGCTGAAGGCGCCGATGGCCGGGGGAACTGACCTCGGGCCGACGCTGACGACCCGACCACGCGTGCCGCGGGTCGCTCTGCCCCGTATGCTCCGCTACGATAGGACCATGGCTGACCTCGAGACACGATGTCCTCGCTGTGGATACGAGCACCCGACGGTACAGCGGGAGTGTGCCGCGTGCGGTGTGGTTTTCGCCAAGATCAGGAGCACGCCCTCGGCGATGTCCAGTCGATCCGAACCACACAGTGATCTCGGGTCGCACGGATTTCAGCAGCTGATTGCCGAACCAGAGAAGCTGTTCATCGAGCAGCATCACCGCCACTGGTGGGAGATCCTGACGGACTTCGAGCAGCGCAACGAGTACTCGGTGATGGACCCGATGCGGCGACAGCTCGGGACGGTGGTGGAGCAGGGAACCGGCCTCGCGAATGCGGTGGTGCGTATCCTGGCCGGGTCGCACAGGCCGTTCGAGATTGCGGTAGTGTCTCCCGCCAATGAGGTGCTTCTGGAGCTCGAACGGAGCTTCTTCTTTCTCTTCTCATCGATGGACGTCAAGGGGCCGACCGGGCGGCTCATCGGTCGCGTCCATCGGAGGTTCGGTGTTGTCAACCGTCGCTACGACCTCGAGGATGCCAGCGGTCGGACCTTTGCCCAGATCGTCAGTCGGCATCTCAAGATCTGGTCGTTCCCCGTCGTCGATGCCAACGGCAACGATCGAGGGATGATCGCGAAGAAGTGGTCCGGGATGGGGCGGGAGTACTTCACGGACGCGGATAACTTCGGCGTGGACTTCGGCGACGGTGGCTGGACCGCCGAGCAACGGGCGGTGATCTTTGCCGCAGCGATCGCCATCGACTTCGACTTCTTCGAGAACAATCAGAAGAGGTGACCTCTCCGAGCTGACCGGTCGGGGATCTCCTGAGATCGATGAATCGAGGAATCCTCTCAGACGGGCATTCGATACCCGTCGATGCGACGGTCCGGCAGGTCACGACTGAGCGGGCCGGTTGGTCGTGGAAGGAGAGGCGTCATGTACGAGCAGCAGTCAACGATCGGATGGATGGTGCGCGCAGCGGTGCGGGCTTCGACAGCAGGGTTTCTAGCTGTGCTGGTTCTCATGCCGGCGTTCATGGCCGCTGCCGAGTGTCCAGAGCTGCTGGGGCGCGTCGGCCGAGGTCAGGTGAAAGCGGTGGCGGCAGGGTCCTCCGGTCTGGCCGTGATCGGCAGCGGGACGGTTCTCGAGACCGTCGGCATCTCGGACCCGACAGCTCCGCAGCGCCTCGGATCGGTGGAGCTCGGTGCCCCGATCCTCGAGATCGAGACTGGGCCCGCACAGATTGCGTACGTCGCGACCGAGTTGGGTCTGCACATCGTCGACGTCATGGACCCGGTGCATCCGAGACTCCTACAACGCGTGCTTGCCGATGACATCAGGGGCATCGCTGTGGGAGCCCAGGAGATCTTCCTGGCCCGAGCGACTTCCGGAGTCACGGTTGTGGACGTTTCGGACCCGGCGAGTCCCGTTGAACGTGGAACGTTCGACCGCCAGGGCATTGTCACGGATGTGAAGCTGGATGGGAATCTCCTGTTCACTGCGGAGAGCGACACGGGGGTCGGAGCTGTTGACGTCAGCGACTCCACGAGCCCCGATGAGCTGGGCTTCGTGACCGTCTCCGATCGTGAGCTTCGGTCGCTCGCACTGACCGGCGATCATGCTCTTGTAGCGGATGCGAACGGGGCCATGCTCGTGCTGGACGTCTCGGCGCCGGCAGACCCGCGGATCGTGGGCGAGCTATCCGGACTGAACGAACCGACCGCTGTCGCGACGGACGGGGACCATGCGTACCTTTCGGATCACGGTGACGGGCTCGTTGTGGTCAGCCTGTCGGATCCCGCAAACCCGGTCGTGTCGGGTCGGATTGAAGACGGCGACTCCGATTTCACAGCGGATGTTGCCGTGGCTGACGGCTTCGTCCTGCTTGCGGACACGCTCTCGGCACTCTGGATCGTCGATCCGTCGGACCCGGCGAACCCGGAGGTGGTCGGTGGCGTGATCGAGCCGAGCAATACCGACGACGTGGAGCTTGCTCATCACACCGCTGTTGTCATTGATGCCAGTGTCGGCTTGCGGACGGTGGATGTTACCGATCCACTGCACCCGCGAACGTTGGCGAGGTTTCCGTTGGACGGTGCGCAGTCCGTCGCAGTGATCGGATCCACCGCTGTGGTCGGGATGAACCCACTGACGACCCTTGATATCACGGATCCGGCGAAGCCGAAGGTCGTCGGCGCCTCGAGCGGGGAGGCGTCTCTGCGTGACATGAGTGTTCAGGGCTCCCTTGTTGTCGGTGCCGGATGGGATCAGGGGTTGCAGCTGTTTGACGTCGCAGACCCCGCGAGACCGTTCGAGGTGGGCAGCGTGATGACCGGGGGCGTGGCGCGAGGTGTTGCGGTCTCCGGAGTCTACGCGTATGTCGCGGCTGACGAGGCGGGTCTCGAGATTGTGGACTTCTCGGATCCGGCGAACCCGTCGATCGTCGGCTCGTTGGATCTTGATGCGCACTCCCTGGGAGCCGTTGTCAGCGACAACGTGGTGTTCGTTGCTGCGGTGACACGCCTGTATGCGGTCGATGTCTCGGATCCCACGAGCCCGGTCCTCCTGCACGACTTCGATATCGCGCACCGAGCCGCAGACGTCGATCTCCTCGGCAACCTGCTGGTTGTCGCGTCACCATTCGGGAGCGTCGAGGTTTACGACGTGTCTGCTCCCTCCGCACCGGTGCATCTCGGACGCGCATACACGCCCGGGTCCGCAGTGCGGCTGAGCCGGAGCGGATCGGTGGTTGCGGTTGCGGACAGCGATGCCGGACTTGCCCTGGTTGACGTCTCGGGCTGTTTCGCAGCGGACAGCGAGCCGTTCGCTGACTTTGCCTGGCAGCCCTCTGATCCGGTCGCCGGCCTCCCCGTACAGTTCAGCGACCTCTCTGGCGGTGACCCCAGCTCGTGGAGCTGGACGTTCGGAGATGGGGCAACCAGCACAGTCGCTGAGCCGAGCCATGTGTACGGTTCTCCGGGCAGCTACGAGGTGACATTGGAGGTGTCCAATGCGAAGGGCACTGACACCGACAGCGCAGCTGTGGTCGTGAACGGCACCTCCGCGCCAGCAGTCGATCAGGCCGGCAGCTATCGGGCCGTTGTGCCTGCGGGCGCCCACGTGGAGGGTCTGGAGGCGACCCGCTGGGTGACGGACCTCGAGCTGCACGCACCTGGTGTGAACGACGTCGAGGCCAATGTCTACTGGCTCGAGGGCGCTGGCGACAACAGCGCTGCCGTCGGCCGGCAGTACGAGGTGGAGGCCAACGAGTCCCTTCGTCTCGCCGACGTTGTTCTGAGCCAGTTCGGCTCTGCGAGCGCCAACGGCGCCCTGTTGATCGGGTCGAATCGCCCGCTGGTGGTGTCGTCTCGGACGTACAACGCTGCCGGGGAGGCTGGAACCTACGGTCAGTACATTGCCGGCTACGCCGATGATGTTGCCATCGAGCAGGGAGAGGAAGCGCGGATCGTGCAGCTGGCCCACGATCCAGAGGCCGGCAGTGGGTTCC
Source organism: uncultured Thermoanaerobaculia bacterium (assembly GCA_964512045.1). Classification (GTDB taxonomy): domain Bacteria; phylum Acidobacteriota; class Thermoanaerobaculia; order Thermoanaerobaculales; family Sulfomarinibacteraceae; genus CAZEJK01. The sequence continues at coordinate 13,211 of CAZEJK010000016.1, forward strand.
GAACCAACATCGGCGCTGCCAGCCTCAGCGCTCAGCCGATGGCGATCACAGTCGAGCTACTCAGAGCCGACGGGACCGAGGTCGGGTCGTTCGACCTGGACCTCGGGCCGTACGGACACCGCCAGAGCAACGCAGTCTTCGACGGGTTGGTGCCTGGGACCGTTGAAGGCGGTTACGCCCTGGTGAGCTCGGGCAGTGCGGGCGCGCGCTTCTTCGCGTACGCCTCGGTCGTCGATAACGGCTCGGGAGATCCGATCTACGTCCCGGCGCGCGTGCCGTAGCCAGGCGCGTCGGATCTGCCAGGTGCGGATGACGCCCCGGCGCCTTCCGACTCGCTCGCTGGCTTGGCGACTGATCCCGGGAGCTCGTCGAGCACGGGCGCCAGGGTCGGGTTGGCGCGGCTCCAGCTGTCGTAGGCTGCCAGCAGCGCATCGGTGAAGGACTCGCCGACGAGGTCGAGGCCACGCGAGGTCAGGTGCATGAGATCGGTCCACGCGAGCTGCGGTCGCGCCTCGAGCCACCGTTCGAATCCGCCGACGCCGCCCATGACGGCCCGTGCGTCCCAGAAGGCGCAGCCGGCAGCCGTCGCCTCCGCGCGCTGGATGCGGATCACGCGCTCGATGAGGGGGTGGGACTCGAGCGCGGTGCGTTCTCGGACCGCCTGATCGAGCGGGCCGATGAGGAGGCAGGAAGCCTCGGGTGCTGCGCTCCGCAGGCGCTTGAGGAGCCGAGCGAGCCCGCGGGCATACCGGGCGCCTTCGCCGGTCGTGAGGCCCGGGTGGGGCAGCTCGTTGCCTCCGGTCTGCAGCACGAGGAGGTCCGGCGTCCGTCGCGCGATCTGCCGCTTGAAGTGCTGCCGCTCCTGTTGGAGCAGGTTCCAGACCGAGACGCCAGCGAGCCCGAACGTCTCCCAGGTGATGCCGGGACCCGTGGTCTCGAGCACTGCGCCGTAGACGGTGACGGGACCGTCACCGACGGCGCGGATCGTCAGCTCCCGTGCAGACCTCTCGACCGTGAGGAACTGATCCGCTGGCGTATCGGAGGTCGTTGCCACCGTCTCAACCAGCTCCTCGTCCAGCAGAAGCTCGATGGTCCCGCCCCGTGGTTGGGCTCGGTAGAACAGCTCGAACCGGTGGAGGAGCAGGCGCTGGTCGTCCACCAGACGGCCGGCCAGTCGAGAGCTGGCCTCGTCTGAGGCGATGGCGGCGGTTCCGGCGAGACCGCACCGCCGCACCGGCTCGCCGTCCCACACGATCGTGTGCATCTCCCAACCGTCTGACTCCTGCAGCAGACCGGGCCGCAGCGTCCAGACCGGGTCGATCGCGGCCGCCAGGAAACCGGGTCCACCGTCGCCGAACCGTTCGCGCATCCTTCTGCGGACCACCGACGTGATGCCGTCGGCCGCGATCGTCGAGTCACCCCAATGGAGCACGCGGCTGATCCCGTGCGGAGTGTCGGCCTCGGTCAGGGCCAGCCGTTGGAAGAACGTGTCGAGAGCATGGTCGGGAATCTCGAGTGGCGTCGCGATCCCTGGTTGTCGCTGGGGGAGCATATCGGCTCGGACCCGTGGTGGAACGACAGGGAGGTGCTCGGCGATCTTCTCGGGCGAGCGGCCAGCCGAGCGCCGCATCGGCTCCACCAGGATGCGAGGTGGCGGAGGCGCCGGGGGAGGCTCGACGAGCCGCACCAGCGGCAGCGGCTCACCGGGGAGCCACGGTCGCCACGCCTCGGTGCCCGGGATGAGGTAGAGACTGGCCTCGACCGCCGCCAGAACGGCGACGAACAGGCCGAACCGGCGCAGCTCACGATGGTGCTCGAACGAGGTCATCGGGTTGCCATCGTCCGATGAGAGCAGTCTTCCGGTCAAGTCAGAGCGTCAGAGCATAACCCGGCGGAGCCGGAACCAAACAGGGCCGGACCTGGTCGCAGCGCGTGGTCGGTTCTCGGACTTCGGAATCAACGCAAAGACGCAGGGACGCAAGGCCGCAAAGGAGAAGGGGGTGGGTAACAGAGGTGCATGGCAGAGCTGACCTCATGAAGGCCGGCCGCGCCCTGGTGCTCGCTGGCCTCAAGCTCCGATTCCTCGTCCTGATCCCCGAAGTCGCATATCCCGCCGCGTCATGAGCTTCTCTATATCTTTGCGTCCTTGCGCCTTCGCGCCTTTGCGTTGAATCTCCTGCCGAGTACTCTGCCACGTCTGAGCAGGACCTCACGACTCCTGACCAACGCGGCCGCGCTAGAACTGGTAGTACACGAACGCCAGCTGCCGGCCGGTACCGAGCACCATGCACGCGATGCCCACCAGCGCCAGCGCCGGCGCCCACAGCAGCGGTCCAGAGTGTGCAAACCGCTCCTCCAGGGACGTCTGCCACCGCTCCGGCGAGAAGTGGATTGCATACCCGATCAGGAGCACCGCCAGCGCCGTCGGCGCGAACCTCGGGATCGCCCAGGTCGGATCGAGCAGGTGTGCGGCGTACGCTCCGGCGGTCGCAAAGTCCGGCGCACGGAACAGGATTCTGGCAAGTACGATGAAGTGGAAGGTGACGCACCATCGCCAGGCCCACGCCCAGCGGGAGGGCAACGGGTCGTCCGGTCGGCGTCCGGTGCGCTTGCGTTGGTACCGGTTGATGGCCACGGCACTCCCGTGGAGGAGACCGTACACCACGAAGCTCCACGAGGCTCCGTGCCAGACGCCGATGATCAGGAGGGTGATGAGGATGTTCACGTACACCCGCGGTTGCGAGGCGACGCGGCTGCCGCCGAGGGGGTAGTACACGTAGTCGCGGACCCAGTTCGACAGCGTCATGTGCCAGCGACGCCAGAACCCCGCCACGCTGGTGGCCTTGTACGGCCGTCGGAAGTTCTCCGGCAGCTCGATGCCGAACAGGCGTGCGGAGCCAATGGCGATGTCGGTGTAGCCGGAGAAGTCGCAGTAGATCTGCAGTGTGTAAGCGTACAGCCCGATCAGCAGCTCGAGGCCAGTGAAGTGGCCCGGATCGGCGAACAAAGAGTCCACGATGCCAACCCGCAAGACGTCGGCGAAGAGCACCTTCTTGACCATGCCGCGGCCGATCCGGAAGAGCCCGGCGCCCACCTGCCCTGAGCGGAGCAGCGGCAGCGCTTGAAGCTGAGGAATCAGCTCGTGGCGACGCACGATCGGCCCGGCGACGAGCTGTGGAAAGAACATGACGAAGGTCGAAAAACGTACTGGACTGTGCTCGGCTGCAGCGGTACGGCGGACGTCGACCACGTAGGCGACGGTCTGGAAGGTGAAGAACGAGATGCCCAGCGGCAGCTCCAACGACACGGTAGGAGGCGGCACGTCGAGCCCGGTGTGTCCGAGCACGGTGAAGAGGTCGGTGATCAGCCAGTTCCAGTACTTGAACACGATCAGCGGAAGCAGGAGCAGGCCCACCAGCAGTGCGCCGCGGGACGCCGGCCGGCCCGCAGCCTCCTGCGAGGCGAGGCGAGCCATCCACAGTCCGCCCGCCCACGCCACGACCACGATGGCGGCAAGGACCGGGAGATAGGCCACACGCCACGAGGCGTAGAAGGCAACCGACGCGGCGGTGAGTACCCAGAGCCGATACCGTGCCGGGACAACCCAGTACAGCACCACCACGAGCGCCAGGAAGAGCACGTAGTCGAGAGTCGGAAACAGCACCGGAGCCCGAGTGTACGATACTTCGCTTGGGAGGCCGTGCGCGGTGGAGGTTCGAGATCTGTCGCAATTCAGCCAAGGTACGGAAGATCGAGCTTCTGAGAGTTGCGACGGAGTCTGTGGGCATGTGTGGATCCATGGGTCCAAGAAGGTCCTGCGAGATGCCGGCCAACCGGTTTCCTTGACACCTGTTGGTGCGGGGGCGTAGCATCCGAGCGCTTTGGAGTAGTGGATGGAGCAGGTTTCCCCGAGCCGTGTGCAGGTTGGCAGCGTCGTTTTTGGCGGTGATGGCGTCGTGCCGATGGCCGGTCCGTGTGCCATCGAGTCCGAGGAGCAGATCCTGGCGGTTGCCGAGGCTGCGGCCGGGATGGGTGTGCCGGTTCTGCGTGGCGGCGCATTCAAGACGAGGACGATGCCGACGTCGTTCCGTGGGCTGGGGCTGGACGGGCTCCGCTTTCTGCGTGCCGCCGCCGACTCCCATGGGCTCCTGACCGTCTCCGAGGTCCTCTCTCCGAGCGATCTCGAGGCGGCGTTGCCGTACATCGATATCGTCCAGGTGGGGACGCGCAACATGCAGAACGTGCCGTTGCTCCGGGAGCTCGGCCAGGCGCAGGTGCCGGTGCTGCTGAAACGAGGTTTCGGCGCAACCATCGACGAGTGGCTGCACGCCGCGGGCTACATCCGCAACGAGGGCAACGATCTGGTCATCCTGTGTGAGCGCGGCATCCGGACGTTCGAGACTGCGACGCGGTTCACGCTCGATATCGCAGCTGTGCCGCTGGCGCACGAGCGGCTCGGCTTGCCGGTGGTCGTGGATCCATCCCACCCGGCCGGGCATCGCAGACTGGTGCAGCCCCTTGCGCTGGCTTCAGTGGCTGCCGGGGCAGACGGATTGCTGATCGAGGCACATCCGGATCCCGATCACGCCCTGTCGGACGGATCTCAGCAGATCCCGTTCGCCGAGCTCGGTGCGCTGCTGGAGGCGGCCCGAAGGGTGGCGCGTGGCGTCGGCCGCTTCCTGGTCGGGGATCCCTCTGCCGACGTTCCGTGACATCCGTAGTGGTCGCGGTCATCTGTTTCCTTAAATCATTCGTTTCAAACAGGTTGCAGATCCTCCGAGGCTCCGGGATGGACGGAGCCCGAGGGGGCGTTGATTCTCTTGTGGAGGCAGCGGTATGCATGTAAGACGACCTTCTCTCGTTCTGGGTGCTGTGTTGGTCATCTTCCCGCTCATCGTGGGGAACGGGGGGTGCACTGCTCTCGAACCGGCGGACGGGCTCGACGAGCAGACGGTGGCCACCGTCAACCGCGGCGTCGGCCTGATGGGCTCGTTCGACTACGATGCCGCCCGCGAGGTGTTCGCAGCTTTAGTCGAGCAGCATCCCGACCATCCTGATCTGCTGCTGAACCTGGCCATCGCCACCTTGAACCGCCAGAAGGAGGGTGACGAGAAGGCGGCATTGGACCTGCTGGCGCGCGCGTTGGAGGTCGATCCAGACCATGTCCGCGCGCGCTACACCCAGGGGGTGATCGAGCTTTTCCTGGGCCGTGGTGAGGCCGCGTTGGAGGACTTCGAGGCAGTGCTCGAGGCTCGTCCGGAGAGTGCCGACGCCGCCTACTTCATGGGTCAGTGTCTGATGCAGCTCGACCGCCCGGGGGAGGCGGTGTCGTGGTACGAGCGGGCGATCGACAACGACCCGTACCTGCGCAGCGCGTACTATCGCGGCTTCCAGGCCCTGCAGCGGATGCGCGAGCGCGATCGGGCGATGGACCTGCTGTCGACCTTCCAGAAGCTGGCGGACAACCCGCGAGCGAGGCTGGTCGAGTTCAAGTACACGAAGATGGGGCGCCTCGCCGAGGTGGTGACCATCGACCGGCCGGCCGCGGCGCCGGTGACGCCCGTTGCCGGTGCGCCGTTCGTCGAGCCGGCGACGATGCTCGGTGCGGCGACGGTGGTTTCGGCCGCCTCGGTCTCGGTGGCGGATGTCACCGGCGACGGCATGGTGGACCTGTTCGCCGCCGGCGGTCTGCCGGGTGGTGGCAACGCTGTGGTCGTCCAGCAGACGAATGGAGCGATGGCGCTGGACGAGGACCATCCGCTGGCGCAGCTCCCCGGTGTCCGTGCCGCCCTCTGGGGAGATCTCGACAACGACGGCTTCACCGACGTGTACCTGTGCCGCGACGGAGAGAACCGCCTCCTGCTCGGTCGCGGCGAGGGCCGCTGGGAGGATGTCACCGAGGCCTCTGGCGCCGGCGGTGGAGAGCGTGACACCGTCGACGGCGCGCTGGTGGATGCGGACCATGACGGCGACCTCGATGTCTTCCTGGTCAACGCCGACGGCGACGACGAGCTGCTGAACAACAACCGTGACGGGACCTTCCGTCCGCTGGCTGCGGATCACGGCCTGACCGGTGACGGACGGGGCTCGCGGTCGGTCCTTTTCGCGGATCTCGATCATGACCGTGACGCCGACATCGTGGTGCTCCACGACGAGCCGCCCCATGCCGTCTACGAGAACCTCCTGCTGTGGGAGTACCGGCCGGCTGCCGGGCTCGAGGCGTTTCAGGCGCGCGAGCTGACGGCCGTCGTGGCCGGCGACGGGGACGTGGACGGTCGTGCGGAGCTGTACGCTGCCGAGCGCGATGGCGTCATCCGACGCTGGACGCGGCAGGGCGACGCGTGGCGCGATGAGCAGCTCGCCGCGGTCGATGCGCCGGTCACCGGGCTGAGCCTGACCGATGTCAACGGCGATGGCGATCTCGATCTCGTGGTCGTGGCGCCGCGTCGATGGAGCGTGCTCCATGCCACCTCCGGCGAGGTGCTGTACGGGTCCGGCCAGCTCCAGCAGGGCTCGGAGATCGCGGGCTGGGCCCTCGTGCTTCGCGACCCGTCGGATGGTCCCGAGATGGTCGTGTGGCCGTCCGAAGGCGCCCCGCAGATCTGGGCGGCAGGGCCCGGCAGAGCCGGGTTCCTCGCCGTTGCGCTGTCCGGCGCCGAGGACGTGGGACAGTCCATGCGATCGAACGCCTCGGGGATCGGTGCGGGGCTGGCCGTTCGCGTCGGATCCCGGTGGACCGCCGTCGACACGCTGTCCCATCGTGCTGCGCCCGGTCAGGATCTACAGCCCGTGGCCGTGGGTCTCGGCGGAGCGCCCTCGGCGGACTTCATCGCCATCGACTGGTCGGACGGTGTGTTCCAGACGGAGCTCGCTCTGCAGGCCGGAACGGTGCACCGCGTGACCGAGACCCAGCGGCAGCTCTCCAGCTGCCCCGTTCTGTTCGCCTGGGACGGGGAGGGGTATGCGTTCGTGAGCGACATTCTCGGCGTCGGCGGCATCGGGTACGCCCTCGGACCTCCTGGCGAGTACGGCACGCCGCGACCGTGGGAGCGTCTGCTGCTTCCCGATGGCGTGCCGGTCCCGCGAGACGGGCGTCTGTCGCTGAAGGTGGCCGAGCCGATGGAGGAGGTGGCGTACCTCGACTCCGCACGTCTCGTGGCGTACGACCTGCCTCCCGGCTGGTCGATGACGATCGATGAGCGGATGGGGATCTCACCGCCAGAGCCCACCGGCGAGCCGGTGTTCTACCGGACATCGGTGCAGCCGGTCATGGCCCGTAACGAGCGGGGGATGGATGTGACCGGGACGGTGCTCAACGCCGACCAGGTGGCAGCACCGGTGGGCGAGCTGGACCATCGGTTCATCGGGCGGCTGGCCGGTGAGCACGTCCTGACCCTGCGCTTTGCCGAGCCGCTGGATCAGCTCGGTGATCGTCTGGTTCTGGTGGCTGATGGATGGGTTGAGTACCCCTACTCGCAGACCAACTTCGCCGCCTGGCAGGCCGGCGCGACGTACGAGGCGCCGAGCGTGGAGGCGCGAGGGGCCGATGGTGTGTGGCGCGAGGTGTGGTCACAGATGGGCTACCCCGCAGGGATGCCGCGGCAGATGTCGGCGCCACTCCCGGAGCTGCCCGCGGGAGCACGGGAGCTGCGGCTGCGCACGAACCAGGAGGTGTACTGGGATCGGATCGCCGTGGCCGTGGCCGAGCCGTGCCCTCAGGCCCGTCGGCTGGAGCTGCCGTTGCTGTCCGCCGAGCTGGCTCGCGGCGGGTTCGCGAGACGCACGACCGGTCCGCAGCGGTTGCCACACTACGATGACGACCGTCGGCTGCCGGTGTGGGACACCCGCATCCCCGCGGGCTGGTACACGGCCACCGGCCCGGTGACCGAGCTGGTCGCTTCTGTCGATGATGCGGTGGCGATCATCGGACCCGGTGAGGAGGTGCGGCTGGATTTCGCGGCGCCGGAGGCGCAGCCGCCATCCGGCTGGACGCGGAGGCTCGTGCTCGAGAGCGAGGGGTGGTGCAAGGACGTCGACCTGTTCACCAGGGACGGTGATACGGTCGGGCCGCTGCCGCATCGTCGTGCTGACACCAGTCTGCGCGACCGACTGCATGAGCGGTACAACACCCGCTACCTCGACGGGCGAGAGTAGAGGCCCGGTGGAGCAACAGGCCCACCCATCCCCCAGCCCGCGAGACGCAGGCTTCCACAGTTGAAGCCGTCGCGATCCACTTGTGGCGGCCCGCGTCTCGCGGGCCGGGAGGGTGGGCGATGACCTGCTCGGCCCTGGTGCCGATCCTGGCCCCGGAATCCGGTAGCCCAGCCGCCCATCGTGGCGACGCCGGGGCATCGCCGGCAAGAACCGCTCAGATGAGGTCGGGTGTTTCCTGGGTCTACTCCCGGGCGTGTGCGCTGGGAAGAAGCGCCGTCGCGTCGAGCTCGAACAGGAGCTCCGGGCGGCAGACGTCTGCGATGGTGCAGAGGATCGGTAGGTGGTCGAGACCGCGGTCTGTGAGGATCCTCCGGAACGCGGGAACGTCTGCAGGACGTTTGACGAACGCCGTGGCCTGACAGATGTCTGCAAGGCCGGCGCCGGCGGTGCCGAGCAGGGCCGCCACGGTGTCCAGCGTCGTCTCCGTCTGTCCTTCGAAGTCCCCGTCGTGGGTGGACCGGCCGGCGTCGTCGATGGAGGCGGTTCCGGAGACCAGCAGCAGGCGACTGGGGCCGATGGTGACGGAGAGGCCGCGCGAGAACGCCGATCCGTACTCCGGCGCCTCGTTCTGCTGCGGGTTGGCGAGGCGCTCGACGGCGAACCGGGTGCCGGGCGTGCCGCGGACGGCGAGCAGGTCGAGCACGGTCGAGCGGCCGTGCAGCCCGACGCCGGAGATGCCGGTGCTGGCGGGGATGATGGTGCTTCCATCGCGCATGAGCCCGAGGGTGTCGAACGCCCGGTTGCGGGCCCGGTTGAAGCCGTCGTACCAGGACAGAATGTCGCGCAGGTAGAACCACGTGCGCTGGATCTCGGTGACGCTCCAGCCACTCGATGTGAGGAGCTGGCCGGCGTGGTGGAGCACCTGCTCGGCCTCGTCCTCGGGCGACAGGTCGTCGCCTGCCGCTGGCAGCGAGCGCACCAGGTCCGACAGTGCGAGGTAGCGACCGTGCGCGCCCTCGACCTCGATGCCGGTGACCGTGCCATCAACCTCGACCATCCGCGGCACGGCGCCCGTCGCAGGTCTGGCCGTGATCAGGTGCACGCCGGCGAGCCCGGGACCCGAGCACGGGCGCCCCTCGATCACCGTCGGCTCGCGCCATGCTGCGCCGACCGCCTCCTGCACGACCCGCGCACGCGCCTCCAGTGCCGATTGCAGGGCAGGCAGGGAAACGAACACCTTCTCGAGCAGGACGACCTCGCCGCGACTGGCGAGCTGCTCGGCCAGCGTGGCGTACACCCGTCCGACAGCCTCCCTCTCCACCTGGCCGTCTGCCTCCGGTTGCCAGGTGTACAGGCCGAGCTCGTGCTCGTCGCCGGTGGACAGCAGCGTTCCTGCGGCCTCGATCTCGAGCGTGGACAGATGACAGGATGGGCTGCGAAAAGGAGTACCGTCGCTCACGGCTGAGGATGGTACCCCGTGCCGCAGGTCACCGCAATTCTGCGACGCTGTCGCACAAAATGTCGTGGCTCAGTCACCTGCTATCATCGCGGCTGAGGAGTTGCGATGCTGCGAAGGGAACGTTCAACGCGGTGCTCGAGATGGCTGACAGGACGAGGGATCGTCGCGGTGCTCGGGGCGCTGCTCGTGCCCGGGGCCGGGTCGATAGGCGCCGCGGAGCCAGCGACGGACGGTCAGGTGCACATCGACGTTCAGTGGCCGATGGTGGTGACGCAGGAGCCAGCGAGCGGCTCGAACGACGGCGCCGGACACTGCGCGGGCTGCCGGATCGTGCTCGTGACACCGGACGGCGCCGTGGTCAATCTGACCGAGAGGTTCGCGTCGGCGTGCGATCCCGCGGTGGCGTACGACGGCTCGGCGCTGCTGTTCGCCGGTCAGCGGGCCGCCGGAGATCCGTGGAGCATCTACGAGCTGGACCTGAGCTCCGACACCCGGCGGGTGGTCCAGCTGACCGAGGATCTCGGGGACTGTACGGAGCCGCTGTACCTGGCGCGGGCGTCCGTGACTCCCCCGGACTTCGAGGACCGGGTGCGCTGGATCACGTTTGTGAGCACGGCGGCGGGCGAGCTTCGGACAGACGGCACGAAGATCCCGTCGCTGTACGCGATGAGCCGTGAGCCGGTGACTGGACGCGGGACGGTGCTGTGGCGCACGACGTACAACCTCGGCGGAGACCGCTCGCCGACGGTGATGGCCGATGGCCGGATCCTGTTCGCCAGCTCGCAATGGGATCGGGACGCGCTGCTGACGATCACCTGGGCGGGCGATAACCCGAACCCGTTCTATGGGACGTACGGACCGGCGCCACCAGCGGCGAGCCAGCCGTGCGAGCTGGCTCACGAGCGCCTGGTGGTGTTCATCGAGCCGGACGAGAAGGCTGGCGATGGCGGTGGACGGCTGGTGCGGCTGTCCATGCGGCGACCGATGCACAGCCGAACGGTCCTCGGCGAGGCGGCGACAGGTCGGTACCGCACACCCCAGGCGCTGCCGGGTGGGGGCCTGGTGGCAGCGTACACCGACGGGTCGTCCAGCTACCGTGTCGTGACCGTGGACCCGGAGACCGGGGTCCGCACCGGCGTCCTGTTCGACGATCCGGAGTGGCACGATGTGGACGCGATGGCGCTGGCGCCGCATGAAGAACCGATCGCCAGAATCCCGATGCTCGAGTTTGCCTCCGTCCTGGATATCCCGGGGTTCGAAGGGGCAGGCCAGCTCCATTGCATGAGCGTGTACGACACCGATCGCGAGGAGCTGGCGGAGCTCGAGCGCGGCGAGGTGCGGTGGGCGCGTTTCATCGAGGGGCTGGCGGTGGGACCGGATGCGGCGGTCGCAGAGACCGAGGACGGGCAGTGGCCACCCCCCGGCGTCGCCACGCGGGTGCTCGGCGAGGCGCCTGTGGAGCCGGACGGCTCGTTCTTCGTCAACGCTCCGGGCAACGTGCCGTTCTACATCGAGCTGCTCGACGCCGACCACAACGTTCTGTCGACGATGCGCGCGTGGGCGTGGGTGCGCTCGGCGAGTCAGCGGGGGTGCGTGGGCTGCCACGCCGACCCGGAGCTGACGCCTCGCAACCGTGCAACGGACGCGCTGCTGAAGATGGCGCCGACCTCATTGGTGGCGCAGGACGGCGTGGATGTCGCTCGCGAGCCAGCCACGACGGAGCCGGCGGCGGAGATGGTTGCGGCGCACGAGCCAGCGGTCACTGGTGGACATGGAGGCGATCGATGATCGGCAGAGCAACGGTACGCATGAGCGTCGGAATCGGGCTGGCTGCGGTGCTGATCACGGCGCCGTGCGGGTCGGCGGAACGTCGGCTCCCGTCGTTTGCCGATGTGACTGGCGAGGTGGGTATCGAGCTCACCCACACCTGGGGCGATCCCGAGCTGAGCACGATTCTCGAGGCGACCGGTCCGGGCTGTGCGGTGCTCGACTTCGATGGCGACGGGGACATGGACCTGTACCTCATCAACGGGGCACCCGTCGATGGGCTGAGCGATCCATACCCGGAGGGCGAGTCGCCGACCGAGCCGCCGACGAACCGGCTGTACCGCAACAACGGTGATGGAACGTTCACCGATGTGACGGAGGTCTCGGGCACGGGGTGTGGCGGCTACGGGATGGGAGCGATCGTCGGCGACTACGACGCGGACGGGGACCCGGACCTGTTCGTCGCCAACTACGGACCGAACCGCCTGTACCGCAACAACGGCGACGGTACGTTCACGGACGTCGCCGAGGCGGCGGGGGTGACCGGCCCCGAGGAGCTCAAGGGGTTCACGAAGTGGTCGCTGCACGGGGTCTTCCTCGACTACGACGGCGACGGCTGGCTCGATCTCTATGTGGCCAACTACCTGGCGTTCGACCCGGAGTACCGCTACTTCTTCGGGCCGGAGGGGCTGCCCGGCCCCCTGTCGTACGATGGTCAGCCAGACATCCTCTACCGCAACAACGGCGACGGCACCTTCACGGACGTGACCGAGAAGGCCGGCGTGCTCAAGCCCAACGGGCGCACCATGAGCGTTGGCGCGGCGGACTACGACGGCGACGGCGATCTCGACATCTTCGCCTCCAACGACGCCATGGAGAACTACCTGTTCCGCAACAACGGCGACGGGACGTTTGCCGAGGTGGCGCTGCGCCAGGGGGTGGCGTTCGGCGGCTTCGGCGAGGCCACGTCGTCGATGGCGCCGGCGTTCGCCGACCTGGACAACGACGGCGATCTCGACCTGTTCGTGCCGGATATGGGGTACTCGAGCCTGTATCGCAACGACGGCGAGATGTTTCTCGAGATGTCGGCCCGGTCCGGGGTGGCGGAGGCCGCCGGCCAGTACACCAGCTGGGCGCCGGTGATCATCGATGTCGACAACGACGGGCTCGAGGACCTCTTCGTCACCAACGGCGACGCCCACCACCTGTACGGCGAGGAGGACATGCTGCTGCTGAACCGCGGGGCGATGCGGTTCGAGGATGTGACCCTGGAGTGCGGGCCGTACTTCCATGAGGCGGAGCACGTGGGTCGAGGCGCCGCCGCGGTGGACTGGGACAACGATGGCGACATGGACGTGCTGGTGGCCAACCTGGGCGGTCCGACCGTGCTGCTGCGCAACGACTGGGAGGGCCCGACCCACTGGTTGAAGATCGCTCTTCGCGGCAGGACGAGCCCGAGCGATGGCCGCGGCGCGAAGGTGGTGGTGCATGCCGGCGAGCAGCGCTGGCTGCGACAGGCAGGCGCCGCGTCCGGGTACCTCTCGTTCAACGATCCGCGCCTCCACTTCGGTCTCGGGGCTGCGACTGTGGTGGATCGTCTGGAGGTCCACTGGCCGAGCGGGATCGTGCAGACGCTCGAGAAGGTTCCGGCGGATCAGATCCTGACCGTGACCGAGCCGGAGCCACCACAGGGCTCGTCCCCGGCGCCCGCCGAACGGCAGGCGACGGACGACGAGGGGAAGGTGAGCCCATGAGGGCGCGAGTGCGGCGGCTGGGCGGAGCTGCTCTGATCCTCGCCGCGGCGCTGGCAGGCGGGGCGGCGGCTGGAGTTGGCCTCGATCGACCCGACGGGACCCGCGAGGGTGTGCGGACGCCGACCGATGATCTCTACAAGTCGCCGATCAACCTGACGGTCTCTGCGGACGGCACGCGGCTGTATGTGGTGTGCGAGAACGCGAACGTCGTCCAGGTGCTCGACACGGCCTCCGAGGCGGTGCTGGCAGAGGTGCCGGTCGGACGGTGGCCGTACGCGGCGACGCTGAGCCCGGACGGAGAGCTGCTGTATGTGACGAACCGGATCGACGATACGATCTCGGTGATCGACACCCGTTCGCTCGAGGTCGTGCGCACCGTGGGCTGTGGCGGCGATCCCCACGGGCTCGTCACGGACCGCTCGGGGGAGACGCTGTACGTGGCGAACCTGTTCAGCGACGACGTGTCGCTGATCGATACCGCCACGTTCGAGGAGATCAAGCGGCTACGGGCCGGTCAGCAGCCGTTCGAGGTGACCCTGAGCCCGGATGGCCGGTGGGTCTACGTCAGTAACCAGCTCACCAACCCGGTGCCGTTCCGCCAGACTCCGGAGTCCGAGATCACGATCATCGACGCCGAGCGTCAGATCGTGGCGGATCGGCGCATGCTCCACTCCACCGACATCTCTCAGGGGATCGCGACGACGCCGGACGGTGAGCTGGTGCTGGTGGCGCTGGAGCTTCCGAAGAACCTGATCCCGGAGACGCAGATCTACCAGGGGTGGATGGTGACCTACGGCGTGGCCATCGCGGAGGCGGAGCCGGGAGGGCGCGTCGGGTTTCTTCTGCTCGACGAGATGAACCTCTACTTCGCCGATCCGTTCGGTCTGGCGTTCACCCCGGACGGCCGCTGGGCGTACGTGAGCTCGAGCGGGGTGGACACCGTCTCGGTCCTCGACATGCAGCGCGTGGCGGAGGTGCTCGAGATCGCCGAAGGTCAGATCGGCGCCTCCGACACCGAGCTGGAGCGGTACGCCCGGCACCTGGGGATGAGCTTCGAGTACGTCGCCGCCCGCATCCCCACCGGCGACAACCCGAAAGGGCTGGTGGTGTCGCCGGATGGGAGGCGCGTGTATGTGGCCAACCGTCTCTCCGACTCGATCACGGTGATCGATACGGCGTCCCACCGGGCGGTGTCCGAGATCGATCTCGGCGGTCCAGACGAGATCACGGTCGTGCGCCGGGGGGAGTACCTGTTCAACCAGGCGGTCATCAGCTTCCAGCGACAGATGTCGTGCAACACCTGCCATCCGGAGAACAACGTGGACGGCCTGCTGTACGACATCGCCGTCGACGGCGGCCTCGGCGGCAACCTGGTGGACAACCGGACCATGCGCGGGGTGGCGCACACCGGCCCGTTCAAGTGGAACGGCAAGAACCCCACCCTGGCGCGCCAGGAGGGACCGCGGGCGGCGCAGCTCTTCTTCCGGTCGCACGGCTTCACCGGCAGCGACAAGGACGCGGTCGTGGCGTTCATCGAGTCGATCCCGCTGCCACCGAACCGGAGCGTTGGCGAGGACGGCAAGCTGACAGCGGCGCAGCGCCGCGGCAAGGCGCTGTTCGAGCGTGACCGAGCCAACGACGGGGCGTACATCCCGATCGCCAACCGGTGCATCACCTGCCATCCGCCGCCGTACTACACCGACCGCCAGCTGCACGACGTGGGGACTCGGGCGTACTTCGACACCGAGGGCGAGATCGATACGCCGCAGCTGAGCAATGTCGTCGAGACGGCGCCGTACCTGCACGATGGACGGTGCTGGTCGTTGGAGGAGATCTGGACCCTGTACAACCCGTACGACCTGCACGGTGTGGCCAACGACCTCACCAAGCAACAGCTCAACGACCTCATCGAGTATCTGAAAACGTTATGACAGCTGAGAGTTGAGAGTGAAGAGTGACGAGTGAAGAGGTCAGAGTTCCCCCAGCCACCCCCGGAGCTCCGAGTGACAGCCGTGCGAGGTGTTGAGCTGGTGCGGACGAACGACGATGACGACGGTATGAGAGCGATGGACGAGAGGAGAACGGCGATGGTCACAGGACCCCGGGCTGTGTGTGTAGCAGGGGGAGTGGCGTTGATCGGACTGGCGCTGTCGGTTGGCGCCGAGCAGCCGGCGCCGGCGACCGACGTGTCGATGGAGGAGTTCCCGCCGGTCGTTGCGAGCTGGCAGAGCTTCACCACGGCCGATGGCCTGCCCAACGACCATATCTTCTGGGTGGAGTTCGATGACGTTCGTCGGGACCGGGTGTGGCTCGGCACCGACAACGGGCTGGCCTGTCTGCACACTGAGACGAAGAAGGTGCAGGTGTGGGGACCGGAGCAGGGGCTCGGTCATCAGGCGGTGATGTCGGTGGCGGTGGATCCCGAGACCGGCGACGTCTGGGCGGCGACGTTCGGTGGTCTGAGCCACCTCTCCGGCGGCCGGGTGGTGACCAACTACGACCAGTTCAACAGCGGTCTGGCGAACGACGTGGTGTTCTCGGTGAGAGTGTACGAGGGTGAGGTGTGGGCGGCCACCACGGCGGGCGCCAGCCGCCTCGACCTGGACAGCGGCACGTGGTCGATCTACTCCTCGCTCAACATGCCCACCGACGAGAACTGGTGCTACAACCTGTCGGCCGGCGACGGCAAGGTGTACATCGCGGCGTGGGGGGGCGGCATCATCGAGTACGACGTGGCCCACGACCACTTCCGTCACTACCTGGATCCGGACGGCGAGTTCGAGATCGAGCTGTTTCCCAACGACGGGCTGGTGCACAACATCACCACGAGCCCGTCGTACGAGTCGGGCCTGCTGTGGGCGACGACCTACTTCGGGTTGAGCGTGTACGACTTCCGCCGGTGGCGCAGCTTCTTCGACCACGATAGCGGCCTGGCGAGCAACTTCATCAACTTCTCCCGCGCCCGTCCCGGTACCCACGAGGGATGGATCTGTACCGACAAGGGTCTGAGCGTCCTCGACTACGACCGGAACACCTGGGTGACCTACACCACGGATGAGGAGGACGACCATCACGGGGTGGTGACCCTGTGGCGAGGCGGCGAGAAGGTCGAGACCCGCAGCAGCGAAAGTGCGATCGGTCACCGGTTCGTGCTGTCGGTGGACTTCTCTGACACCGAGGTGTGGGTCGGAACCTCACACGGGCTCAGCCGTGGCGTGCTGCCCGGAGTGGCAGCGCCAGCGTCCGACCCCGGCGAGGCCGTGGCAGAGAATGCGGACCGCGACGAGGGTCACGGAGGTGCGTCATGACGCTCAGACGACGGACACTGACCGCTGCTGGCGTGGGTGTCCTGCTGCTCCTCGGCGCCACGATGGTGGCGCCGGCGTTGAGCAT
>CAZEJK010000016.1:29747-41908 GCA_964512045.1 uncultured Thermoanaerobaculia bacterium
TCGCGCCGCCGGAGGGCGAGCCGACGGAGCCCGGGGGGCCCGCGCCCAGCGGGTCCGCGCGCCCGGGGAAGCCGGCCGCGAAGGTGTGCGACATCTGCGGCACGGCGCTGGAGCCGGACCAGCGCTACTACAACACCCCGGACGACATGATTCCGTACCGGGAGCACGAGCCGTACCTGCGGTTCTTTCTGGACTCCGCCGGTACCGGCCTCGAGTACACGGGTCCAGGACGGGAGTACCCCGAGCCGGAGGGGCTCACGAGTGTCAAGATCGGCTACGTTGGCCCCCTGCAACGGGTGATTCCGGATGAGTATGGCGACATGATGCCGCGCCAGTACTTCGCGATCGGGCAGCACATGCTGCGCGGTGCGACCCTGGCGGTCGAGGAGGCGAACGCTGCCGGTGGCTACCGCGGCGAGCTGCCGTTCGAGATGGTGACCCGCAACGATCCCGTCGTCCAGGTGGACTTCGGCTGGCTGTGGGCGCCGTTCTCCACCAACGTGGTCGAGCTGTGCTACGACGAGGAGGTGTGGGCGCTGTTCGGGACGATCGGCGGTGAGAACTCGCACATCCTGATCCGGATCGCGCTCAAGGTGGAGATCCCGATCATGAACAGCGCCGACACGGACCCAACCTTCCCGGAGACCCGGATTCCGTGGCTGTTCCGGGTGATCTCCGACGACCGCATGCAGTGCTACGTGCTGGCCAAGTACGCCTACGAGGCGAGAGGCTGGGAGCGTGTGGCAGTGTTCCGCTACAACGGACGGTACGGACGCGTCGGCACCAAGGAGTTCCGCGAGGCCTCACGCAGGCTCGGCCATCCGATCCCGATCGAGGTCAAGTTCAACAACGGCGAGACCGACTTCTCGGACCGGCTGAAAGCGATCCAGCGGGTCGAGCCGGACGCCGTCTTCGTCTGGGGTAACGCCGAGGAGAGCGCAAGAATCGTCCGGCAGATGCGGGAGATGGGAATGAATCAGCCGGTCCTCGGCTCGGACCGGCTCACGGATCCCCGCTTCCTCGAGATAGCGGGCGACGCGGCAGAGGGCGTTGTTGCCGCGAGCCCGTGGGATCCGACCGCCGGCAACCCGAAGCTCGAGGCGTTTCGTGCTCGCTACGAGAAGAGGTTCGGTGAGCAGCCGGAGACCTATGCGGCGCACGCCTACGACGGCATGGTGATGCTGCTGGAGGCGATCGAGGAGGCGGGGCTCAACCGGGCTCTGATCCGCGATGCCCTGGAGCGACGCCGGAAGGACATATTCCATGGGGTGACGGGCGCGATCCCGCTCAACGACATCTACTGTGACGCCGGACCCATCGCCGTGGCGAAGGTCCAGGACGGCAGCTGGCTGTATATGTCCGAGCAGGAGGCGGGGGTGGACCTGCCGCGGGTCGTGGAGATGTCGGATGAGTAGCTTTCGAAGACGCGCTGTCTGTTGGCTGGCGCTGCTGACGGTTGCGGGAGCTGTGGGTCTGGCTGCGGGTGCAGAGGGGGAGCCGGTGTACGTCGGTGTGGGCGTGTGTCTGTCGTGCCACGCCGGAAACGCCGGAGTGCCCTGGACCGCAACGGCGCACGCCCGCTCGTACCTGGTGCTGGGCACCGGCTACGAGGAGATGGTGCTCGGCAACGCCCACCGGATGGTCGACATCGGTCACGGTCGGGAGATTGTCGAGGCGGCCGAGCGGCTGGGCCAGGAGACAGACTGTCTGAGCTGCCACGCCACCGCGGCCGGCGCGACCACGGCGCAGCGTGCAGAGACGTTCCACCTGGAGGACGGCGTGCAGTGCGAGGCGTGCCACGGGCCGGGTGGTGAGCACGTGGCGCAGCGTCGGGCGGCCGAGATCGGTGAGGACAGCAATGTCGAGCTCAAGCGGCTGAAAGCGACGCTCGATGGGTGTCAGCGGTGCCACCGGCCGAAGCCGTCGCACGCGGTGCTGGAGACCGAGCCGTTCGAGCCGGCGGCGCGATGGAAGACGATCGCGCACTCACGATCCGAGCCGTGATGTCGGGCGGTCTGCTGCTGGTCGCGTTGCTCCTTGCAGCACCCGCCGCAGCCGAGGATCGAGCACCCACGCCGACGCCGTACGCGAAGCTGGGAGAGCGCCCTTACGCCGACACGACCGATCAGCGGCTCGAGGCGGCGCCGAAGCTCGACGACCTCGAGGCGGTTCGCATCGGGCTGTTCGTGCCGTCGCGAGGTGAGCGTGCGGTGGCCGGTCTGGCGATGCGGCGTGGCGCGGAGCTGGCGATCGAGTCGGCCAACGCCTCCGGCGGCTATCGCGGCGTCCCATTCGTGCTGACGGTGCGCCCGGACGATCACGTCTGGGGGAGCGCGCGCGAGGTGGTGCAGCTGGTGTACGCCGACCGGGTCTGGGCCGTGGTTGGCGCCATCGGTGGGGAGAGCACCCATATCGCCGAGCAGATCGTGACCAAGGCGCAGCTGCCGTTGGTGGCGCCGGCGGCGAGCGAGGCGTCGCTCACGCAGATCAACATCCCGTGGATGTTCCGCTGCTTCCCGGGAGACGATGAGCTGGCCGACACGGTGGTGGACGATCTCGAGGCGCGGGGGTTGCTGCGGGCGGTGGTTGTGGTGGCGGACACCTATGACCATCGCCACCGTGGCGAGGCGTGGGCGAAGGCGTTCACCGGGCGGGGCGGCTCGGTGGAGGCTACCGCTGTCGTCGTGCCGGATGCGCGCGACGAGGAGATGGAGGAGACGCTGAGGGTCGTGCTGGATCGGCAGACCGACGCTGTTGTGCTGTGGACGCCCTTCACGGAAGGGGTGCGCGTCCTGCGCTGGCTGCGACGGCATGAGCCCGATGTGACGGTGTACGGCGGACCGGATCTCGCTCTGCCGCAGCTGGTTGCCGAGGCGGGAGCGGACGCTGAGGGGCTTCGGGTGGTTGCCGCCTGCGACCTGTGGTCTCAGAGACAGCCACTGCAGCGGTTCCGCGAGCAGTACGAGGGCCGCTACGGAGAGACGCCCGACAGCACCGCAGCGCTCACCTTCGATGGAGTGGGGATGATCGTGCGGGCGATCCGGTCCGGGGGACTGAACCGCGCCCGGATCCGCGATGCCCTCGCGGAGATGGACGACGACCTGGGCGTCTGTGGTCCTCGTGCGTTCGGTCCCACCGGCGCCACCACAGCCCCGCCCGTCCTCCGCGTCGTCCACGACGGCATGTTCGTCGTGCCGGCGGCAACGTCTGCGCGGTGATCAACCCGGGTTGACCTGCACCGCTGCGGATGTCGGGAGCGCCGTCTCGGTCGGCTCAGGAGTCGGGTCGACTTGAGAGCTCCATGGTTGCTGCCTGGCCATCATCCGGGGCCGGCTGCCGGGGCCGCTGACCGGGGCCTGGGCCGGCACGTGCTCCGATGGGTTCGCTCGTCAAATGCCTCGTAACCCGCCCACCCAGCCGGCGAGACGCCGGCTTCCACAATCGAGGAGCGCTGGGATCCGGGTTGTGGCGGCCCGCGTCCCGCGGGCCGGGTGGGCGGGTCACGGGGCTGGCGGTATCGTCGTGGGTTGGCTGGGCCTACGCCGGTTCGAGGGTGAACGGTACGGTGACGGTCTTCTCCTCGAGCTCCACCTCGAGGCGGTAGGTGCCGGCCTGGACGGCGCCCGGAACCCGGAAGTACAGGAAGCCGCTGCAGATCCTGCGCAGGTGGACGTGCACGGCCTCGCGCACCATGGCGGTCTGCGGCAGCGGCTGGAACGACAGCTCGCACGCCGTCCGGTCTGGTCGGCCGAAGCCGAGCGGTGAGGCTGCGAGGACTGCGCGCCGGGCCTGGCTCTTCAGCTGCGGGTACGCACGGGTGAACTCCTGGTACGGCGGAAGGGGAAGACGGCTGCCGTCAGGGAGCAGGAGGTGGATCCGGTCCCGGTTGACCTCGGTGGCTGCGGTCTGGTTGCCGGCGAACGCCACGTGGAGGATCAGCCACTCCTCGCCGAGGTTCTTGGCGGCAAACTCGAAGTCCACGAGCGCTTCGAGCTGTGGACCGCGGTGGCGCGCGATCCACTCGCCGGGGAAGTCCAGCTCGCCCTCGGGCGGGTAGGCGGTCTGGGAACCGCTTGAGGCACAGCCGGCGAGGGTCGCAGCGATGGTGAGGGCAGCGGTGACGAGGAGCAAGGTTCGGTGCATGAGTACCTCCTTCACTGAGGAGCCACAGCAGTGTGGACGGCATAGAAAAGCGCCCGCATCGATCCGCTCACGAGTGGTCTCCCACCGGACGGAACGGATGCGGGCGACTGAGGATTCCCGTTCGGCGACGGGACGTCCGAGAGCTAGCCTCCTGCGTAGGAGATCATCTCCCTGGCGGAGGCGACGTCAGGATCCTCGGGCGCCAGCTCGATGAACCGCTTGAGCAGCTCCACGGCCCGTTCACTGTTGCCCTGGTTGAACTGCACCAGCCCCAGGAAGTAGTGGGCCCTTGCGTGATCTGGCGCGGCATCGAGAACGCTCTCGAGCTCCGCCTCGGCCAGGGCGAGGTTGCCAGCGTTGTACATCTCGACGGCGTGCTCGAACAGGCTCGAGGCGACCCACTCCGGGTCCACCTCGACGAGCCCGTCAAGAGCGGCATCCGCAGCTCCTGTGTCACCGAGCTTGCGGGCGGCGTCGTACTGGATCTTCAGAGCTTGCACGTTGCCCGGCTCCCGAGCGACGGCGTTCTTGGCCATGGAGAGGGCCTGGGCGGCGCTGTCCTGCTGGAGGTACATGGCGCCGAGGATGACGTACGCCTGCACCAGCTCCGGGTCCAGGTTGACGACCTGGAGGAACTTGGACATGGCGGTGGCGGCGTCGCCGGCGTTGAACGCCTCGACGGCCTCGTTGTACACCCGCTTGGCCACGTCGGACAGATCGCCGACGGCTCGCAGGTCCTCCTCGGCCTCCTTGGCCTTCTGGGTGTCACCCAGTGCCCGGTAGGCATCGTAGCGGAGGTTGAGGGCGCGCACATCGCTCGGGTCGATTGCCAGCGCCTGCTCTGCGGCCTCGGCCGCCTTCTCGTACTCCTCCTGGAGGTGGTAGACGGCCGACAGGGCCGTGTACGCAGCCGCGAGGTTCTCGTCGATCTCCGCGGCCTCACGGTACTTGGCAGCAGCGAGATCGAGATCGCCCATGTCCTGGGCGGCGACGCCTTCGTTGTAGGTCTTGATCGCCCGGTTCTTGCCGGCGGGCGCCGAGGGGCCCTGCTCGGCCTGCGGCGGCGGCAGTCTGAACTCGGCCATCATGGTGCCGCCGGCGGCGGGCTGGATCTCCTGTCGGGTGGTCTGGTAGCCCTCCTTGGACAGGGTGTACAGGTACGTCCGGCCCACATCGGAGTGGGTGACCGTGAACTTGCCCTTCTTGTTGGTGGTCTTGACGATCTGGAACTCGTCCAGATCGGGCGCCGTCACGGTGACGGTCACACCCTGGAGAGGGTTGCCTTCCATATCGAACACTTGACCCTGGATCCGGCCGACCTGGGCGTTCGCCAGCGCCGGGATCATCGTTGCCACGAGTGCTCCGCAGAGCACGAGGATCAGCTTTTGTCTCATCGTACATGCCTCCTTCCGACCGCGCATATGCTACCAGAGCAACGCAGCCGGCGCATCCCGGGTCATCCCCGATTCTGATGTCTGGCGCATCGGGAGGCCTGCTGGTTGCAGGGAGCATCGAAGCGCTGACGGAAGCCTTCCGCGGTGGTTGGGGCTTCCAGCCCCGACCGGAGGCGCCTCGGAAGGAGCATGTCGGGGCACGATGTCCCGACCACCGTAGATGTCGTCGTCTTCCTGAGAGCGGGCGCCGGCTGGCGTGACACGACCCTACGTCGCGTCATAGCCGATCCGGATCATGCACAACGCGGTGTTGTCGCACTTCGGGGGCTTGAGCCAACGGCAGGTCGTACCGTCGGAGTACGTCTCGACATACGCGCCCTGATCGATCCGGTTCTGGTTCATCCGCCGATGCACCTCGGGGTACGCGCGGGCCCGCTGGTCTGGAGGCAAGCGGTTGCGCTCCTCGCGCAGGAGCCGGCTGACGTACAGCATCCGTTGCTCGCTGGCCAGCAGCAGCCAGCGGAAGGTGGTGACGGGGTCCTCCGGATGGAGCATGTTGATGAGCTCGCGGGGAGCGAACAGGTCGTCGACGCCGTCGGAGTACAGCAGGAGCAGGTCGCCAGGGTTCAGCCGGAGCGGTATATCGGCCCGACGGTACCGCTTGAGCTCTCCGCGCGATGAGTTGATCGAGTTCGCGACCACGTTGCGGTGGAGGCTGTACGCCATCAGCTCGGGGAGGGTGACCCGCGGGTTCGTCAGGTCGGGCTCGGGCACGACAGACTCGCCGAGCGTCTGAAACCGGACCGTGCCGTCAGCAGCGGCGACCACCAGCTTGCAGTCGCCGATCTGACGGACGTCGAGCCAGCGCGAGCCGTCGCGGCGACGGTCGATGACCACACCGACGAAGCAGGCATCCGGCGGGTTGCTGCCGCTGCCGTCCGAGGCGTACGTCGCCAGCCGCTCGCGGGTGCGTCGGACGCCGAGCTCGATCGGATGGGGAGGAGCCAGGTTGGCGAGGGTGCGGATGACCTCTGCGGTCTGACGGAGGCTGGTGGGGTCGACCTGCTCGAGCTCGACCGAGACCTGCTGAACGGCCGCCAGTGCCGCATCCAGGAACGCTTCCGGGTCGAGGGTCGTTCCTGCCGGAGGCTCGAGCCGGCGCCGGACGGTGTCGGTAAGATTGAAGCCCGGGAGCTGTTGAATGATCCGACGCACGCGCTCGACGAGAGCAGAGGTGATCTCGGCCTTGAGCGCGTCCTCCGCAAGCTGGCCGACCTCGAGCATCGACCGGCACAGCTCGTCGGCGGCAAGGTCGCCGCGCTGGTGGCCACCCATCCCATCGACGACGAACGCGGCGACCTGGTGCGGCTGCTCGAGCAGCGCGATCCTGTCCTCGTTGATCGGCTTGTAGCCGGCGCCGTGGTGGCTGGCTGCGACCACGAGGTCGCCTCGAGCGGTGGTGTAGCGATGGATCGGGGCGGCCCGAAGAGTGCCTTCGGAGTGTGCTCCGAGCACCACGCCGTCCGGCGGGAGCGGGACCGCGGCAGCGCCTGTGCGATCGTCGAGCGCCATCATGCACAGTGTAAACGCTTTCCGCTCGGAATGCGACCGCTGCCGGCGCGGGGACCGAGACCGGCGTTGGCGCCCGGCCGGCTGCTGTCTCCCAGAGGCGCCCAAGCGGTCGACCGGAGCCTGAGCAGGTTGAGGCGCGGTTGCGACGGGGGTCTCCAACCGCCACCGGGTTCGGGCTCGGTGGGTGAGGTGTGATCGGTTGGCGCGAACGGGCACAAAAAAAAAGCGCCCCGGCGGAGGCCGGGGCGCAATGGTATCAGCTGAGAGTCAGCCTAGAAGCGGATGCCCAGGGACACCCGGAAGGTACGCGGCAGCTGGAAGCTGCCCTCACCGGTGGGCTCACCGAACTGCGAGCCCTTCTCCCAGTGGGTACCCTCAACCGGCTGCTCGGTGAACGGGT
The DNA here is from genome assembly GCA_964512045.1 of uncultured Thermoanaerobaculia bacterium. Taxonomy (GTDB): domain Bacteria; phylum Acidobacteriota; class Thermoanaerobaculia; order Thermoanaerobaculales; family Sulfomarinibacteraceae; genus CAZEJK01. The sequence continues at coordinate 37,257 of CAZEJK010000016.1, forward strand.
TGAAGTCCTCCAGCACCCGGACGGAGGTGTTCACGCCAGTCACGCCGTCCTCGTTGAACAGGTTGAGGACCTCGGGCTGGACGAACATCTCGACCTCGGCGCCGAACAGGTTCGCGAAGAACGAGTAGTTCAGCGACAGGTCCGTGCGGGTGATGTCGTCGGTGGTGTACTCACCACGGCCGGAGAAGAAGTAGGTGACCGTGCCCGGGCCAACGGCGTAGCCGAGGGCCGCCGGATCGCCGACGTACTGCTCCACCTCGATGGTGCCGGTTGCCGAGTACGGGCTGCCGGAGTAGAAGTTCTGCAGCACCGACACCGACAGGTTGTGGCGGGCGGTCGACATCAGGTCGTAGATACCCCACACGCGCACCTTGTGGCGCTGGTCGATGGCCAGGTCGCCCATCGGGCTGTTCCACGCCGGGTCCTTGTACTCCTGGTACTCGAGGACGCCGGAGGGCACCGGGCCCGAGCCGCCGGTCTCACCGTCGAAGTTGCCGCGCGCATGCGACCAGGTCCAGTTGCCGCCGATCATCAGGCGATCGGAGAACCGGTAGTCGATGCGGGTCATGAGGGCGTCGTACTCACGGCGGAGCAGGTCGTCCTCGTTCTGGATGATCGAGAGATCGAGAACCCCGGCCAGATCCGAGCTAACGGTTCGGTTCGGAACGATCTCCGAGGCGTAGAAGTCGCCGTACTCACGGTGCACGTAGTCGGCGCGGAGCACGCCGCGGTTGCCGAGCCGCTTGGTGATACCGAGCGAGTACTCGTCGCCGTACGGCGAGGAGAGGCTGTCGGCGACCTTCGGGGTCAGACCCGGCATGTCAGCAAACCACAGCAGCGAGGTGTTCGTCTGGCCGCCGTAGACGTTGAAGTACCAGTTGAACATCTCATCCAGGACGGCCGCGTTGCGGTCGTACCAGTTGGCGCCAGGCATGTTGCGGGCGTCGAGGGACGGGCCGCCGTAGAACCAGAACGCCCAGGTGGGCTGGCCGCCGGAGGAGCCGGCGTCCGCCTGGTTGTTGGCGATCGCGGTCACGTACCGCGCGGCCGAGGCGTTCAAAATCCACTGTCCGTCGCCGAACAGGTCCCAGGTCATGCCGAGCCGCGGGCTGATCCGCGAGTCGTCCACGACCTTGGCGCCGCCGGCATCGGTGCCGTCGTTCTCGTCGTAGCGCACACCGAGGTTGACGGTGATCTGGTCGGTCACGCGCCAGGTGTCGTTGACGAACAGCGAGTTGGTCTCGAAGTCCGTGCCCTGCGACTCCTGGAGCACCGAGCCCCACGCCATTGCGGTGTTGAAGCCCGGCTCGACGAAGAGCTGCGGCTCGCCGGGGACGGTGTAGTCGGGCTCGACGCCGACGACACCGGTGTAGATGATCCACCCGGACGCGGACTGCCAGTTGTCGGCGATCCGGATGTCCGTGAAGGTGTCGTACCCGAACACGAGATCGTGGCTGCCGGCGGTCTCACTGGAGACGAACCAGGAGGCCTTGGCGAGGGTGTTCTCGTTGTTGCGCTCCTCATCCGAGCAGACGCCGCAGAACAGCGGGGCGTGGAACGCGCCGCCGTTGAAGCCGTCCCAGATCGGGGTGCCGTAGTCGAGTGAGCGGTCGTCGCCGCCGGAGCCGACGAACGCGAAGTCGCGCTCGGAGTACTGCGCCTCGATGAAGAAGTTATCGGAGATCACACCGGTGTAGTTGAACGCCATGCCTTCCAGCGGGAGGCTGCGCTCGGGGTCGATGTGCCGCACGTCGCGCGGGGTGAAGAAGAAGTCGTTGGTCTGGTCCCGGGCGATGTCGATGTAGGTCCCGGTGACGCGGTGGCTCGGGGTGATCGAGCCGGTCAGCTTGATCTCGAACCGCTCCTCGGTCTCGCCGGTGGGGAACGGAATGCCCGCGGTGGGCTGGTTCGGGGTTGAAATCTGAGCCGAGCCGGTGGTCTCACGGTCGCGGCCAGCGGTGAAGAACCACAGCTTGTCGCGCAGGACGAAGCCGCCGAAGGTGGCCTCGTACACCCGGTTGATGTCGTCGACCTGCTCGGTGGTGAACGGGGTCTTCGCCGACCAGTCGTCGTTGTCCATGTTGATCCGGAACGAGCCGGAGAACTCGTTACCACCGGTCTTGGTGACCATGTTCACCACGCCGCCGGCGAACCGGCCGTACTCGGCCGACACGCCGCTGGTGACCACGGTGGTCTCCTGGATGGCGTCCTCGATGAACATGTTGAACGGCTGCCCACGCAGGTTCTCGTTGAGCACCACACCGTTGAGGGTGTACAGGTTCTCGTACGACTGCGCGCCCGAGATGGTGGTGTTGCCGTTCGGACCGGTGGTTGTGGTACCGGCGGACAGACCGACGGCGGCCTGCGGCGTGCGGCCCACAGGCAGCTTCTCGAGCGTGTCGTACTCGATCGTGCTCGAGGCCGTGCTACCGGAGCTCACCGTCTCGTACTGGCCGGTGACGATGATCTCTTCCTCGATCGCCTCGGGGTACATGATGACGTCAAGCTCACGGGTCTGGGCCGTGGAGACCTTGACCTCGTAGTCGAGGGTCTTGAAGGAGTCCAGGGCGAAGGTCACCTTGTAGGTGCCCGGGGGCAGGCCGGGGAAGTTGAAGTCGCCGCCTGCACTGGTGATCGCCGTCTTGGAGCCCTGCAGGGCCGGCGAGGACAGGCTGACCGTCACGCCCGGAAGCGGGTCGCCTTCGTACTGCACGCGACCGTTCAGTGCACCCGTGCTCGTCTGTGCCATCAGCGGGCCGGCCACGAGGCCGACGACCACTGCGGCGGTGAGAAGAATCAGAGTATTTCGCATCCACGCACCTCCTAAAATGGATAAAAGGAACCTCTACGGTCTGTCGATCCTCCGGCTCGAGCCGAACGCTCGGCTCGCGTTACCTACGACTCACCTCCCTTCCCCGGAGTCGATCGAGTATGGGCCACAGTCATTCCGCCGGAGACTATAGCAGATTCCTTGCCAGCGTGGACCACATCGGGAGGCGAAAACCCGGAGAGATCTGTACGTGTTTTCGGACGGCGTCCCGAAATACTGTTCGGATTTTTGGATGCCGCAACGAAGTGCAACGTGCGGTGCAGGATGCAGCACGGAGTGTGCAGAGTGCAGAGCGGGGGATCGTGGGGAGTGAAGAGTGGGGAGTTCAGAGTTCAGAGTGCCCCCTCCCGCCCCGGAGCCGACTCCGCGTCTCGGTGCGCGTCCGTAGCGTCGTTTCTCCTGCGAGCAGGTGCGCGAAGCGAGCCCTTGGGAGGCCTGCACGCGAGAGGCGAGGTGGGGGGTGGTTTTTTGCACTCCGTGCGTTGCACGGTGCACCTCGTGTCGTCTTCACCGTGAGGATCTTCGAAGAAGGGTGGCGTCATTGCCGGAGACCGTTGAGCCGGGCTCCGGGCCCTGTCCGCAGGGCTGTCGACGCCAGCGAGCAGATCCTCGAGTCTGTCCCCTCCGATGTACCTGGCGCACGGATCAGGCTCTTGGGTGGGAGGGGGCACTCTTCACTCTTCACTCTGCATTCTCAACTTCGGCGGGTGGGCGGGCGGATTCACTCCATCCGGCACGCCTCGTCGAAGCGCAGCCGCGGGGAGCGTGGAAACAGCCCACTCGGGTCGCCGTAGCCGAGATTGCAGAGAAAGTTGGCGCGGACCGGGGTGCCGGCGAAGAACTCCTGGTTGACCTTTCCCTGGTCGAACCCGGACATCGGTCCGCAGTCCAGGCCGAGGGCGCGCGCCGCGAGGATCAGGTAGCCACCCTGCAGGGTCGCGTTGCGGAACGCCGTCTCATCGATCAGCGGCTGGTTGCCGGTGAACCAGGAGCGGGCGTCGGTGTGCGGGAACAGCTCCGGGAGGCGCTCGTAGAACTCGAAGTCGGAGCCGATGATGACGGTGACCGGGGCCGCCATGGTCTTGTCCACGTTGCCCGCCGCCAGGGCCGGTCGGAGCCGCTCCTTGCCCTCTGGAGTCCGTATGAACACGAGCCGCGCCGGTGAGCAGTTGGCGCTGGTTGGGCCCATCCTGAGCAGGTCGTACAGCTGCTGGAGGAGCTCGTCAGGTACGGGCCGGTCCAGCCACGCAGTGTGCGTCCGGGCCTCGAGGAACAGCTGTCGCAGAGCATCGTCGGTAATCGTGCTGGGCATGGTGGACCTCCCTCGAGCCGAACAACCTTCGTCGAGCGGTGTTCCTTCCCGGTCGCCGACGTCGTCGAGCAGCTCGTGCCCCAGACGATAGCCAACCCGCGAGCCGCATGCCTTCTCGATCGAAGGCCCCTCCGAATCCGGTTGTGGCGGCCGGCGTCTCGCCGGCTGGGCGGGTGGGCCGCGAGCCGTCACACGAAGCCGCCCGGCTCCGGTCTTGGCCCTGGCCCGGGCACCCGCCCCGGAAGCCGGCAACCGGCCCCGAATCTTCGGAGCCCCGACCAGCGGGTCGACCGAGTCCCCGACGGTTCAACCGGACGCCGCAACGCCGTGAGCCTCCGGCCGACCCGTGCGCCTCCACGCACTCGAGTGGCCATCGTCCGGGGACCCTCCCGCACCCCCGGCCTGCGCGACGCAGGCCTTCACAACCAACGCGGCCGCGGGCCGCAACCAAAGTGATGCTCCGAAGGTGCCGGTCCCGCGCCCGCGTAGCTCTAAGGTATTAGACGTTAG
>CAZEJK010000017.1:0-41835 GCA_964512045.1 uncultured Thermoanaerobaculia bacterium
GCCGCCTGCGCTACGCCATCGAGGTGGGCCTGCACGCGGTGCTCGCCCTCGAGCCTCCGGACCCTGCCTCGACCGATCCGGGAGAGTCCGAGCTGGAGATGCCGTCGCCAGGCAGCCTCGATCCCGCGATGCTCGAGCTGTATCGGCACGCCGGCCGGATCGCCAAGGACGACATGCCGGTTCTGATCACCGGCGAGCCGGGTACCGGCAAGGAGGTCCTGGCACACTGGATCCACGAACGCTCGCCACGCTCTACCCATCAGTTCGTCTCGGTCCATTGCGCGGCACTCCCCAGAACCTTGCTCGAGCCGGAGCTGTTCGGCGTCGAGCCCGGAGTCATCGTTGGTGTCAACCGCCGTCACGGCCTGCTTGACCAGGCGAACGGCGGCACCATGTTCCTCGACGACATCGCGGAGCTCGCACCGGAGCTCCAGGCCCGGTTGCTGCGTCTGCTCGAAGAGAGGTCGTTCTTCCGGGCGGGAGGAAGCGAGCCAGTGCCGGTCGACGTGCGCATCGTGGTTGCCGCTACCACGGACCTCGCGGAGTTGGTCCGCGCGGGCCGGTTTCGTCAGGATCTCTACCACCGCCTGGCAGCGTTCGTCGCCGATGTCCCGCCGCTGCGCCGGCGGCGGGACGACATCCCATTGCTCGCGGCCCACTTCTTCTACCGGGAGCTCGAGCGAACCGGTCAGCGCAGCCCGGGAATCTCCCGCGCCGCCCTTGCGGCACTCAGCGACGCCCCATGGCCCGGCAACGTCCGCCAGCTAGCCCAGGAGATGACCCGAGCGGTACTTCTCCTCGACCCGGGGGAGGCGCTCGACCTCGAGCACCTCTCGCCGCGCGTTCGCGGAGCCGATGTCGCCTCGAACCACCCGTCGCGCGTGCCGAACCTGCAGGAAGCAGTCCGCCGGGCAGAGAGGGAGGCGTTTCGAAACGCGCTGGCGGCGTGCGCCGGCGACCCCGAGCGCGCTCGGGAGCTGCTGAGCGTTGGGCCGACCACGTTCCACCGCAAGCTCAAGGAGCTCGAGCTCGAGAAGTAGCCTCGGCAGGAGTCCTCGGCTCCGAGCTCCAAAGCGCCCGCGGCCAACGTTACAACTGAAACATAAGCTGAGCGGTTCTGCCGGATGAGATGTGCCAAGATCCTGATGCTCCAGTGCTTCGGAAAAGCGCAGGCATACCCTGAGGTACGTCGAGCATTTTCCGAAGTCGCTGGAGCGCAGGAGATTGGTGCAGATCGCCGGCACGAACCGCTCAGCTTAGGTGAGAGCTGAATGAACGGGCGAGCCGCTTGCCGGCGAGGACGAGCAGATAGACGGAGCCCGCGAGCACGATCGTCGTGGCGCCGGCAGGCAGGTCAGGGGCGTAGCTGACCGCGAGCCCGGCGGTGGTGAACAGTACGCTCAACGCCGCCGCCACCACCATCATGCTGCGCATCGTGGCCGTGAGATGGCCAGCGATCGCCACCGGCACACTGAGCAGTGCGATCACCAGCACGATGCCCACGACGCTCACCAGCAGCACGACCGTCAGAGCGGTCAGCACCAACAGCACCGAGTAGTACAGCTCCACCCGCAGCCCGCGCAGCCTGGCAAACTCCTCGTCGAAGCACACCGCTTGCAGCTGGGGACCCACCACCGCCACCAGCCCGAGCACCACCGCATCGAGCACGACCATCAGCCACAGGTCGTTCGCCGACACCAGCAGGATATTGCCGAACAGGTAGCTCATGAGATCCTGGTTGTACCCGGGGGTCTGCGCGATGAACAGGATTCCGACCGCCATCCCCACCGCCCATAGCGCCCCGATGACGGTATCCTCCCGCTCCCGGGCCGTTCGCGTCACCACGCCGATCACCAGCGCCGCCAGCAGTGCGGCCACCACGGCGCCGAGCATCGGATCGGCCCAGCTCTGACCATGGACGACCTGGAGCCACCGCGCCGCTCCCAGCCCGCCAAGCACGGAGTGGGCAATCGCTCCGGCGATCGCGGTGATCCGGCGAACCACCACATAGGTCCCCACCACGCCACATGCGACGCCCGCCAGCACCCCTGCGAGCAGGGCGTACTGAAGGAACGCGTGGTCCATGAGAGCGTCGAAGAAGAGCATCATAGGGAGTGTCCGTGGTGCACCAGTCGCACATCGCCGCCGTACAGGTCTGCAATCATCGAGCCGTCCAGCTCGGTTGTGGGATGCAGCTCCACCGTCGTGCGCACGCAGATCACAGTCCGCACAACCGAGGCGACAAACCCGAGGTCGTGGGAGACCAGAACCACTGTTCCGCTCTCGTTGAACGCCTCGAGGAGGCTGACGAACTGCTGCTCCGCCGCACGATCGAGCCCGGCGGCCGGCTCGTCGAGCAGCAGCAGCTCGGGCTGACAGACGAGCGCGCGTGCCAGCAGCACTCGTTGCCGCTGCCCGCCGGAAAGCTCCGAGAACGCCCGTCGCCCGAAGCCGCCGAGACCGACTCGCTCGAGCGTCTCCTCAGCAGCGTCACGGTCTCGCCGACCGTACCGGCCGATCCTGCGGCCCGGACCGAGTCGCCCCATCAGCACCACGTCGATCACCCGCACCGGAAAGCTCGGGTCCAGGGAAGCATACTGCGGAAGGTACCCGATCCGCGGCCGAGCACGGTGTGGCGTCGTGCCGAGCACCTCCACAGCACCCGTGGATGGTTCGATCAACCCCAAGATGAGCTTGGCGAGCGTCGTCTTGCCGCCGCCGTTCGGCCCGATCACGCTCGCGAAGTCGAGCGGCTCGATGGCGAGCGAGACATCTTTCAGGACAGGATGTCGCCCGTCGTAGCTGAACGACACGCCGTCGAGGCGGATCACCGGCTCCTGCTGCTCAGTCATCCCCGCTCCCGACGTGATCTGCGATCGTGTCGGCAATGTGACGGATCGTGGCGATCGGATCCCGCTGGAGCGGATCCAGCGGCACCACCTCGCCGTCCAAAGCCTCGGCCACGGCCTCTGCTGCACTCTGTGAGAACTGTGGTTGGACGAACACGGCCCTCGCGCCAACCGACCGGGCCTGGGCCACGACCTCGGCCAGCTGCCGGGGGCTTGGCGCGTTGCCGCTCACCTCGACGGCGACCTGCTCGAGACCGTAGCGACGCGTGAAGTACCCGTAGGCGGGATGGAACACCAGCACCGCCTCGCCGCGAAGGCTCTCCAGCCTTCTCTGCACCCACGCATCGAGCTCAGTGAGCTGGGCTTCTAGGTCCTCCAAACGCGCGCGATACCCATCAGCATGTGCAGGGTCCACTGTCGACAGGGCCTCGCAGACGGTCACAGCATGTTGCTGAAGTCGATAGGGATCCAGCCAGACGTGGGGATCCAGCTGCTCGTGACCATGGTCGTGGTCCCCGTGTCCGGCGTGCGAGCCGCCGATTGGAACACGCTCGATTCCCTCGAGACCATCCACGACCGTAACCTTCGTGAGCACGCTTTGCGCACGCTGAACGAGAGTCCGCTCGAACGGAACACCGATGGTCACCAGCAGATCCGCCCCGGCCAGTGCCTCGAGCTGTCGCGGCGTCGGCTCGTACGTCGCCGGCGATCCGGCCGGTGGAATCAGCACGTGAACGCGCACTCGTTCTCCGCCGATCCGCTCGACCAGTCCTGCCTGAGGCTGGATGCTGACCCATACCTCCAACGGTTCCGTCGATGTCGCCGTCGCGGCTACCAGAAGACAGCACGCACTCAGCAGCACGATCGGCCATCGGGTCGGCATCTCACACCTCGGCCGCTTTGCAGACGATCGTCTGCTCATGGCAGTGGCGACAGGTCTGCACCGAGTGGGTCTGCGAAAGCTCGTGCCAATGGCGACGCTGGTTCGGGCTCAACACACCGGTACCGTTGCACATCGGGCACACTCCGTCCAGCGCCGCGAGAATCGCCGCACGAATGAACTGGGATCGGTTGACAATCCCCTCCATGGCCTCCACCAACGCAGAATCGGCCTTGAACGTGATGGTCTGATACGACTCTGGCATCGCCACCTCCGTAATACAGAGTATTACCATATCGGCGCCAGTGTCAAGACACCGACGAGAAGCTGGGCGGATGCTACCGTCTGTCGGAGCACTTTGGCGACTCAAACATCCCGCATCTTCGAAAGTTCGAAGCAAAACGCGTGAGTGCAGAGTCCAGAGTTCAGAGTTCGGAAGGCCGCCCTCCCGCCCCGGAGCCTGCTCTGCACGCTTCAAGGATCGAAGAGTGGTGGAGGCGCTTGCAGCAAGGGCCGATGGGTGGGTGGGGGAGCTCATGCCCAACGCGGCCGCGGGCCGCAACCAAAGGGGTGCTCCGGAGCTGCCGGTCCCGCGGCCGCGTTGGTCCGTATCACCCGAGGAACGGCGTGTTCACGCTCTGCTCGTCGAACCGACGCCAGATCTCAGGCGCGAGCTCTCGGGCTCGGGCGCTGAGCTGCGCCAAGTCGATGGTGGTGAGCTCGAAGTCCCGGAGCACGACCCGTCCGCGAGCGACCGTGTGGCGGATCGGCGCCTCGCTCGCCGCATACAGCACATGACCGGTGAGGTTTCGCGACGTCAGGGGAGTTGGAGGGGGTGCGTCGATCACAGCGAGATCCGCCGGGGCTCCGGGAGCCAGCACACCGAGCAGTGGCTCGCTGAGGATCCTTCTCGCAACGGCCACGTTCCGCTGGAGCAGCGCCTCTGTCTCGGCGAAACCGCCTGCTGGCATGCCTTTGGCGTGTCGCTGCATGAGGAAGGCAGCTCGTGCGCTCCGCATCATTGCCGACGTCATCCCGTCGGTACCGAGGCCGACCCCGCAGCCGGCGCGGCGCGTAGCGTCCAGATCGAGCAGACCGACTCCGTTGTTGGCGTTGGACTCTGGAGCATGGACGATGGTGGCGTCGGCAGCGGCCACTCGCTCCAGGTCAGCGAGCTCGAGGTGGATTCCATGTGCCAACAGGGTCTTCGGACCCAGGAGCCCGTGCCGTTCCAGCCGCTCCACCGGAGTCGCCCCGAACTCCTTTCGCGATGCCTCGACATCCAACCTGCCCTCCGCGGCGTGCAGATGGCACCCCAACGACGCACCTCCAGAAGCCGCGGCCGCGGCGAGGGTCTGCTCGCGAACGGTGAAGCTGGCGTGGAGACCGATCATTCCGCGGAGCCTCGGCGTTCCCGCCACCGCCGTCGCAAACCGACGGGTCTCTTCAAGCCCCTCCTTCGCTCCCTCCGGACCGTTCCGGTCCGTGACCTCGTAACACAGGACCGCTGCCAGCCCTGCTGCATCGACGACCTGGCCGATGACATCGAGGACCCCGCCGATGCACCGCGGCGAAGCATGGTGATCGAAGACGGTGGTGCACCCCCAGCGCACACACTCCGCCACGGCGATCTCCGCTGACAGCTGCACGGCTTCGAGGGTCAGTGCTCGGTCCAGCCGCCACCACAGGCGATCGAGCACAGTCTGAAACGAGTCGATGCCACCCCCTGGATCGAGACCACGCGAGAACGTGGAGTAGAAGTGATGGTGCAGGTTGATCAGCCCGGGCCCAATGATCCCGCCGTGCGCGTCCAGCACCTCGGCTTCGCGGCAGACCCGCCGCACGTCGGGCTCCGCTCCAACTGCCACAATCTGGCCGCCTCGCCAACCCACCGCGCCCGCCTCGATCGTCTCACCACCGGCCCAGGCGGTCACCACCGGGCCTCCGCGCAGTATGATCTCGGTCATCGAACACTCCTTCGCTGTGGCTCGGTGTGCTCACCCGTCCGATGTGGGCTCGAGTATCGAGGACAGGTCGTTGCAGAAGTCCTCGAGATCCCGCCGGGCCATCTCATCATTGACCTCGAACACGGTCACGATCCGCTCCACGAGACGCTCGCGCTCCGTCACGCCGCGTCCCACCTCCTCGACGACGAACATCCCCGTCTCGTTCAGCGAGAACACCTGAAGGCTGTCCACATCGAGCAGGACTCCGGTGTCGTCGACCAGCTTCGTCGCCGTCAACGTCTCCCGTCGCAGGCTTTCGCCCAGAAGCTCCAGCACTTCCATCCGCACCTCCGAGTCGTTGGTTGCGCGGTCCCGCACAGTGTACGCGTCCGGCCCTTGCCACAGTAGCACCAGCTCCGTACCATGATCACTCGGTACGACGACGATGCAGCGTGCGGAGTTCGGCGAGTTCCTCCTCAAGGAGCACCTCCTCACCCGGTCCCAGCTGACGCGGGCACGGGAGATGCAGCTTGTCCACGGCGCCCACCTCGACTCCATCCTGCTCTCCCTGAGTGCGCTCGAGGAGCCGGCTCTGCTCGAGGCCGTCGGGCGGTTTTGCACCGCACGCACGGTGACCGCATCCGAGCTGGCGTTGGCCAGCTCGAATGAGATCCAGATGGTTCCCCGCCGCCTGGCGAAGCGGTACCAGGTGGTGCCATTCCGCCTCGAAGGCAAGACCCTGTACGTCGCGTGCATGGACACCACTGACGTCTTGGTGGAGGACGAGGTGGCGTTTCTCACCGGATGCCAGATCCGCAGCTGCGTCGGCCTCCAGATCCGAGTGCTCGAAGCGCTGCACCGGTACTACGGTATTCAGCAACCGACGTTCTTCGTCGCCCTCTCGAGGCAGCTCGCCCACGCCCGATCCAAGCCTCAGCCCACGAAGACGCCCAGCACGTCCACCCCCGGTAGCACGGTCACCACCGCTCCTGCCGACCCCACTGACGCCGACACACAGCCGATTCCAGACGCCCCGTCCCGACCCGCTGCAGCCCCTCGACCACAGGCGGCCGATGTCATGGAGCTGAGCGACGAAGACCTGCAGCTGTTTCCATCGCTGGCCACGGAGACCGAGCCGATCGTAGGGAGCGCGTCGACCGAGCCAGTGCCGGGAGACGACACGCCGCCCCCGCTCGAACCCCTCCGTGCGGCGCCTGTGGCTGAGCCACCGCGGCCTCCGGCCTCAGTCCGTCTGCACGATCCAGAGCTTTCACCGGATGAGCGTCTGATCGCTGCCGGAGAGGAGCTTCTGGACGTCGAGCTGCGCGACGAGATTGCCGACGTGATCCTCGCCTACTGCGCGCCGTACCTGCGCCGTCGGATGCTGCTGATGGTGCGCAAGGACCGGATCATCGGCTGGCGAGGCGACGGTGAGGGGATCGATCCGGAGTCGATCCGAGCGATCGAGATTCCCAGCGGCGATCCGTCGGTCTTCTACGCTCTGCTGCAAGGTCAGAGCTTCTGGCTCGGGAGCCTACCGCCGATGCCACGCAACAGCGAGCTGGTGTTTGCCCTCGGTGGAGACCCGCCTCCGGACTGCCTCATCCTACCGGTCATCCTGCGCGGCAAGACTGTCTGCTTCCTGTACGGAGACAATCTCGATCACGGTGTCGGCAGCGCCCCGATGGCCAGGCTCCGTCGTCTCGTATCGAAGGCTACCTTGGCGTTCGAGGTGTACATCTTGAAAAACAAGATCCGACAGCTGTAGCGACCGGTTGTTGGCAACTCAAGTATCCCGCATCTTCCAAGAATCGAGGCACGCGCCGGGGACCGGCTGACCGGGATCCGGCTGTCGGGGCCGGGTCCGGGGCCAGGACCGGAGTCGGGCTGCGGCGTCGTTGCTCCAGCGAGTAAAACTGGGTGGGTGGGGGAGCCAACGCGGCCGGGCCTTACGCTCCAACCGCACGCCACACGCGCAGACGACCGTCTGCAAGACCACCGACCAGCACCTGACCCTGGTCAAGGGCGACTACCGAGGCGAAGCTCTCGCCTTCGCGGCCCCACACGGTGCAGGCCGCCACGCCGTCCGCCAACCGCCATACGATCAGACGGGCATCTTGGGCGACGCCAGCCACCAGACCCTGATCCATCAACACCGCCAACGACACCAGGCTTCTCGGCACGGCAGCCCATCGCCGCTTCACACAGCGCCGCCCCAGGTCGACGACCGCGAGCATCCCATCTCGCCCGCCCACCGCAAGCTCGCCTCCGCCACAGCCCATGATGGTGCTCGGTGCCGACGACAACCCATGCACCGTGGCCACCAGGCGCATCGTCGCCAGATCGTGCACTCTCAGTCCTCGTCCAGCATGGCCACTGACCACCGAGCACCCGTCTGAGGTGACACTCAACGCCGTCACCGGTGTGGGCTGCCGGCGCATCATCCGTCGCCCCTCGCCTGCACGCAACGCCGGAACCTCCCAGAGCTTTACCGTGCAGTCCAGACTGCCGGAGACGAGGGTCGCACCATCATGGCTGAAGACCAGGCCGGTGACAGACTCCGCGTGCCCTAGACGAACCGGAAGGGCCTCGACGAGCCGCGTCTCCCACACGAGGATCGTGCCGTCGAGATGTCCCGAGGCGAGCAACGATCCATCCGGCGAGAACGCCAGCGCAGTGGTCATGCCGACGTGACCGCTGCCGCGAAAGTGGGCGACGCGGCTGCGACCAGCAACGTCCCACAGCCTGATCGTGCCATCGGTTCCTCCGGCGGCAAGCCAGCGTCCGAGAGGATCCGGACACAGAATCTGCAGCCCGTGAGGATCACCGAACGTCGCCACCTCGGTGAAGCTCACACGTTCGGGAGCCCGCCCTCCGCGGCGAACGATCGCGTCCTGAGGGGGAGCCGGAGCGCTGGCCATATGCACCGTCGGCGCCTGCGACCGATCCATCTCCGCCCGGACCGAGCCGATCGCTGCTTCCACGGCACCAAGATCCGAGTAACGGTCCTCGGGCGCCTTCTCCAACAGTCGCTGTACGACCGCTTTCAGTCGAGACGGGCAGCCACCGCCGACCTCCAGCGGAGGGACGGGCTCGTGCACCACCTTGTAGATCAGTGCGGGCACGGTCGGGGCGCGAAACGGCATCGCTCCAGTGAGCAGCTCGAACAGGATCACCCCCACAGCCCACTGGTCGGAGCGAGCATCCGCCGGCTCACCTTCGAACTGCTCCGGTGACATGTAGCCCGGAGTCCCGAGCAGCTGCCCCGTTCGGGTCGCGGTGATGCCGTCGTCCAGGCGAGCGATCCCGAAGTCCACGATCTTGATACCACCCCCGGTCACGCAGAAGACGTTGCCCGGCTTGATATCCCGATGCACGACGCCACGCCGATGGGCGTACGCCAGTCCTCGGCAGATCTGCTGCACGATATCCAACCGCTCATCCAACGGTGTCTGAACCAGCCTCGACATCGCTTCCGACAGCGGCTCGCCCTCCAGCAGCTCCATCGCCAGGTACGGAACCCCATCGGTCTCTCCGAGATCGAACACGGTGACGATGTTCGGATGCTGCAACCTGGCTGCAGAGCGGGCCTCGCGCTCGAAACGAAGCCGTTGCTCCGCATCGAGCTCGCCCGCCCCGAGCACTGTCTTCACCGCCACCTCCCGTCCAAGAACGGGATCATGGGCTGCATACACGGCGCCCATCGCGCCCCGACCGAGCTCTCGCACAACCTGGTAGCGCCCGATGACCTCGGTCACGGTCCACCCTCCCTGACCACGCCCTCAACCCTCGACGCCGAAAGCAGCAGCGGGTACAATCGCCGCATGCATGTTGACGTTCGCCACTGTGACGACATCATCATCGTCGATCTCGATGGCCGGCTGGTTGCCGGAGATGGAGATGAGCTGCTCCACGACGTGGTCAACGACCTGTTGGCCTCCGACTGGAAGAAGATCCTCATCAACCTGTCTCTGGTTCCTGCAATTGACAGCTCAGGAATGGGCGAGCTCGTGGCCAGCCAAAAGATTGCGCGGCGGTTTGGCGCCACAGTCAAGCTCATCCAGATGCAGTCTCGTGTCCAGCAGGCGCTCCGGCTGAGCCAGATCCTGCCGCTGTTCGAGATCTTCGAGGACGAGCAGACCGCCATCTCTGCCTTCCAACAGCCGTCGCCTGCCGCCGCGGACTAGCCACGCCAGATCCTGCAGCGGCACGCTGTGTCACCGGGAGGCTCCGGCGTCGATGTGGCGAGGCGTTGGCAGATCCCCCGGCACCGCGCCGATCGCCAGCATGAGCTCGCGCACGACACCCTGAATCTTCATCACATTGTCCGGACCCATCCGCAGAAGGTGTCGCTTCGCCGGACTCAGACTCTCCAGGTCGGAGTCGTGGAACACGTAGGTGACGACCTTCTCCTCCACCTCGACATCCCCCTGCACGACAGGAGTCGATAGCACCTGACGCGAGGTGCGTACGAGCAGCTCTGAGACATCACCGGACGGATAGCCGAGCTCCCGGTACGCCTGATCGAGGAGTGGCTTCAGCTCCCGGTACAGATCGGCAGCCGCCGCCACGTCCACCGATGCCACCGCATCCGCCAGAGGATCGTAACGCTCGTAGCTCTTCGGGTCGATGTACAGCTTCCCACCGCGTTCGACCACCGAGAACTGCTCCTCTGGAGCGAGAAACGGCACGTGGACGCGGGGGCTCACGCCAGAAGCGAGGTTCTCGGCCACTGCGACCGCCCGCCGCAGCAGCCGATCGTGTCCCAGCCACGAGCTCAGACGAGGGTGTGTTGCGACCTGGCCCACCGCCTCACGCACCTTCTCGTCGCTGTTCTCCAGCTCGAGGTGGGCCAGCTCGCGGGCTCGGCGCTCAGCCGCCGTCGGAGTGGGAGTGGCAGGTATCGGCGTCGGTGTTGGCACTGAGACGACGGTATCCCCCTCACCGGCGTCACCGCCGCCAACAAGCCAGACCGCCACGATGGCAGCCACGACCACCAGGAGCACGACGGCAGCTCCGATCACCGCCACCTTGGCGCCGCCGCCGCCGGACTCGGGCGCTTGCGACCCCGTCAGCTCGAACGGATCGTTGTCGTGATCAGTCATACAGCCTCCTCATCGAGCGGGGTTCGACACGTTCCCCCGCGTCTCGCTTCAACAGCCAACGTTAGCAACCGTTTCCTCGCGGTGTCCGGCATCGTTCCCGACCCATCAGTGCACCCACCGGTCAGAGTCGCCACGTGAGTCTTCGTCGACGGCACGCAGGTCACGACGTCGACGCAGCCTCCGCACCCTCTGCTGCAGGACGAGCTGCTCCAGCCGCTTTCGCCATCGCCACAGCGCCCAACGCGGACCGCCACGACCCATCATCGCCACGCCCGCTGCGACACCGACGCAGATCCCAACGAACCCTGCGAGATCCTTCGTCGCCAGGAAACCAAGGAACCCGAACACGATCTCCAACCAGATGAACCACCGTGCCTGGATGGGCAGCACGAAGAACAGCAAGATCGTCGCGTCCGCGAACAGCGTGGCAAACGCCGCGATCAGGATCACGACGAGGATCCTCTGGCCCTGCATCAGCACGAACGCCTGCGGCATCGGACCGGCGATGAGCGTGGTCACAATATCCACCAGCACAGCCGCCACACCGGCCACCGCAACCCCCGCAACGAGAAGCTGCCAGAACTTTCGACGACCGATGCGCACCAGCACCGAGCGGGCAAACAGATACAGGACGATCAGCTCGAGCACGAACCAGAGGTCGGGACGACCGGAGCCCACGAAACCGTAGGTCACCATCTGCCAGAGCAACCCCGAGCGCCACGACCACGGCGTCAGCTCGAGCAGCGCCGGCACAACCGAGGTGAGCTCGAAAAACCGCATGGTAAAGGTCACGAACACCACCGCCAGGAGCACGATCAGATCGCGCGGTGGCGGACCCGTCAGCCCGAACCCACCCGGTGGACCGTACCGGACCGTCTGTCGTGGGTACACCGCGGCGTCTCCCTTCTCCGCAGGACCCAGCCCCGCGGACATCTCAGTATGAACGGCGACCGGTACCGGCGCAAACCAGATCAGCCGTCTGGGGTGCTCCCCGGAGGGGTTACCATGAACCGGAGCTCAACGGGCCCGGCCCACCATCGAGCGGGCTCAGAACCAGAGCGAGGAGCAGCATCATGGAGTGGATGACCGATCCGCAGGCGTGGGTGGCTCTGGCAACCCTCACCGCCCTGGAGATCGTCCTGGGCATCGACAACATCATCTTCATCTCGATACTGTCGAGCAAGCTGCCCGTCACCCATCGCGCCCGGGCGCGCACCCTTGGCCTCGCCCTGGCAATGATCAGCCGGATCGTGCTGCTCGCGTCGCTGGCATGGCTGTCACATCTGACGGCTCGGCTGTTCGCCGTCGCTGGCCACGAGGTCACGGCTCGCGACCTGATCCTCTTCGCAGGCGGGCTCTTCCTCCTCGGCAAGGCCACCTTCGAGATCCATCACAGCCTGGAGGGCGACGAAGGGCGTACGGCCCGCTCGAAAGCGGCCTCGTTCTTCGCCGTGCTGATGCAGATCATGGTGCTCGACATCGTGTTTTCCCTCGACTCGGTGATCACCGCCATCGGCATGGCAGACCACCTTCCGGTGATGATCACCGCGGTCGTCGCCGCCGTCCTGGTCATGATGGTGGCCGCGGGACCGATATCAGAGTTCGTGGAAGACCATCCCACGGTGAAGATGCTCGCGTTGTCGTTTCTGCTTCTCGTCGGCATGTCGCTTGTCGCTGACGGTCTCGGCCAACACATCCCCAAGGGATACATCTACTTCGCCATGGGCTTCTCGGTCATGGTGGAGATGCTCAACCTGCGCGCCCGCCAGCGTCAGCCCGTCAAGCTGCGACCGCGGGTACAGGAAGACGCCACTGCGTGACCGCACGATTGGCCCGAGCCGCAGCACCCGAGGAGGAAGAAGGCTCGCACGCTCAGACGACCGGTCTCAGCTACAGGTTGTCCGAATCGCCACGCGGTCCGCGGGATGATCCCGGCGGGGTTGATGCGACCGATGCGCACCGCTACACGCAGAACACGCTATTGCCACCGTCCCGCTTCGCATGATACATCGCCTGATCGGCGCGATTGACGAGCTCCTCCGGCGAGTCACCGTCCATCCGTTCAGCCACTCCGAGGGTCACGGTGCAGCCCCCGAGCTTCCGGGCCTCACACTCTTCGCGAACCCGTTCAGCCACTCGACACGCCTGCTCTCCCGTGGTCTCGATCAGGATGATCGCGAACTCGTCGCCACCGAAGCGGTATGCAGAGTCCACGTGATGGCGGAGCGAGTCGTGCAGTATCCCGGACAGCTGGCTCAGCACGGCGTCGCCTTGGAGGTGGCCATGCAGATCGTTGTAGCTCTTGAAGCCGTCCACATCCATCATCACGATCGATAGGGGATGGTGCTGACGCCTGGCTCTCTCCATCTCCTCCTCGAGCCGGCGGAAGAACTGCCGACGGTTGAACAGCCCGGTGAGCGGATCGCGGATCGAAAGCCGAACGAGCTCTGCCTTGAGCAAGCGCTCCGACACGATCCGCTGGACCTTCGCCTGCAGCTCGTCCTTGCGGAACGGCTTGACCAGGAAGTCGGTCGCCCCCGCGTCGATCACGTCCACATATGAGTAGTCCATCTCATACGCGGTCATCATGATGACGTCTACCTCGGACTGGCGCCGGTGGATCTCCTTCAGCAGCTCCATACCATCCATGGCGGGCATTCGGATGTCCGCCACGACAATCTCCCAGCTCGACTCCTCGAGCATCCGCAGCGCCTCGGCGCCACTCGCTGCAGCCTGACAGTCGTGTCCCCACCTACGGACGAGCTCCACCAGGTTGCGCCGGATTCTCGCTTCATCATCGACAACGAGGATCTTGGTCCGGCGGCCTACGGCCGAGTCGAGCTGTTCCTGTACTCCGGCACGACCATCCGCTCTCTCATTCGAACCCGCGAGCTCCGCTCCGGGAACATCGTCGCCCGTACGCTCTGCAGGGGCCATCATCCCTCCCCGCCAACCCGACATTCCACGAGGGTACGTGGTCACGACCGCTCTGAGCTCTCCGGCCACACACCCGCACTCACACAACTCAAGTACAACGATGATACCACCACATCGTGAGGCTGTCATTTCGCTGATCAGAGGCGCTTCACGTCGTACTCCCCAAGCGCAAGTCACTGGGCTTGATTTCCGCACGGTTCCAGAGCAGGATGCAAGCTCGGAGGCTGACATGGGACAACGCCACCGGTGGAAGCACGCAATCGTTATCGGAGCTTCGTCGGGCATCGGAGCCGCTCTGGTGCGCCGGTTGGCCGCCGATGGAGCCCGGGTGGCGGCCCTGGCCAGACGGTCCGAAGCCCTTTCGCAGCTTGCAGAGGAGCTGAACGTAGGTCTGGAGACCGAGCGGGTCCTCGCCGTTGAGCATGACGTCCGTGACCGCTCGTCCGTTCCAGCACTGTTTCAAGAGACGGCCCGCCGGCTGGGCGGCCTGGACCTGGTGGTGTATGCGGCCGGAGTGATGCCTCCAGTGGCGCGGGATGAGTACAGCACCGACAAGGACGCCGACTGTATCGAGGTCAACGTGCTCGGCGCCATGGCATGGCTGAACCCCACCGCCGAGCGGTTTGCGCGCCTGGGCTGCGGCACCATCATCGGCATCGGCTCGATCGCCGGCGACCGCGGGCGATCCGGACACCCGGGGTACAACACCTCAAAAGCGGCGCTCCACACCTACCTCGAGGCCCTGTACAACCGGATCCGCCGCACCGGCGCCCGGGTCACGACCATCAAGCCGGGGTTCATCGACACCGCCATGACCCGAGGGGTGCCGGGGCTGTTCTGGGTGATCTCGCCGAAACGAGCAGCCGAGATCATCCTCCGCGCCGCCGCACGGGGTCGCAGAATCGCCTACGTGCCTGCTCGCTGGCGACTCGTCAGCCTGGTGATTCGGTCCATTCCGGCCGTCCTCTTCCGCTACCTGAAGGTCTGATCTGCATGCACCGACCCGTCACCCCGCCGTTGGCCACCGACCACCTCGAGCGCGTCGAAGGCTGGGGCATGGCAGTGGGAGCTGCCGGGTTCGTGTTCCGCCCGAGCACCGTCGACCAGCTCCGCGAGCTGCTCGCGGACGCGTCCCGGCGTCACGTCCCCGTGGTTCTCCGTGGCGCCGGCCAGAGCTACGGAGACGCGGCCCTGGCCCCGGAAGCGATCGTCGTCGACCTGACCCGGATGCGCCGGATCCTCAGCTGGGACCCGGATCAGGGAGTCGCAGACTTGGAACCAGGGGTCACGGTTGCCGACCTGTGGCAGCACGCACTCGGCGACGGCTGGTGGCCCGCAGTCGTACCCGGAACAATGCGCCCTACCATCGCAGGGTGCCTGGCGATGAACGTCCACGGCAAGAACAACTGGCAACGCGGTACAACCGGCGACCACTGCCGGGAGCTCGATCTCCTGCTCCCTTCAGGTGACACGGTCACCGTCTCCCGCTCTCATGATCCCGAGCTGTTCCATGGCGTCATCGGGTCGTTCGGCCAGCTGGGTGTGATCACCAGAGCTCGCGTGCAGCTCAAGAGGATCCACTCGGGTCGCCTCCGTGTCCGGGCGGTGGCCGCCAACGACATCGAGGCGATGCTCCGGGCTGTCGATGACAACAAGGACCGCTGGGAGTACGTCGTCGGCTGGATCGATGCCTTCGCTCGAGGCCGTCATCTGGGCAGAGGACTGCTGCACTACGCCCAGCATCTGGCAGCCGACGAGGAGCCGATCCCCGCTCAGACCTTGCGTCGGACCGCCCAGGAGCTTCCAGACACCTTCTTGGGGGTGCTACCGAAGTCGATCCTCTGGCGGGCCTTGAAGCCGTTCACCAACCGCCCTGGGATGCGTCTGATCAACACCACCAAGTACGCCCTCGGCGCCACCATCGGCGAAGGCTCGGAGTACCTGCAATCACTGGCCGAGTTCTCGTTCCTGCTCGACTACGTCCCACACTGGAAACGAATCTACGAGCCCGGCGGACTCATACAGCATCAGAGCTTCGTCCCCAAGGACGCCGCACCCGAGGTCTTCGCGAAGATCCTCGAGCGGTGCCACGCACACCGGATGCCCTCGTTTCTCGCGGTCCTGAAACGCCACCGGCCGGACCCGTTCCTGCTCACCCACGCTGTGGACGGGTTCTCTCTCGCCCTCGACTTCCCGGTGCTCGAGAGTCGCAGAGCCCGGCTCTGGTCGCTCATCCGTGAGCTCGGCGAGCTGGTGGTTGCCTGCGGAGGACGCTTCTACCCGGCCAAGGATGCGGCCCTTCCGGCCGAGCTGTACCAGGCAACGTTCTTGAACGGCGAGCTCGAGCAGCTCGCCCGGCTCAAGGCGCGAACCGATCCGAGCTCGCTCCTCACCTCGGCGCTTGCCAGACGGCTGCTTCCCCGGCCATAAAGGCGGCGCCCGCTGTCAACGTCTCACCCGCCAGCAGCATCCTCCGGCACTCTCGGGCCGCTGTCGCCCGCACGTGCCCTGACCCTCATCCTGCTGTGGTCGTCGCAGCCGTCGCAGGATGCTGACCCGGCGGCAGCCCGAACACCTTGCGTATGGCCTCCAGGAGCAGCACGACCGCGAGCACGAACAGCGCTGCGGAGATCCCGCCGATGAGCGAGGTCACACCGTACCTCCAGACGAGCTGCACGAGGGCCACCAGGGTCACCACGAACATGAACAGCATCGGCGCCGCGACGAACGCGTACTTACGGCCCTGATTCCGGAGCCACGCCGTGACCACCAGCATGGCGAGGGCGCCGAGCAGCTGATTGGTGGCTCCAAACACCGGCCAGATCACCCGCCATGCGGGGGCAGGGGTTCCGTCGGGAAGGTGGAGTGTGATCTGGGTCAGCACGGCCGGAATCGTCAATGACGCCACCGTGGCGCCAAACACCGCCCACCGGTTCCCCCGAGGCAGGCGAAACAGCTCCTCGAGAACGTACCGCGCTAGCCGCGTGGAGGTGTCGAGGGTCGTGAGCAGAAATGTGGAGATCGCCAACGCTCCGAAGCTCGTACCAAGTGCGGCTGGCAGCCCGAGCTGACCCAACAGATACCCCATGCCGCTGGCGAAGACCAGAGTGGGCGGTTGCCCAGCCGCCGCCTTGGCGCCAACGATCACTACCGTGCAGACCGCGAGGATCGCCAACACTCCTTCCAGCAGCATGCTGCCGTAGGCGATCGGGCGTGCATGGGTCTCTCTGGACACCTGCTTCGCCGTCGTCCCCGAGGACACGATCGCGTGGAACCCGGAGCAGGCGCCGCACGCAATCGTGATGAACATCGCAGGAAACAGGAGGCCGAGGTTCGCATCCGATAACGTGACAACGGCGCGCAGCGGTTCGACACCCTCCGGCAGACCGCCAGCCCCGAGCACGGCACCCACGATCCCTCCCCCGAGGCAGGCGTACAGCAGATACGACGACAGATAGTCCCGCGGCTGCAGGAGCAAGAACACCGGCAGAATCGAAGCAACCAGGCAGTACAGCAGCAGGATCACGTCCCAACCCTGGCCGGCATCCGCGACGGGGAGCGTTAACGGCAGCCGCTGCCCCAACCAGATCCCGAAGAACACCAGCGGTACGAACACCAGCGACGCCCGTCCGAGCCGCACGTTCGTGCGGGTCAGGATCACACCGAGAACCACCGCCAGCACGATATACATCAGCGACGACGACGCCACGCCCGGCTCGTCGACAAAGGTCGCGGAGGTCAAGTCGAGAAACACCACGATCACGTACACCAGGGCGAACCAGACAAAGATCAGAAACAGGGTGTGCGCCAGCGGCGAGATCTGTTGGCGCGCGATGTCTGCGACCGAGCGAGCGCGATGACGGATCGACGCCATCAGCGAAGAGAAGTCCTGGACGCCGCCGATGAGAACCGCCCCGATCAGAATCCACAGCACCGACGGCAGCCATCCGAAGGCAACAGCAGCGATCACCGGTCCGACGATCGGCCCGGCGCCCGCAATCGAGCTGAAGTGGTGACCGAAGAGCATCGCCGGTCGCGCCGGGACATAGTCCAGCCCGTCTCGGAGCTCGTGCGCCGGCGTGGTGCCTTCGGGTTGGACGCCGAGCCGACGGTCCAAGAAGCGACCGTACAGGACATAGCCCGCACTGAAAACGATGACACCAGTGAGGATCAATGCCAGGACCATCTTGACCTCCCCGAAAGAGTGTACTCCTCGCCAACGCCGCCGTGGACTGCGCTCGCTGCTTGACGGGACGACGACCGTCGTGTATCGTGCCGGTCCTGCTGCGGGAGCGACTCCCGCCGAGGAGGCATACCATGGCGAAAAAGGGTCACCGGATCCAGATCAAGATGAAGAGCAGCGCAAGCCCACACATGTACTACACCACGAAGAACAAGCAGAACACCACCGAGCGCCTCACCCTGCGCAAGTACGATCCAGTGGCACGTCAGCACGCAGAGTACAAGGAATCCCGTTAGACCACACCACGCTGAGCTCCCACCACCCACACTCGTACCAGCCCGTACAGCACACTCCAGCGCGACAGATCTCAGGAGACCCTCCATGCCCCCACGCCTGTGGGGGCGCCTCTTTTTGTGCATCCAGATGTGGCGGCTCAAGCAGCCCATATCTTCGAGAGTTCGAGGCTTGCGCCGGTGTCGAGCCCTGACGAAAAGTCCTCGTCGCAGCGGGCGCTGCGGAGGCTGTGGAGAGGTGGAGGGAGGGAGGCGGGGGCCAGCTTTCCACAGCTCCGCAGTGCGGGTGGACGGGAGGATGGGTCTTCGGGGGGGTCTGGGGGGTGCGCAAGCCTCAGAACCGCTTGGGCTACAAGCTCATCGCTCCGTGAGCTCAGCATCATGCCCAACGGCATCGCCGGGGGCCGCGGGCCGGCCTCCGGATGGCCGGGGCCGGGAGCGGGACCTGGTCCGGGTCCGGGCTCGAGCGTCGTCGCTTCTGCCAGACGCACTCGTCTCTTGAGTGCCTCACGCTGCGCTGGGAAGCTCGGTCGTTAAGGGTGTCGTCCGGTCGACAGGACGCCCATCCGAGCTCGGTCGCGATGACCAGGCTATCGGGAGGCAGCGCCGTCGGCGCGTGAGATGCCGGTGAGCTGCTCGAGCTTGGCGATCCAGCGGTCGAGGCTGGCGACGGACCAGGCGATGGCGTCCTCACCGTTTTCGCCCGAGAAACGGACCTTGAGCAGCGGCCGGATGGTTCCCTTGCCGAGGTGCGACCTCGGCGTTTCGATGGCGGTGATGGCGGACACGGGAACCGTCGTGGTACGGGCCGGCAGCAGCATCCGAAACCATAGCTCGGTATCGGTGAGGGCAAGGATGCCGTTGCCGCGGA
The DNA here is from genome assembly GCA_964512045.1 of uncultured Thermoanaerobaculia bacterium. Taxonomy (GTDB): domain Bacteria; phylum Acidobacteriota; class Thermoanaerobaculia; order Thermoanaerobaculales; family Sulfomarinibacteraceae; genus CAZEJK01. The sequence goes on from CAZEJK010000017.1 coordinate 19,065, forward strand.
TCTGGGTCACGCCGTGGGACTCGCGGCCGAAGCTGCACGCGCCGTCGCGCAGCAGGACCGTGCGAGCCGCCAGGTAGCTCTCGGCCTCGGCCAGTGCCCGCCGGCGAGCGGTTCGGAGCCAGAGCAGAAGGCCCACAAGAGGCACTCCGATAGCAACTGTGAGTATCAGGGTCAGCTGCATCGTTGGCTCTATCGTAACCGGTCGGGTCTCACAGAAGAAGAACGGGCCGGCGGTGGGGTGCCGCCGGCCCGTCGGACAGATCAGATGCGACGACGCGGTCAGGCGCCGTACTTGGTGATGGCCCGGTCCAGCTTCGGCAGCACCGAGAAGATGAACAGGGCGACCAGGGCCGACAGACCGGCCAGGAGCAGGAAGAACCACATCGGGTTCATGTGCGCCTGCAAGCCGCCGAAGAAGCCCGACAGGTTGTTGCCGAAGGCGGTGGCCATGAACCAGCCGCCCATGGTCAGGCCCACCAGGCGCTTCGGCGAGAGCTTGGTGACCAGCGATAGACCCATCGGCGACAGGCACAGCTCACCGAGGGTCACCACCATGTAGAAGCTCATCAACCAGAGGCCCGACACCTTGACGGAACCTCCATCCGACAGGGCGCCGGCGAGCGCCATCAGGAGCAGGGCGGCGGTGGTCAGCAGCATGCCGTACAGCAGCTTGTGGGCCGTGGGCACCGGCGAGCTCTTGCGCACCCGCCACTGGAAGAAGCCGACCACCAGCGGTGTCAAGATGATGACGAAGAACGGGTTCCACGACTGGTACACCTCGGGGTTGATGACCGGCATGAACTGGCCAGGCGCCATCAGCTGGGGTGGGTGGCCGTACCGCTCCCGGTACCCGTCGTAGATCTCGGAGAAGGTGTGCTCGTCCACCAGGAACACCGGTATCTGCTCGCCTCCCACCTCACGCAGGAACGTCACCTGCCGTTGTGGCAGGACGCCGTCCGGGATCGAGACCGAGATCGTGGCCTCGCCGTGAGCGCCCACCGTCTCCTCCACGCTCACGACACCTTCGTCGTAGACGCTGGCGGCCCTGTTGCGCCAGTTCTCAGGGATGTCGGCGCCCTCCTTGGAGATCTCGACAACCTCGATTGAGGGGTTCGCCTGCACCTTCTGCACGGCCGAGGCGTCCATCTTCTGCTGGCCGTACATCCGCGCCACGCTCGGATCGTCGACCACCAGCAGGCTGCGCGGATCGGGCCGCGGCACGTCCTCGCCGGCGTTGACGTAGTAGCGGGGCAGCCCGTCCTGCTGGATCTCGGGCAGCACGGTGGTCAGTGCCTTGGCGGCTCCCTCGGCCTCGCGGTCGGTGGAGTCGCGCGCCCACTGGGTCATGGCGCTGCCGTTGAGGTGGAGGATCATGAAGAATGCTCCACCGGCCACGTAGATCGGTAGCAGGGCGAGCAGACCGGGCTTCTCGCTTTCCTTGGCGGTGACGCCCATCCGGACGAAGAAGATGATGACCGGGATCATCCCGGCGAGGAAGCCAGCGACGGCCGGCCGGACGGGACCGTCCGCGCCGAGGAAGTGGGATGCCAGGAAGTAGCCGATGATGCCGACGACGAAGGCGGGGGCGATGATCTTGAGAATGATCTCGCCGAAGCCGGTGTCCTCGGCAGAGCGCTCCGGCTGGCGATCGGCCGCCTCCAGGAGCTTCCACTGGGTTGCCAGGATGAGCACGGCGATCAGCACACCGAAGCCAGCGGCGCGGAACGTCCACAGCCAGCCGAACACGTTGCGCACCATCGGCGCGACGATCAGGGTCGCCGCCAGCGCACCGACGTTGATGCCCATGTAGAAGATGTTGAAGCCTGCGTCGCGCTTGGGATCGCCCTGCCCGTAGAGGTTGCCGACCATGACCGAGATGTTCGGCTTGAAGAACCCGTTGCCCACGATCAGGCCGATGAGACCGATGACGAAGAAGCTGAAGCCCGGGACACCCATCAGAATCAGGCCCGATGCCATCAGCACGCCGCCCAATGCGACAGCCTTGCGGTAACCGAGGAAGCGGTCGGCGATCATCCCGCCGAGGAACGGCGTGAAGTACACGAACGCCAGGTACAGGCCGTAGATCTCGTTGCCCTGTGCGGCTGGCAGACCGAGCCCGCCGCGCTCCATATCAGTAGCGTACAGGAGCAGGATCCCGACCATTGTGTAGAACGCGAGGCGCTCCCACATCTCCGTGAAGAACAGAGGGAACAGTCCCTTGGGGTGTCCAAATGCCATCAATGTCTCCCCTTGCCTGGTCTTGCCGCCGCCCGTCGACGCCGACAGCTCCCGCGATCGTAACCGAAATAACGGCACAAGGCACGTCAGAAACGTGCCAAACTCAACCTCGACCGCTATCCGGCAGCCGACGCGAGCTGGCGGGGAGTATACCGGAGCGCCTCGCTCTTGGCGAGGATGGCCGTCTGGGCAGGATTTCACACCAGCTCAACGTTATAGTGGTATGGATCTCGGGGGATCTTTCCCCCAGGGGGACCGGTATGCAGGACGCGATGACCACGACCCAGACGCCCGAGCCGATCGAGCCGATCGAGATCGGATCGCCGGAGTCGTTCCTGAACCGGGAGCTGAACTGGTTGCAGTTCGCTCGCCGTGTGCTGGAGCTCGTGCTGGATGACGAGGTGCCGCTCCTCGAGCGCGTCAAGTTCGCTGGCATCGTCGGTATGCTGCATGACGAGTTCTTCATGAAGCGGATCAGCGGGCTCAAGCGGAGCATCGAGCGGCGGCCGGATCGATCCTCGATCGACGGGATGCGCCCCGGGGAGGCGTTGCGCGCCTGCCGGGAGGAGATCCTCAGTCAGGTGGAGGTGCTGGCCGGGGCGATGCGGCGGGAGATCCGTCCCGGCCTGGCGCAGGCCGGGGTGCCGATCCACGAGTGGAGCGACCTGTCCGCTGCGCAGGAGCGGGAGCTGCACACGGTGTTCCTGCGGTCGGTGTTCCCGATTCTGACGCCGCTGGCCGTGGACGCCGAGCATCCGTTTCCGTTCATCTCGAACCTCGGTCTGAACCTTGCCGTGGTGCTGAACGAAGGGTCCCGTGAGCGGTTCGTTCGTCTCAAGGTACCTTCGAACCGGCCGCGCTGGGTGGAGATCCCGAAGGATGATGGGTTTGTGCCGTTGGAGCAGGTGATCGCCGCCAACCTCCACGAGCTGTTTCCAGGCGTCGAGACGCGGGCGTACCTGTTCCGCGTCACGCGTGGAGCCCGCGGCGAGAGCCAACGGGATAACGAGGATCTGGGCCGTCTCGGTCGGCTCGAGCCGGGGAGCATCATTGCTCAGGTTGCAGACGAGCTGAAGGCGCGCCGGTTTGCCGGTGAGGTTCGTCTCGAGGTCGCTGCGGACATGCCGGACGAGATGCGTTGGTGGCTCGCCGAGCAGCTGAACCTCGGTCCGGACGATCTGTACGTCACCGAGAACCTGTTCGCCCTGGCAGACCTCCTGCAGTTCGAGGTGCAGGACCGCAACGAGCTTCGCGATCCCGCCCACGTTCCGGTTCCCCACTACCGGCTGGAGCATATTCCGAAGGCCGAGCCCTCGCTGATCTTCGACGAGATCCGCAGGGGTGACATATTCCTCCACCACCCCTACCAGAGCTTCGAGTCCTCGGTGCTGCGGTTCATCCAGGCGGCTGCGATCGATGAGGGCGTGCTCGGCATCAAGCTCACGATCTACCGGACATCGTCGAACTCGCCGATCGTCCAGGCCTTGGCCGAGGCGGCGCGGCGCGGCAAGCAGGTGGCGGTGCTGGTGGAGATCACTGCCCGCTTCGACGAGGCTCCGAACATCGCCTGGGGTCGGCTGTTGGAGAACGAAGGTGTGCACGTCACCTACGGGGTGGAGAAGCTGAAGACCCATGTGAAGCTCGCCCTGGTGGTCCGCGAGGAACGCGGAAACTTGCGCCGGTACGTCCACGTCGGGACCGGCAACTACCATACTCGGACCGCAGAGGCGTACGAGGACGTGGGTCTGCTGAGCTGCGACACTGACCTGACGGCGGACGCCGCCGCGGTGTTCAACGAGCTGACCAGTGCGACGCCGTTCGACGGGTACCGCAAGATGCTGGTGGCACCGAAGTACATGCGGATGCGGTTCGTCGAGCTGATCCAGCGGGAGGCGGCACATGCCTCAGAAGGTCGCCACGCGGGGATCACGGCCAAGATGAACCAGCTCCAGGATCCGGAGATCATCACCGAGCTGTACCGAGCCAGCCAGGCCGGTGTTCCGATCTCGCTCAACGTACGGGGGCTCTGCTGCATCCGCCCGGGGGTGCCCGGGTTGTCCGAGAACGTGCGTGTTTTCTCCCATGTCGGCCGCTTCCTGGAGCACGGACGGATGTACCGTTTCGAGAACGATGGATCGCCGGAGTACTTCATCGGCTCCGCGGACTGGATGCGGCGGAACCTGGACCGTCGGGTGGAGACGATTGCGCCGGTGTGTGATCCTCGGGTCCAAGAGGAGCTGGAGCGGATCTTCGAGGTCTACGAGATGGACAACCACTCGGCGTGGGACATGCAGCCCGACGGTAGCTACGTCCGTCGTCGGCCCGCCCCTGGTGAGGCGCCGCGGCCTGCCCAGCAGATGTTCATCGAGCTGGCACGGCGAGAGGGCAGCGCATCGGTCCCTGACCATGGGAGCACCGAGTGAGCGATGGTGCGTCCCGGTCGCTCGCCCACTCAGCGAATGGCGCCAGTGCGTGTCTGATCACCGGTCGTGACGGCGTCGTCGTGTGGGCGGACGGGCCGTCGGCAGCGTTTGTCCGCAGCCCAGAGGCTCTCGTCGGTACGCCGTTGCGAGCTCTCCTGGATGTGGACTTTGCCGTGTGCCACGGCTCGAGCCTGCAGTGGTGCCGACGTGGCGATGGGACGAGTGTGCTGGTCGAGGTCTCTACCGAGGAGTGTGAGCTCCGCGGCGAGTCGGCGTGGAGGGTACGGCTGACCCCAGCCAGGCTGAGGGGCGCTGGCGATCGCCACCGGTCCGAGTGGCACGGGCTGGCCGCCGTGGCACTGGAGGCACAGCTGGCCGCCGTGGGCCTGCTCGATCCGCAGGGTGCGGTGCTCGACTGCAACGCGGTGTTTGCATTGCGGCTGGGCTGCTCGCGAGACAGTCTGGTTGGGCAGCCTCTCTGGCCGCTGATCCCGGATCCGGTGCGGTCCACGGCGCGGTCTCTGTTCGATGAGGTGGCGCAGACCGGCTGCTCGGTTCGCCATGCAGCGTGCGCGGACAACGTCTGGATGGACTTCGTGCTGCATCCCGTGCTCGCCCATGATGGTGAGCTGACCGCTGTCGCCGTGTTCGGCGAGGATGTGACCGAGCAGTACAGGATCAGCAGCGCAGCGACCGACCGCTACCAGACCATTATCGAGCACTCGCCGAACCCGATCATGCTGGTGCGCGCGGGACGGTACCTGTTCGTGAACCCGGCCGGCGCACGCATGCTCGGTTTCTCGCATCCCAGAGAGGTCGAGGGGCTGCCGGTCGAGGCGTTGCTCAGCGCGGAGAGCGCGAAGCGCGCACGGGAGCGAATGGCGCGGACCGAGCGGAGCGAGGCGAACCCTCCGATGGAGCTGGAGATCGTGCGTCCTGACGGGAGCATGATGACGTCGATCTCGACATTCGTGCCGATCGAGCTGGAGGATGGACCGGCGATCCTCGTGATCGGACAGGACATCACGCGCAGGAAGGCGGCGGAGGCTGCTCTGGAACGCAGCGAGGCGCGGCTGCGCATGGCACTGGAGATCACCCAGGCGCGGGTGTTCGAGCTCGACGCGGGCGCTTCGTTGCTCAGTTACCTCCGCCAAGCGCTCCAAAGGACCTTGGGAACGGCGGTGATGGAGGTCTCGGACGAGGTGCTGCTGCGGCCGTGGCTTGAAGCGCGAGTGCACGACGAGGAGCGCTCGATCGCCGTGGAGAAGGTTGCCGAGCTGCTGCGCCACGAGTGCGAGACGACACGGTTCGAGTGTCGCTTACGGTCGGATGAAGGCGAATGGGTCCATGTGGTGGTGACTGCGGCGTGGATCGACGGTCGGCTGGTCGGGGCGTTGCGGGATGTGACCGCGGAGCGCCGTCTGGAGGCTCGCGTGCAACGGGCCGAGAAGTTCGAGGCGCTGGGCCAGCTGGCGGCGGGTCTGGCTCACGACCTCAACAACCAGCTTGCCGGAATCATGGGGTGTGCCGAGGTTCTGAGCGAGCAGGTGCCGACGGCGACGGTGCAACAGAGTGTCACGCGGATCTTCGAGTGCAGCGAGCGCTCTGCGCAGCTCGTTCGTCAGCTGCTGCAGTTTGCTGGCAAGGGTCAGTACGTTGCCAGCACGGTCGACCTGCACGATGTGGTCCAGAAGGTGGTCAGCGAGGCGATCGGGAACGTGTCGGCGCCGGTGGAGGTGAGCTGGAGGTTGCAGGCGGAGCCCAGCACAACCTGGGGCGATCGCGCGCAGCTCGGCGATCTTCTCGACAATCTGGTGTGCAACGCTCTCGAAGCGATGCCCGGAGGCGGAGAGCTGACCGTGACCTCCGAGCTGGTCGAGCTGGATACGTCGGAGTGTGAGGCGTGCGGTGATCCCGTTCGTCCCGGCTCGTATGTGCGCCTGAGCGTTCGTGATACTGGCGTCGGAATGTCCGCGGGCGATCAATCGCGGGTCTTCGATCCGTTCTTCACTACCAAGAAGGAGCTTGGAGGCAGCGGCATGGGGCTGGCGGCGGCGTACGGGACTGCCAACCAGCACGGCGGGACAGTGCAGTGCGACAGCGAGATCGGCGCTGGTAGCACCTTTACAGTGCTGTTGCCTGTTCACCGTAACGAGCCTCGAGAGGACGGCGTGGACACGCCGCCCGCGGCGACGCGTCCGTGGCGGATTCTCGTTGTGGATGATGAGCAGGTGGTCCGCGAGGTGGCGGTGACCCTGCTCCAACGGATGGGGTACGAGGTGGAAGCGTACTCGGGTGGGGCGGAGGCGGTAGCGCGCCTGCGCGAAGACGGTCCCAGGCCGGACCTGGTGGTGCTCGACGTGATCATGCCGGGGATGAATGGACCTGAGACGCTGAACGCCGTGCGTGAGATCGACCCGGAGGTACCTGTGCTCGTCCTCTCTGGCGCCGAGCCGTCCGCGGGTGCCGATTCAATGCTCGCTGATGGCTGCGTCGGGCTGGTCTCCAAGCCGTTTCGAAAAGCAGAGCTGCGTGCTGCAGTGCAGCGGGTCTTCGAGCACGGGTCGTCGTGACCGCCATGGGTCTGACGAAGACGCTGGCGGTGTTCGTGACGCCGCACGGGTTCGGGCACGCCGCCCGGGCGGCTGCCGTGTGCGAGGCCCTCGCGCGTCGGCCCGGTGAGCAGTGGCGGTTCGAGCTGTTCACTCGCGTGCCGGAGTGGTTCTTCGAGGGTTCTCTTGCGAGGGCCTCGTTCGTCCACCACGAAACCCTCACGGATGTGGGACTGGTGCAGAGGAGCTCCCTGGAGGAGGACCCGGCGGCCACGGCGGAGGCGCTCGGGCGGCTCGTGCCGTTTGATACGCTGCTGGTCGGTCGGCTGGCCGACGAGGTGCGCGCCGCCGGATGCTGTGCGGTGCTGTGTGACATCGCGCCATTGGGGATTGCAGTTGCCGAACGTGCCGGCCTGCCATCGATTCTGGTGGAGAACTTCACGTGGGACTGGGTCTACCAAGCCTATCTGAAGGAGTGTCCGGAGCTCGAGCGGTATGCAAGCACCCTCGCTGGCTGGTTCGAGTCGTCCACGGTCAGGGTGCAGGCCGAGCCGGTGTGCGGACCGCGGCGATCTGAGGCCATCACGGTCGCACCGGTGAGCCGAGAGCCACGCGCTACTCCGGAGGCCACACGATCGCGGCTCGGCGTGCCCCACGATGCGCCGATGGTCGTGGTCTCGATGGGCGGAATTCCGTGGCAGTTCGACGCGGCGCCGAAGCTTGATGGCAAAGGTCCCTGGGTGGTGATTCCGGGAGCCGCTGACGAGCTCAGCCGGGTGGGCCGGGCGGTGCTGCTGCCCCACCGGGGGCCCGTGTACCATCCGGACATGATGCGGGCGGCGGACGGGGTCGTCGCCAAGCTGGGCTACAGCACCGTCGCCGAGGTGTACGCCGCGGGAGTGCCCCTGGCCTATGTCCCGCGGGACCGGTTTCCAGAGTCCCCTCCCATGGCGGCGTGGGTACGGGAGCATACTCCGTCGATCGAGCTGGATGCGGCCGGGTTCGGTGAAGGCGCTTGGTGCGGCTGTCTCGACAGGCTGCTGGAGCTGCCGCGACGGACGGCAGGCCGGGACGCGTCGGGTGCGGATCAGGTTGCGGATGTCGTCGCACGGGTCGCATCCGGCGGATAGTGGGCGTACCATCGAGATCTCGAAGCTGCGGCCCGCCAGGTGAGGTCGAGCCGCACGGGTCACATGCTCAGTCCACCGCGTCTGCACAGCGTAGGCGAGTCGGTGGCCGACTGGTCGGGAGGGGCCATGGCAGAGAGCGAAGGATCGCGCGGATGTGGCTGGTGTTTGGGCGTCGGCTGCGCCGTGCTGGCAGTGGTCGTGCTGGTGCTGGCGGCTCTGATCGCTTCAAACTGGGGCCGGATCCAGGGGTGGATCGAGCAGGGGACGGAGACGTTCAGCGGGATGCTCGCGGTGCAACGGGACCTGGCCCGCGAGTTCCCGTGCGAGGGGACGAGCTTGAACATCCACGTCGGTGGTGGTCAGAAGACGTTGCGGATCGGTCTCACAGAGCCGGCTTTTGATCCTCGTGAGTACGGTGGCTGGGAGGGAGCCGCCCGGGCCGTGGCGATGTTCGTGGCTGAGCGATACCCCGAGCTGCTCGATGTCGATGCCGTGGTAGTGGAGCTGACCACAGTGTCGGGATCGGCCACCACCGACCACCGGTACGAGCTCCCGGTAGGCGAGCTGCTGCCACCGCCGACGGCCACGCCGAGTGTGCCGGCCGAGGGGAGCGCCGAGAACCTCTGAGCGGGCTCGACTCATCGGACCGTGAGCTCAGTACCTCGTGCAACGGTGCCACCGCGAGCACCGTCCGTTCGAGACCGTGCTACCCTGCGCCGCGATGCCTGACCATTCGTTATGTCCGTGGTGGATGGGGTACGTACTGCTGAGCCCGTTCCGCGCGTTGCGCCAGAGCCCCCAACGGATCCTCGCTCCGTACGTCTCACAAGGGATGACCGTGCTCGACGTCGGCTGCGCGATGGGGTACTTCAGTCTGCCGCTGGCACGCATGGTGGGGCCGAAAGGGACGGTGCTCTGCGTGGATGTGCAGCCGCGGATGCTGTCCACGCTCCAGCGGCGGGCTCGCAGGGCTGGACTGGCGGACCGCATCGAGGTGCACCAGTGTGGGGGAGACCGCCTCGGCCTCGACGAGCTGACGGGGACCATCGATCTGACGCTGCTGTTTGCGGTCGTGCATGAGACCCCGTCGCCCGCGAGCCTCATGGAGGAGCTGGCGGCGCTCGTGACGCCGGGCTCCGGTCGGGTGTTGCTGGCGGAGCCGCGCGGGCACGTCACGGAGGGTGAGTTTGCAGCCAGCGTCGCATGCGCGGTCGAGGTCGGGTTGAGCGTGGTGGAGCATCCTCGTGTCGGCCGGAGCCATGCCGTCGTGCTCGCGCGACGGAGCTAGGACGAGGGAGCAACGCAACCACGTCGTTCGGCTCCGGTCCCGGTCCCGGTCTCGGTTGCCGGTAGCCGGCCCCGGAGCTTCGAAGCCCTGAACATCGGATTGACCGGTGCGCTGGCTGGCTGCCACCGCACCGGTATCCACCACCGAACCACGAAGTCCACCCGACCCCGTCGACGCGTACGCATCGTCGCCGCTGCACGGCCATCGACGGTGACCGGATTCCGGTGACCTGCGTCCGGGTGTCCGGGTCGTTGCTTGCGGTTTGTGTGGGAAGATGGTGACGTCACCTGGACGGAAGCGAAGGAGGGGTAGCATGCCATCGACACGTACCATGAGCCACACGTTCAGCGACCGCGCCTGCCGTGCTGTGGAGCAGCGAACCAAGGCGGACGAATCGCGGTCGCGCGTGCTCAGTGCGATGATCGAGCAATACGTCGAACTCTTAATGCAGAACCTGCCTAACCTGACCGACGAGGAATAGAAGTTCATCTACCATTTCTGCGATGGCTGGGTAAACTGGGACGAGCTACGACCCGCAGACTACCTGATGATCGAGGTGAGCGACGGATGCCGGCTGAACGGACTTGCCGAGAAGCATGGCGTCAACGCTGACGCGCTGTTGGTGAAGCTTGAGGCCGCAGGCTACGTTGGACGCCTTGCGGCGGTGGACAAGGCGGAGCGGCATTGGGCGCAGCGGGGCGGTGGTGATCTTCCTTGAGCCAGGCGATCCTGAGTAAGGGCACTGAACCCGCTTCTTCGAGAGGTAGTGTTCCCGGTAGTCAGACCTTGCCCACACCTTCCCAAGATTGTCGAGCTCAGTCCACCGTGAGGGGGTTGCTTTGTCCGGACTGCCATCTTCCACCAACGCCGACACAAGACGAGACCGTTGCGCTCCAGCGGTGTCGTGAGCGGAATTTGGGAGCGCTGCGGGAGCGTTCCGGGTGACAAAGGGTGCAACGGGTGCTATCTTCTCTGCAGGAGGGTCTGTCAGAGACCCGTACACTGTACGAGAGGTGGAGATGGAGGTTTGGGGGGGCGGCATGAAGTATCCTCTCCTGTTTACTTTTCGGGACGTAGTTCTCGGAAACGGTTTTATCGCGGGCGTTGAGATCGCCGGAAAGGCGCTTCTAGTGGACGAGGGCGACGAAGCGGGCTACTGGATTTATGGCGTCAGACCGGGCGCGATTGCCAGCGGACCAAACGATGGCCCCAAAGACGCTATGAATGACTTCCGAAGGGTTTTTCGAGGGACTCTTCAGGAGATGGCCGCATTCGCCAGCAGTTTCGATGAGTTCAAGGACGACGTAGAGCAGTTCTTCAATCAAGAGGACTCCGACGCGGATGTGTGGCAGCGGGCTGTCGAGGAGATCCGAGCCAACCCCGAGTCCGTCGAGTTGGCGTGGGAGGCTCGGGGCAACGCTGATGACGAGCGGGGCTTCAGCGTGACGGATCTGACGAATCAAATCAGGGCGGACGCGAATCCTGACCCGTTTGATCATGAGATGCCCCTGGCGGCTTGATGGCCCCATCCACAGGCACCGTCAAACTCAAACAGGTCTTCAGGATGCTAGACGAATGCGCTCCGGGGCACAGTCGCAAGGAACAGGCCCATTCATGGCGCGTTGATTTCAATGATAGACGGTTCCCCAGCTTTCAACTGGGGAAACGTTCCCGCGGGCAAGAAGCTGAAATCACGATGTTTCACGTAAGGAAACTAGTTCGCGCACTCGAGATCGACGAGGACTGCGTTAGGAGACTCCTGAAGCAGTACTGATCCCACCAGCAGCACTGACCCTACCCCGGCTCGCGCCGGGGTTTTCTCGTTTCTTATAGTGTTCTGCTGTAACCCCGGTGTAACCCCGGGGCTTTTCGGTGTGTTGGGCGGGAAAGCTAAATGCTTGGTGCGAAAGGGGGGACTCGAACCCCCACGTCCTTGCGGACACAAGAACCTGAATCTTGCGCGTCTACCAATTCCGCCACTTTCGCACGCGGCGCAGAGGAGATACTAGGCGCGTCGCGTTCTGCTGTCAAGACGGAGCTTCCGAGGTGGTGGTTGGAGCCGGGGACTTTGCGGCCCGCCCATCGCGTTGACCACCAGATATCCTGGCTGCAACAGCATCGCCGTATCGAGCGTCGTCGGACCCGGTGTCATCATCCCCCGAGCTGCCATGCCCATATAGCGGCTCAGGCAGCCCACATCTTCGAAAAGACGAGGCATGCGCCGGGGACCGGAAGACCGGGATCCGGCTGTCGGGGCCGGGGCCGGGTCCGCAGCCGGGTCCCGATCCGAGGCCCTGGAGCGGGGGAGGGGATCTCGCCGGTGGGGCCTGCCCGGAGCGTGGGCTCGTTGATCGCCGGATGCGAGAATCGGAGCGCGTTGCGCTACAGTGAGGCCGTGGAACACGACGACGAGACACCGCTGAACGAACATCGAGGCACCACAGCGACCCGGCTGGATCCAGACGAGCTGCTCGAGGTCATCGACAAGCGCGGAGGACGTGGGATGACCGTCAACCAGATGGTGGCCCATGAGCGCGCCGGGTTGCCGGCAGATGTGGCGTCCTCGGACGTCCGTCGAGCGGTGCGCCGGGCGCTGAAGCAGCTCGAGGGGCGCGGCGACGTGAGCCGTGGCCGGGGCAAACGCTACTTCGCGGCGAAGCACTCGGATGTGCGCGTCGGCGTGCTGCGCACGACCCGGAGCGGTAGCGGCTGGTTGGAAGGGACCGAGACCCCGGTGTGGCTGTCCAGTCGCGCGATGCGCGGTGCCCTCGACGGTGACCGGGTGGCGATCCGTCTGGAGAAGCCGCGCCGCGCCGCGCGCGAGCGCGGAGCGCTGGACGGCACGGTGATCCGCGTTCTCGAGCGGGCCCGGCAAACACTCGTCGGCCGGTGGGCCGCGGGGGAGCAGCCGGTTGTGCTGCCGTTCGACCGGCGGGTGGACGTGGATGTGGTCCCGATCGCGCTCGAGGTGGACGGAGCTCCGGAGGATGGCGAGGTCGTGGTGATCACGCTCGACAGGGTGTCCGAGAGCCGGCGGCGCGCTCAGGGGACGGTGATCGAGCGACTGGGGCATCTTGGCGAGCCGGGGGTCGATGAGCTGGCGGTGCTCCGGATGCATGGCATTCCAGTGGAGTTCTCACCGGCGGCCCGTGCCGAGGCCGAGGCGCTGTCCGCGCAGATCACGGCCGACGTGCTCCGCGGGCGCGAGGACCGGCGCAAGGGACCGGTCATTACCATCGACGGAGCGGATGCACGCGACTTTGACGACGCCGTGTGGGCCGAGGAAGGGGCCGACGGGGCTGTGGAGGTGGAGGTTCACATCGCGGATGTGAGCTTTTACGTGCGCGACGGAGCCGCTCTGGATGACGCGGCCGAGTCGCGGAGCACGAGTGTCTACCTGCCGGGACGGGTCGTGCCGATGCTGCCGGAGCGCCTGTCGGCGGATCTGTGCTCGCTGCGCCCCGGAGTGGACCGCCTGACCGTGACTGTCCGTTTCCGTGTCGCTCGCGACGGCGGTCTGGAGCGACTGTGGGTGCGGCCGTCGGTGATCCGTTCATGCCGCCGGTGCACCTACGATGAGGTGACCACCTGGCTTCAGGGTACGCCTCCAGCACAGATCGCCGAGCCCTTGCGCTGGCTCGATGAGGCCGCCGAGCGTCTCGGACGGCGACGACGTGAGCGTGGGGGCCTGGACTTCGATCTTCCGGAGTCGGCGTTACAGCTGGATGATGAGGGTCGTGTGATCGGTGTGGACGCCCTCGTGCGAGAGCGGTCGCACCGGCTGATCGAGGAGCTGATGATCGCGGCCAACCGGTGCGTGGCGCAGACCCTCGAGGACGCCGGTCAGCCGGCGCTGCAACGGGTCCACGATCGGCCGAGCCCGCGCAAGCTGGAGGAGCTGGCGCATCTGCTCGGCGAGTTCGGGTACAGCTTGACGGGAGACCTCGAGGCGCTGGAGCCGGGTCAGCTGCAGCGGATCATGGAGGCGATGGTCGGGCGCAGTGAGGAGCGGTTCCTGTCGCATATGGTGCTCCGCTCTTTGGCTCGAGCCGAGTACCGCCCTGGCGAGGGAGGCCATTGGGCGTTGGCGGTGGGCGAGTACCTCCACTTCACGAGCCCGATCCGGAGGTATCCGGACCTGGTCGTACACCGATTGCTGCGCACGCTGCTCGAGAACGGCCCCGCTCGCGGAACCGAGCGCGAGCAGCTGGAAGGGCGCCTGGCACGGCTCGGAGAGCACTGCTCTGCAGCGGAGCGGCGTGCGGAGGCGGCGGAGCGGCAGGCGGTGCACTGGAAGAAGGTGCTCTATCTCGGGGACCGTGTCGGTGACGTGTTCGCGGCGCGGGTGTCCGGAGTCGTCCCGTTCGGGCTGTTCGTGGAGCTGGAGGATGTGCTGGTGGAGGCGCTGGTGCACGTGTCGGATCTGGTGGACGACCACTACTGGCACGACGATCGGCGGGCTGCGCTGGTCGGCGAGCGCACCGGCCATGTGTGGCGCGCCGGCGACGCACTGCGCGTGCGGCTGGTGCGGGTGGACATGGGTGCCATGCAGCTGCGGGTTGAGCCCGTTGGTCTCACGCGTCCTGAGCGGCCGAGGAGCTCAGCCCGCTCGCCACGAGGTCGCGGCGGCCCTGCGAAGAGCGCTGCTCAGGAGAGTCGGCCGCGCACGAGCTCGCGGACGTCACAGAAGCCGCAGAGGAGCCGGAGGTCTCCGCGGCGGCGGCGCTCATAGCTCCAGGTCGACGCGGTTCTCCGGGCCCTCCCAGACACTGATACGGACCAGTGAGGCGCCAAGCTGCTGCAGCGGGATGCGTGTCGCGGCGGCAAGGACCTCGGCGAGCCGCTCGGCTGAGGGCGTTGGCGTGCCGATGTCAGGATGCTCGTTGAGGTTGGAGCCCTCGAGCGGGGCGACGAGCTGGTCTAACAGGTCTTTGAGGGCGTGGAAGTCGATTGCGTAGCCTTCCTCGTTGAGCCCGTCGGTGGCTGCGGCGAGCTCCACCTGCCACTGGTGAGGGTGCGGGGCCTCCGGCTCACCGAGGTACGACGTCAATGCGTGAGTGGCGGAGAACTTCGCCCTGGCGTGCACGACCCATCTCATGCTGTGGCCTCCGACGCACGTGATGTCGGCGGTGCAGCGAGCAAGAACCGCTCGCGCACCACCCGCGTGCGCATGATCTCCTCGGGCTCCCATCCGAGGGCCGCGAGGATCTTCTTCACCGAGGGTGTGGGCCCGGAGCTTTGCCGCACGTTCAGCTCGAGGAGAAGGTCTCCACTGTCGGGCTCGATGCGCCAGCTCCGTACACCGTCAACGAGATCTCCCAAAGCTGTCCGGTTGGCCTGGGCGGTGAGGTTGTCCGGCCACGGGCGGTCGTTGCAGCGCTCCACGCGCTGCACTGAGGCCATGATCGTCTTTCCCAGGCTCGGTGCTCCGGGCAGTAGCTCACCGGCCTCGAGAAGCTTCAAGCCGTTGGGAAGAAACCTGTTGCTGTTCTTCAGGTGGTGTGGGCGCAGCGGCGTGCGGCAGTCTACGTCGAACAGCTCGCGCATGCCCTCATGGCCGAGTGGGAGCGGTGGACACATGGACAGCCGGATGTGCGGGTTGTAGCCCTCTGTGTGCAGCACCGGCGCCCCGGACGCCCTCAGGGCTCGCTCGATACAGTCCATGGCGAGGCGGTGCGAGAGGAACCTGGAGTCGCCTTTGCGTTGGAACACCACTCTGCAGCGGCGACGGGCTTTGCCGGTGGACAACGCCTGTCGGGCCACCGTCGCGGTCGCGGTGCGGCTGGGAGGGGACGGCGGTGGCGATGCCAACCGGCGATCCTCACCCTCCCCCGGCAGGCCGCAGTGGAGGCAGCGACCCGTGCGGCAATCGGCTGTGGTCAGCCCGGACCTCGCCCTGCGCAGCTCGGCCTTGAGGAATCGCATGCTCACCCCGGGATCGATGACCTCCCACGGCAGGACGGCGTCGAGGTCCCGAGGTCCCAGCTCGGATTCCAGACTGAGCTCGGACTCGGCCAGCGCCTGGTCCCACACCTCTGGCTGGAACTGGTCGCTCCAGCCATCGAGGCTGGCTCCGAGCTCGGCCGCGCGGACGATCACGTGGCACAGACGGCGGTCTCCTCTGGCAAGGAGCGCTTCGTGGGCCGCCAGCCGGGGGTCTGACCAGGTCATGCGCACACTGCGATGGGGCCGGACGGCCTCGCGCAGGTGCGTCAGCCGACGTTCGAGCTCGGACACGGACGCGAGCCCCTCCCACTGGAACGGTGTCCACGGCTTGGGCACGAAGCAGCCCACCGAGAGCTTGATCTCGGCTCGCTTGCCGTGGTGCCTGCGTCCGATGGCTGCGAGCCGCGCCGAGAGATCGACCAGGGCATCGAGGTCGCCATCGGTCTCGGTTGGAAGGCCGATCATTGCGTACAGCTTGATGAGGCGCCACCCCGCTGCGAACGCCGCCTCCGCCGCCTGCTCGAGGTCCGCGTCGCTGACGCGCTTGTTGATGACGTTGCGCAGCCGTTCAGAGCCGGTCTCCGGGGCGAACGTGAACCCGCTCTTGCGCACACTGGACACTGCTCGGGCCAGCTCAACCGACACCGTGTCGGCTCGCAGGCTCGGCAAACCGATCGAGACCTTCCGTGGGCTCAGGCGATCGCTGAGCTGATCCACCAGCGGCACGATCTGCGAGTAGTCCGCCGTGGACAGGCTGAGCAGGCCGACCCTGTCAGCGCCGGTCTCCGCCGCGGTCGCGTCGGTGTGCGCGACGATGTCCTCCGGCGGGCGCTCCCGCACCGGCCGGTACCAGTAGCCCGCCTGGCAGAACCGGCAGCCCTGGGTGCACCCGCGCATGATCTCCACCGCGAGGCGGTCCTGCACAACCTCGGCCACCGGCAGCAGCGGCGTGTCCGGAACCGCATCGGGGGCCAGTGACGGGGTCCAGACCCGGCGGACAGGGAGGGTCACCTGAGCGCTGGAGTGGCCGGAACCGGGCTCCCATCTGACGAGAGATGGCACATAGACGCCCCCGATGGCGCTCAGTCGAGCGAGGAGATCGTCCCGCGAAAGGCTCTCGCTCTGTGCGCTCAGCAGGGTGTCGAGGATGGGCTCGAGGGCGTCCTCCGCGTCGCCGATCAGGAACGCGTCGAACAGCTCGGCCAGCGGCTCCGGGTTGGCCGTGCACGGCCCGCCGCCGAGGACGATCGGGTGATGTTGGTGACGATCGCGGCTGAGCACCGGGACTCCCGCGAGCTTGAGAAGGTGCGGGACATTGACAAAGTTGAGCTCGGACTGCAGCGAGATGCCGACGAGGTCGAACGCCGTCAGTGGTCTGTACGACTCGAGTGCGTACAGAGGCACACCGGCGCGCTGCAGCGCAGCGACCATGTCCGGCCACGGGAGAAACGCCCGCTCGGCGAGACAGTCGATTCGGCGGTTGATGAGGTGGTACAGGATGCGCGTGCCCTGGTGCGACATGCCGATCTCGTAGGTGTCTGGAAACGCCAGCGCGACGTGCAGTGGGATCTCGTCCCACTGCTTGCGGACTGCGTTGGCCTCGAGGCCCAGGTACCTCGCGGGACGTTCGACCGTTGGCAGGATCGTGTCGAGACGGTGGCGGACGGGAGAGGTGTCAACGTGCGGCAGAGTCACGGTTGGCTACTTTCGCGGGACGGAGTTTGAGGAGGTTCTCGGGCTCTTCCAGGGCGACTGGAAAGGTCGAGAACGGCCGGCCGACGAGCGTGCGGGGCATGCTCGCAGGGGAGAACGGCCCGTCGGGGCTACTCCTTCCAGCAGCGCTGGAACATGTCGCGCATGCCCAGGAGCGTCTTCGCGAAGTTCTTGTCGCGAAGGAAGTCCTGCATCTTCTTCTTGTCGGCGTTGGCTTCCTTGAGCTCCTGGGCCTGGTTGACGATGCCGTAGAACTCGGACAGCGGCTGCAGCCCGAGGCGGGAGAAGCTCGATGTGTACCAGTCATCCTCGCGTACGGTCTCCCAGACCGATGGGTTCGGGGTGGACTCGTCACTCGCGAGCTTCTCGGCAATGGCAGTAACCTCGCTGTACAGGCTCTTCAAGATCTGTTGCGTATCACCCTCAGCGAGGGCCTTCTGCACCGTCTTGGTGGAGCGGGACGATGGCCGCCGTCCGTCGGACGGCTCCTCCTCCGCCTGGCTGTCGGATTCGTGTGTACGCGCCGCTGACGGCTGTGCCGCCTTCGGGGGGCGGGGTGGCTTTGGCGCGGACGGACGTACAGGTGCAGCCGGCTCGGGCTGTGATTCAGGCTCTGGCTCGGGCTCGGGTGTGGTTTCGCTGACCTCGACCTCGACCCGTTCTTCTTCCGGCTCGGGCTCTGGCTCCGGGTCGGGTTCCACCTGCTGCTGTGGCTCTGCGTGGTTCTCCGATATGGGATCGGTCTTCTTCGAGCTCTTCGGCTTCTCGGCCTCATCGGCCTCCGGTACTGTGCGGACGGGTTGCGTATGGTCCGTGGAGCGTGCATCGATCGACTTGCGAAGCCGCTGCTGGAACGTCAGGAGAAACGCCAGCTCGCTGTCCGATACGGTGCGGGCGAGCGCGACCTTGTTGCGGAGTGCTTCCAGCTCGAGGAACCTTACGTGGAGCATCTGGCTATTCGGCGCCAACGGCTTGAGGAAGTCCATGATCTCCTGGTTCGCCTCGAACATGCCGAGGAGGTCTTCGAAGGTGGAGAAGTCGATCAGCTCCTGATACTCGTTGTTGTACCAGTCGATCGACTTCTCGGTTTCCTTGCGAGACACCAGTCGCTCGAACAGCTGATCGGGGATGCCGTCCCGGTACCACGATTGACCATGCGCGCTCTTCAGTCGGCGGTAGAAGGCGTGGCGGAGGTCGGCGAGGATCTCGGCGATGACTCGGAAGGCGTCCAGACTCTGTTCAGCGAGCGGCATGCAATGTGGCTCCTCGAGTTCGTGTCTGTCTCCGGTGC
Source organism: uncultured Thermoanaerobaculia bacterium (assembly GCA_964512045.1). GTDB lineage: Bacteria > Acidobacteriota > Thermoanaerobaculia > Thermoanaerobaculales > Sulfomarinibacteraceae > CAZEJK01. The sequence continues at coordinate 37,646 of CAZEJK010000017.1, forward strand.
GCAGCTCCAACGGAAGACCGTCGGACGAGCTCAGCTGGTCGCAACACCGGTGAGTATGGTAGCACGGTGCGTCCAAGCTGTGCAGCTCGTGTTCAGAGCTGTCTGTTCTCCAGCCACCATGGGTTGGCAGTGCACGGCTCTCGCGGTGACGATGAAGCAGCGGGCGTTGCGCGGAGACGTATGATATGGCGAGCTCTCCGTGCCGGCTGTGGAACAATGAGACTGTGAGGCGATTCGCACGCAGGATGGTGGCACGCACGGTCCGACTGCGGCGGTTGACCGGGCGCGGTGTCTCGAGGCTGCTGGAGCGGGCTCGGGCCGGCGAGCACACCTTCGTTGTCGTGGTCGCCATTCTGATCGGCGTGCTGTCGGCATACGGCGCCATCGCATTTCGCTACCTGATCGCCGCGTCGCACCTGTCGTTCTTTGCAACCACGGAGTACTCCGTGCCGCTGCTCGAGGGTTTGCCCCTGTGGCACCGTCTGCTGGTGCCGACGGTCGGGGGCGTGCTGGTCGGTCTCATCGTGACCCGTCTGGCCCCCGAGGTGCGCGGCTCGGGGATCCCGGAGGTGATCGAGTCGGTTGCGCGTCGGGGCGGTGCGATTCGCTTGCGTGTGGTGCTGACGAAGGCGGTTGCCGCGGCCCTGACGATCGGCTCCGGCGGATCGGCCGGCCGGGAGGGGCCGATCGTCCACATCGGCTCCGCCATCGGATCGGGGGTCGGACAGGCGCTGGAGGTGGTTCCCCGGCGGCTGCGCACGTTCGTCGCCTGTGGCGCCGCCGGTGGCATTGCGGCAACCTTCAACGCACCGATTGCAGGAGCGCTGTTCTCGGTGGAGGTCGTCCTCACCGACCTGGGCGTGTCGAGCCTTTCGCCGATCGTGATCTCCTCCGTGGTGGCTACGATGATCTCGCGCCACCATCTCGGCGATTTCCCGGCGTTTCGCGTACCGGCATACGAGCTGCTGAGTGCGAAGGAGCTGCTGATCTACGGCTGTCTCGGGCTGCTGGCAGGGCTGGTGGCAGTGGCGTTCATTCGCTGTCTGTACGCATCAGCGCGTCTGTTCGAGCGGTTGCCACTGGCCGATTGGCTCAAGCCGGGTGTCGGAGGCTTCTGTGTTGGACTCATCTCGCTGGCACTGCCGTATGTCTTCGGGGTGGGCTACGAGACGATCAACTCGGCGCTGTGGGGTCGAGCCGCTCTCTGGCTCCTCGTGGTTCTCGTTCCGGCCAAGATTCTGGCCACCTCGTGCACCCTCGGATCTGGCGGCTCGGGCGGCGTCTTCGCGCCGTCGCTGTTCATGGGCGCCGTTCTCGGGGCGGCTGTCGGTCAGATCGCTGGCGGCGTGTTCCCGACGTGGGTGGCCTCGACTGGAGCCTACGCTCTGGTGGGAATGGGGGCGGTGGTGGCCGGGACGACGCACGCCCCGATCACGGCGATTCTGATCATCTTCGAGCTGACCAACGACTATCACAGCATTCCCCCCCTGATGCTCGCCTGTGTCCTGGCAGTCCTGGTCTCGACGCGGCTGTCCCCGGAGTCGATCTACACAGCCAAGCTGGTGGAGCGGGGGATCCGGTTGGAGGACGGGCGCGATGTCAACCTGCTCAACGCGATCAAGGTCTCCGAGGTGATGGAGACTGAGGTGCCGACCGTGTCGGCCGGCACCCCTTTTCGGGAGCTGGTGCGGGTGCTGGTGAGCACGCCCCATCCTGAGCTGTTCGTGGTGGACGCCGACGGTCGGCTGCTGGGATCGGTGGAGCTGAGTCAGATCAAGGCAGCGCTGCCGGATCAGGAGGAGCTGGCGACCCTGGTCGTGGCTGCGGACGTCATGGACACCGATGTGCCGTATCTCCTGCCGGATGACCGTCTCGATCTTGCCATGCACCTGTTCGGCCGGGATCAACGGGATGAGATTCCGGTCTGTACGGACTCTGAGGAGCGTGAGGTGGTCGGCTTCATCAACCATCAGGCGGTGATCGAAGCGTACAACCGTCGCGTGTTTCAGATGGACCTGGTCGGTGGCGTCGGCTCGATCTTGCAAGGGATCCGGGCCGGGAGGACGGTGGAGCTTCTCGGCGGTTTCCACGTGGCGGAGGTGGAGGTGCCGACGACCATGGTGGGCAAGACGCTTCGGGAGGTCGATCTGCGCCGCCACCACAACCTGGAGGTGGTGCTGATCCACCACGCCGACCCGAAGGATGGCGCGATCGAAGGCCGGCCAGGGCAGTTTCCGGCTGCAGACGTGAGGTTCGAGGCCGGAGACCGTCTGCTGGTGATGGGAACGCTCGATGCGATCCAGCGGCTGCGGTAGGGGAGCTGTCAGCGGCGTGCCCGTGAGGATCCTCGAAAGGGGTCGCCTGAGCTCAGAATGAAGAATGCAGAGTGAAGAGTGAAGAGTGCCACCCACCCTCCCGGCAGGCTGCCACGCCTGCTCGTCTCGATTGGCCCTCACGCCGCGTGCGTGTGCACCTCCGCTGGCTTGCGCAACCCCTTCGGCGTACCATCTTCCTCTCCTCAGCCGAGGTTGAAGCAACCGGGAGTCGGGGAGAGATCCCAGCCTGAGATTCGGGCTGACCCCGAGGCGCTCGACGGTCCAGGGCGCGGTAGGATGGAGACATGGTGACTGAACCGGTGCAGCTCGATCGTCTGACCGCTCTTCGAAGTGAGCTGGTCCGCAGTGGCCCCGGAGACAAGCTGACCTGCGTGGCGTGCGCCCACCGGTGTGCGCTCGCGGACGGAAAGCGCGGGATCTGCCTGATGCGTTCGCGCAGCGGCGATGCGCTGCGGGTACCGTTCGGATACACCGCAGGGGTGGCCGCAGACCCGATCGAGAAGAAGCCGTTTTTTCATGTGCAGCCTGGCTCGACGGCGCTGTCGTTCGGGATGCTCGGCTGTGACCTGCACTGCTCCTTCTGCCAGAACTGGTTCACATCGCAGACGCTGCGCGATCCCCGGTCGTGTCAGGAGACGCGACCCGCGAGCGCCGAGGAGATCGTCGATACGGCGGTGCGCACCGGCTCCCGGGCCATCGTGTCCACCTACAACGAGCCGCTGATTACCTCGGAGTGGGCCCATGCGGTGTTCTCCGCGGCGCGGGGTCGCAACCTGCTGACCGGCTACGTCTCCAACGGCCACGGCACGCCCGAGGTGCTGGAGCACCTGAGGCCGGTGATGGATCTGTTCAAGATCGATCTCAAGGCATGTACCAACGAGGCGTACCGGCAGCTCGGTGGCCATCTGGACGCCGTGCTCGAGACGATCCGCGGGGCGTGGGAGATGGGGTTCTGGGTCGAAGTGGTGACGCTGCTGGTTCCCGGGTTCAACGATGGCCCGGGGGAGCTGGAGCAGATGGCCGAGTTTCTCGGATCGGTTTCAGTGGATATCCCGTGGCATGTGACGGCCTTCCACCCCGACTACCGTTGGGATGACGGTCGCTCGACATCCGTGGCGTCATTGATGGCAGCCCGCGAGGCCGGTCAGGAGGCCGGGTTACGGTACGTCTACACCGGCAACCTGCCAGGGCTCACCGGTGACGGCGAGAACACCCGGTGTCCCCACTGTGCGGCGACGGTCGTCCGACGTCACGGCTTCCGGGTGCAGGAGTCTCGGGTCCGGCGGGACGGGACGTGCCCGGACTGTGGTGGAGCGATCGCAGGCGTGTGGTGACGGGGCTACTCGCCGGGGCCTTCCAGCACGGCTGCGAACCGGTGGTGATCGCCGAGCGCCTCGACGAGGGTCGGTGGTGTCAGCGGGAGGCGATCGACATCGACACCGAGGGCGTGGCAGACGGCGTTGCGGATCGCTGCAGCCGTGGGAATCAATGACGGTTCGCCGATCCCCTTCGCGCCGTACGGTCCGGCACCGTCCACCGGGTCGCTTTCGAGCAGCTCGATCCGGATCGACGGGGTGTCCGAGGATGTCGGGATCACGTAATCGGTGAAGTTGGGGTTGAGCAGGCGGCCGTTGTCGAGCCGCAGCTCTTCGGTGAGGCCCCAGCCCATACCCTGAACGATGCCTCCCTCCACCTGTCCTTCGGCGGCATCTCTATGGAGCACCGTTCCGACATCGTGGGCAGCACTGACCTCCAGCACCCGGACCAGGCCGAGGTCCGGATCGACTGCCACGCGGGCGATGTGACATGCCATTGCGTAGGTCGCATAGGGGTCTCCGGTCCCGGTGACGGGGT
>CAZEJK010000018.1:0-3681 GCA_964512045.1 uncultured Thermoanaerobaculia bacterium
CGGTGATGGCGCCGCGCCAGAGCACCCCGGCGAGCGGAGAGATCCCGTGGGAGAACCCTTTGCGATGCTCCTCGAACCGGCCGGGTGGTGCCGACGTCGGAGCTGTATGGCGTGCTGCGCATGAAGGGCCGGGGGCTGCTGCGGTACGTATGCATCAGATGACGAGCCTTTTGAACCACCGCGATGCACCATTGTATGATGTGTTTGGAGGACGGTTTGAAGTCGATCACGATTCACGGAGTTGATGAGCAGCTGGCCAACCGCCTGAAGGAGCTGGCAGAGAGCGAAGGGACGAGCATGAACCGCACGGTCAAGCGGCTGCTGGAGCAGGCTCTCGGGATGAAGCCGCGAGCACCGCAGCACAACCGGGAGCAGTTCGAGCAGTTCCTCGGTGTGTGGTCCGAGGAGGAGCGCTCCGAGTTCGAGCACGCCACTGCGGAGCTCGAGCAGGTGCTCGATTCAGACTGGTCATGAACACAGTCCTGCTCGACACGAATGCGTACACGGCGCTGTTGACCGGAGATGAACGGGTCCTGGATGCCATGGCCGGCGCCGAGCGTGTGCTGATGTCTGCGATCGTTCTCGGTGAGCTGTGCGCTGGTTTCGAGGCCGGATCGCGGCGGGCCGAGAACCACGCTCTGCTCCGCGACTTCCTCGGTCAGGCGGTAGTTCGGACCGTCGATGTGAGCGGGCCAACCGCCGAGGTGTTTGGGGTGGTGAAGGCGCAGCTCAAGCGAGCTGGCACACCCATGCCGATCAACGACGTCTGGATCGCCGCTCACGCGTTCGAGACTGGCGCGTGGGTGGTGACGTACGATCGCCACTTCCTGGCGGTCTCAGGCTTGCTGATTTGGGATCGTCTCGACGAAGGCTGACAGGTCTCGGTCGAGCTGCGGTGCCCAATGAGCTGCGGCACGACTGCTCGGCGAAGCACCAGAGCTCCAGCCAACGAGGCCTGCCCCGGCGTAGCCGCGGTGGGTGGCTGGGGGTGGCGAAGCCGGGTCATCTCGACCGAGCCACCAGCGAAGCGCCGGAGCCACACCAACGTCGTCATCTCGACCGAGCTGCCATGGGCGCGCTGCTGGCTTGGCCGCATTCGGTGATGGCGCCGCGCCAGAGCACCCCGGCGAGCGGAGAGATCCCGTGGGAGAAGGTGGTAGTGTCTGCTCGACCGTCGGCTTCGTGCTGCATCTGTGTCCAGTTTGCCGGGGTCTTGGCGCGACTGGTCCGCTACACTTGTTGGATGGAGGAACGTGCGGGCGATGCGGTGACGGAGGTCGACTCCGTTGTACCCACCGATGACCCGGAGGAGAGCCTTCGTGACGATGGCGACCTCGAGCTGATTCGCTGGGCTCTGTCGCTTTCGGTTGACGAGCGGCTTGCCGTGCTGCAGGACTTCGTCGACACGTTCTGGACGCCTCAGCATGGCTGAGCAGCGGAGACCGGTTCAGTTTCGGGCCCTGTTGGAGATCTTGACCCGGCATGAGATCGACTTCGTGGTGGTTGGGGGTGTCGCTGCGGTGCTCGAAGGCGCACCGGTAGCGACCTTCGACCTGGACATCGTCTACTCTCTTGAGGAAAGGAATCTGACCCGGTTGGTCGACGCTTTGCAGGCCGTTGATGCTGCGTATGTCGACCTTGCCGGGCGTTCGATTCGTCCGTCTCGAGAGCGGTTGCGGGCTGGTGGGCACCATCTGCTGCGCACCCGCTTCGGTCGTCTCGATGTCCTCGGCCACGTGGGCTCGAGCTTGAGGTACGCGCAGCTCGTGCCTCGCAGCGTGGAGCGTGAGGTCCAGGGCATTGGGGTGCTCGTGCTTGGTTTGGAAGCGGTGATCGAGACGAAGGAGTCCTCGGGTCACGAGAAAGACATGGCAGTGCTGCCGCTCCTGCGGCGTACCCTGGCCGAACGCGGTCGATAGCTGCTCCGACGGACACTCCTTTGCTGCAGTGGATCACCATGCGGCGAAAGCTGTGCGCGGTCTCCGCGCCAACGGATGCTCGCCGAAGGGCCCGGTGCTCCGGGTCGCCACGCCGTCTCCCCGACCGCGTTCTTACGAAAGGTGACCTTCGGCTCGAGCCCTCAGCGAAGCGCCGGAGCCACACCAACGTCGTCATCTCGACCGAGCTTCCGTGGGCTTCGGCGGGTGTGGGGCGTGGCTCGGGTTGGCCGGTGCTTCGGCGAAGGAAGGCGAGCGGAGAGATCCCGTGGGAGAAACCACGTCGATGCTGCTCCGTGTCGCGCCGACAGGTGGCGGCGTGGCGAGCGACGATTTGCGGTCGCCTGTGGAGCTCTCCGGTATCCGGGCTCGCCACGCCGCTCGCGATGTCGTGACATCGGCCTCGGACGTCTGTACCATCCTCGCCGATGACCCGCGATCAGGACCCGGGTGGCGGCGGCTGGCTCAGCACCATCCTCCGGCTCGTCGAGAATGCGGCCGAGGATGTGGCGGGTGCGCGCCGAGTCGTGCGCAAGCAGGGCCACGCGGCGGAGATGCGCCACGAGGAGCTGTGTGCGCGGCTCGACTCGCTGGAGGAGGCGGTTGGCGCAGGGCGCGAGGTGGACAGCCAGCCAGCTCCGCTGTCGGACGCCCAGCTGGAAAGCCTCTGCCGTCTGGACGAGAGCCTGGTGCACCTACTGCGTGCAGAGTCGGCGGGTGACGGGGCAGAGCCTCCAGCCAGCGCGTCGGAGGCGTTGGCGATGGTGCAGGTGCGCGTGCGCAACCTGCAGCGCTCGTTCGGCCTGGACGCGGTGCCGTCGGAGGGCGAGCCGTTCGACGACCGCGTGCACCACGTGCACTCGGTGTGCGAGCGCGAGGACGTGCCGGATGGCATCGTGGTGGAGGAGCTGCGGCCCGGCTACACGCTTGCGGGGCGTGTGGTGCGACCGGCGTTGGTGGTGGTCAACCGCCGTCGCTGATCTGCTGTGTCGGCAGCAAGCTGGCACAGGGTCCTGAAGGAGGAGCAGAAGGATGGTAGCGACGGTCTTTGGGATTGATCTGGGAACAACCAACTCGTGCTTGGCAGTGGTGCGTGACGGCTCGCCGCAGGTTATTGAGATCGACGGGCAGCCGGTGGTGCCGTCCGTCGTGAGCTTGGACGAGGCATCGGGCGAGCTCATCGTCGGCGTCCGCGCGCGCAACCGGGCGGCGCTGTACCCGGAGCTGACGGTGTCGTCGATCAAGCGACGGATGGGCTCGGACGAGCCGGCGCCGCTCGGGTCGCAGTCGCTGCTGCCCGAGGAGGTCTCCGCCGAGATCCTGCGCTACCTGGCCCGCCAGGGGGAGGCGGCGGTGGGCGAGCCGGTGCGCAAGGTGGTGATCACCGTGCCGGCGTTCTTCGACGACGCGCAGCGACGTGCCACGATCCGAGCCGGCGAGCTGGCCGGCCTCGAGGTGCTGCGGATCATCAACGAGCCCACCGCGGCCGCGCTGGTCTACCAGGGCCTCGGCGCCCGGTCTGTGGACGCGGTGACCGGAAGGTCGCAGGACGGCTCCGCTCGGGGCCGTGACACCAACGTGTTGGTGTACGACCTCGGCGGCGGCACGTTCGATGTGTCGGTGCTGCGCATCGACGACGACCTGTACCGTGTCGGCGCCAGCTCCGGCGACACGCATCTGGGGGGCGATGACTTCGATCAGGAGCTTGTCGTCGAGCTGCTGGCGGCTCTCGACCGGCCGGAGC
>CAZEJK010000018.1:3691-7634 GCA_964512045.1 uncultured Thermoanaerobaculia bacterium
CGATTTCCGGTCTGCGTACATCCGAAGGGTCATGGCCGTGCAGGCGCCCAGGCCTGTGGAAAGGAACTGATAGGGGCTGGGACCGGCCTCTGTGCCTCCGAAATCGGCGGGTTCGTCGGCCGCCATGTCGTCGAGCTGCTGGCGGCTCTCGACCGGCCGGAGCTGCGCGACGACCGGTTGGTGATGGCGCGGCTGAAGGCCGCGGCCGAGACCGCGAAGATCGAGCTGTCGTCGGCGCCGTTCGCCACCGTGATGGAGGAGGCGCTCGCCAACGGCGTGCACCTCAGCGAGGAGCTGAGCCGGGAGCTGTTCGAGATACGGATCTCCGCGTATCTGGACCGGACGATGGCGTCGGTGGAGCAGGCGTTGGAGGAGGCGGAGATGACGCCGGAGGACCTTGATCGGGTGCTGCTGGTCGGCGGCTCGACGAGGATCCCGGCGGTGGCACGGCGCCTGTCCGAGCAGCTCGGGCGGTCCGCGGAGCATGCGCTCGACCCGGACCTCTGTGTTGCCATGGGCGCCGCTGTTCAGGGGGCGATCCTCGGCGGCTCGACGTACACGAGGATCCTCGTCGACGTGTCGGCCCACTCCCTCGGCGTCAAGACGGCGGACGCTTTCGACGAGGCGTCGGGCGACGCGGACCACTTCGCACCGATCATCTCGCGCAACACGCAGGTGCCCGTGGTCCGCTCCGAGGTGTTCTACACAGTCGTCGAAAACCAGGAGCTCGTCATGATCGAGGTGTATCAGGGCGAGAGCCCGAGGTGCAGCGAGAACACGCTGATCGGGGAGTTCAACTTCGACCTCGAGCCGGCGCCGATGAACTCCGAGGTCGAGTGTCAGCTCGGCTATGACCTGGAGGGCGTGGTGCGCGTCGTGGTCTCGCAGCGCGGTACGGACAACCGCGCCGAGGTGACGATGTCGAGCCGTGAGGGCGACGGGGATGTGGTGTGGCTGGAAACGGCCGGTGAGGCCGGGGCCGAGCGCGAGGTGAGCGACGTGGACAACTTCATCCAGCGCAAGGCCGCGGCGATGGCCGCTGAGCTGCCGGCGAGCCCGCTTCGGGATCGGCTAGAGCAGGCCCGGGAGGTGTACGCCACGGTTCTGGCGGACCCTGATGCCGACGACGATGCCGTTGACGCCGCCGAGGACGAGCTGCTCGAGGCGTTGGAGGACGCGGAGGGCGAGCTTTCTGCGGACCCGGACGAGGCAGAGGGACGATGAGCCGCAAGCGCAAGGAGAAGAAGGCGCGCAAGCGTCAGTCGGAGGCGGAGGAGACGATCCTTCGTCTGCACGAGCGGGGCTCGTACCTCGAGCTGCTGACTGTGGCGCGACGGCGGTTTGGCGATCCGGTGCGCTCGGAGGTGGGGACGTTGTACGCGGATGTGGCGGACCGCGTTCTGGCAGAGCGGCTGTGTGCCGGCGATCTCGACGGCCTCGCCGAGGTGATGCAGGTGCTCGGAGGAACGGTCCGAGGTCGCGCTCTTGCGGAGCTTGCGGACGTGGTGCTGGCGGTGCGGGGCGGAGCAGACGCGGCCGACCTGTCGAAGCTCGAGGAGCTGAGCGAGGGCGCCGGCGATGGTGCTCCAGGCGCCGTCGCAGCGACGGCGCAGCGGCTGTTGGCGCTGGCAACCCGTAGGCCGGGCGCTTCACGTCAGGACGAGGGAGCTCAGGGGCTGGCCGATGTTGCGCCCACCGGTCGCGACCTGGTCCGGCTTCGCCGCGGTCTCGAGCGACTGCCGTGGACCGCGAAGGGGACGATGCCGCCGGTGGATCGGGGGCTCGAGGATCCGTTGGCACGGGGGCTGTGGCTGGCGGCCCGCGCGACGGCTGCGATCGCACGTCGTGGGTACGAGCCGAGCATGCGCCAGCTCAACGATCTCGACGAGGCGTTCAACCTGATGCGCCGCCAGACGGTCTGTGTGCCGTACGAGCTCGGCGGTGCTATCGAGCAGCGCAGGGAGCTGCTGGCGGAGCTGCTCGGCACGGTCCGGCGGCTGCGGAGGAACCAGGGCGGCCGGCTGTCGTCCGTGCTGCAGCGGTTACGCCAGCTAAAGCTCATCGATCCGCTGGGAACCAGCGTGTCTGCACCCAGCCAGCACCCGATCCTCGGACACCTCGACCATGCAGCCAGGAAGCTGTGGTGGGAGGTGGTCTCGCTGTGTGGCTTCACATCGTACTGGGCTCGCGACGAGCTGGTCCGGTTCTCGAGGCAGTATCCGGAGGCGCTCGGTCCGCTCATCGAGATCGTCGGCGAGGTGGCGCTCGGTACCGGCCGGACACAGCGTGATGAGCTGGGGCGCCTGATAGAAGATGAGGACTTCTTCGAGCTGGCGTGCCGGATGCGCGAGGCGTCGGCTCGGGAGTCGGATCCGTTGCGCCGAGCGCTCATGTGGGGTGTGGAGCTGAAGGCGTGGGATCGGGCACGGGCAATGTCGGACTTCGATGCCTACTTCGACGATAGGGCGTGGTCCGAGATCAGTGACGTCGCGGGCGAGGCGTTGGACCGGCTGGTCGAGATGGCCCGCGAGCTCAAACGGCGGTTCCCGGAGGGGCAGCGACGCGGGATCGCCACGGTGCTCAGAGAGTTCCTCGTCATGGTGGCGGCCGACCTCCCTTTGGGTGACGATGGGTTCGTTCGTGCCTCCGGCCTGTTGCTCGAGCTGCTTCCGGACGATGCGGTCCTGTTGACGTTGCGAGCGGCGGCGTGCTTCGAGAGTGAGGATGTCAGCGAGGCGTGGCGGGTCATCGCGCAGCTCCAGACGGTCACGCCGGTGCGAGCTGTCGACCAGTGCGTGCTCGATGTGCTGGTGAACGCCATCGCGACCGAGTGCAACGACACCATCGACGCGACGTTCCAGGCGGTGCGGCGCGTGTTTCCCCCAGAAGCATGGGCTCGAGCGTGTGCATCAACGCTTCCGGAGTGGCCCAAGAGCACCGCGATGATTGCGCTCAGAGGAGATACTCCGGTCCCTCAGCAGGTGGTCCGCCGTCTCGCGATCGAGCGTCTGGACCTGGTTGAGAAGTACTGCGGGCCGTCGATGCCGCTCGAGGCGGCTCGCCTCGCCGTGACCAGCTCGGGGCAGCCCTCGCTGCAGGCGGCTCGCGAGTACCTCGAGCGTTTCGATGGGGTCGACGCGACAGTCCTGCTCGTGGAGTTGCTGCAGCCCGACGACGGGGGCGTGGTGCCCCACTCCGGCCCCCTGCGCGCGATTGAGGGCGAGCTCGCCACGGCAGTGATCGAGCGCCTGGATCTGCCGGTTGACGAGTGGTTCCCGAAGCTCCACGTGATGATCCCGTTGGCTGTACGGACACGGCAGTTGACGGCTCTGGTGCAGAGGCTCAAAGCTCTTCACCGTCTGGCTGGACAGTACAGCCACGATGCGGTCTTACTGGACAATGCGGTCGATCTGATCAGCGAGATGGCGCTTCAGCTCGAAGGTGCGCTGCCGGCGATGCCTCGAGCTGAGTCGGAGCGACGGGAGATGCCCCGGCGCCGCAATCCGTTGCCATTGGAGTTCGAGCAGCTGGCGCTGGAGCTCTGGGGAGAAGAGTGTGAAGATGACGACGACCTCTGACCCGTATGCGGTGCTCGGTCTGGAGCCGGGCGCCGACGACGAGGAGCTGGAGCGGCGCTACCGGCGGCTGGTCCGGCGGTACCCGCCGGAGCTGAGCCCGCAGCGGTTTGCCGAGATCCAGGCCGCCTACGATCAGCTGCGGTCGCTCGAGTCGCAGCTCCGTGCAGCGATGGGCGACATCGAGCGGGCGATCAGCCAGCTCTACCCGCCACCGGAGGTTCGTCTCAAGGAGCTGCCGCAGGCGCCATCGCCGCCCGAGCCGCAGGGCTGGGAGGCGCCGTTGCGGCCGCTGCGCGAGGCTGCCATCAGAGAGGTCCTCGCGCAGCTTGCCGACGAGTGGCGCGCAGGCGAGCGACCCTCGTGAC
>CAZEJK010000018.1:7734-13150 GCA_964512045.1 uncultured Thermoanaerobaculia bacterium
CTCGCCGTGATCCTTCGATTGGGTTGGGGCGCACAGAAGGCTCGGGGTGCTCCGCCTCGCCACGGAGGCTCGGTCGAGATGACGGAGCTGCTGGATGGGCGGGCCTTCTCCCAGGGCGCGAGTGCGCAAGGCAATCGGGCTCTTCACGGCATCCCGGTCGAGCCTCGGCGAAGCACCGGAGCAACAGCCCACCCCGTCATCTCGACCGAGCTTCGTTGAGCTGCGGCCTCGGGCTCGAGACATCCACGAAGCACCGGAGCCACAGCCCACCCCGTCATCTCGACCGAGCTGCCATGAGCGTTCAGCGTGGGACGCGCCTTCAGCTCTGTGTGCCGCGCCAGAGCACCCCGGCGAGCGGAGAGATCCCGTGGGAGAACCCTCGGCCATGCTGCTGCTCGCGCCGCACATCACCGCACCGGCACTCAGGAGCTGACATCTCCCGTCACTCCTGCCAGCTTCACCATCTCCGGCCACGTGTGTCGGGTCTCGGCAAGGAAGATGACGCGGTCGCCGGTCTGGGGTTGGATCTCGCGGAAGCGGGTGTAGCTGGTGTCGCCGCGGTTGACGCACAGGATGTTGACGTCGCGGTCGAGAAGCGCCTTGGCGATGTCGTTGTAGCAGACGGCCGTGGTGGCGCCGGTGACCTCGGTGCTGTACAAGGTGTCGCCGCGGACGTTGGAGGTGATCGTGTCGATCATCCGCGAGATGCCCGGGTCGGCGACCTCCTGGGCGAGCAGGTGGTCGGTGATCACCTGCCCGAAGACGATGCCGTCGCAGTGGACGGTGCGGAACAGCCGCTCGTGGCGCTCGTCCAGGCACTCGGCGACGATCTGTAGCTCGGGGCGGATGCTGTCGAGCACCGAGACCACCGAGGAGGTGACCGCGTCGGAGGTGACGTTGTCGTCCGAGGTGGCGAGCACGATCGCCATCTGTGCGCGCTCGATGCCGGCCCGCTGGTACGTCTCCTCCTCCAGCGGCGAGCCGCGCACGAACAGCACGTTGGGCAGATCGAACGGGAGCTGCTCGATGCTGTCGGCAACGACGACGACCTCGCGTCCGGTGGCGAGCACGTCCGACTGGAGCTCCTCGATGAGCCGCCGAACGCGGAACGCCGACGGGAAGTTGACGAGAATCACGTGGTCCTTGGCCACCGCTGTGCCCATGCCGTACCGTCCTCTCATGGCGAGCTCGGTGCCCCAGTCGACGACCATGCCGAGGAACACGGTGAACGCCGCCAGACCGAGGCCGACGATGAACACCACCGTGCCGATCCGGGCGCCCAGGGAGGTTGCCGAGTAGTCGCCGTAGCCGATGGTGGTGATGGAGATGACGCTGTACCAGAGAGCATCCTGCAGCGTCAGGCCGGCCTCGCGGCCGTCGAATGCCCAGAAGCACGCGGCGTTGCCGATCAGGCTGATCAGGACCGCCAGCAGCACGACGCCGAAGCCGAGCGCCTTGCGCCGGCGCATCCGGCGGAACATCCGTGCGAGCACCACCACGATCGTCATCTGGTCTCTCCTGGCGCCATCCTAACGTGGCCGTCGGCCGCCAACCAAGCCCACCGGTGCTCCCGCAGCGGTCGCTGAGGTCGCGTGCTCTCTCATGCCACAGCGCAGCGAAAAACGGGTATCCTTGGGGCGAGACGATATGGCAGTTGTTCGTATTCTGAGCCGTGACGGAACGTTGATCCGCGAGGTTGGGCTGCCGGAGGATGGGGCGCCGGTCGGGATCGGTCGTGACCGGGCCAACGCGATCCGCCTCGACGACGAGCGGGTCTCGCGGGCCCACGCCGAGATCGAGTCGAACGCCGACGGCTTCGTGGTTCGCGACCTGGGCAGCACCAACGGCACGTGGATCCGCGGTGAGCGGGTGGACGAGCGGCCGCTGGTGGACGGCGACCGCATCCAGCTCGGCCACCACATTCTCGAGTACCGGCTGCATGCAAAGACCCGCGCCGGCGCCACCGCGCCGTTCGACATGGAGGACGCCGGCCGCAGAGTCTGGCCGACGCACTGCTCCGAGTGTGGAGCGGCGCTCACCAAGGACGTGCGCTTCTGCATGTCGTGCGGGGCCACGGTGGAGCCGGAGTCGACGCGGCAGCGGTGCCCGCACTGTGGGCAGGCGGTGCCGGTGGGCTCGCGGTTCTGCGGAGTGTGCGGTGGCGCCATGGACGGTAGCGACGCTGTGGCCAACGCCGCGCAGCGTGATGCCGAGCCGCCTCCTGCAGGGCTGGAGGAGCGGATCGGGATGCCTCCGTCGGACCTCACCGTTGGCGAGCCGCCGCCACCGCCCGAGCCGGAGCGGCCGGCACCTCCGCCGCCAGCAGCGCGTGCTCAACGGTCCGCCCCCGCAGACGTCGGGTCGATCGAGCTCACCGGTCAGGACTCCGCCATCTCGGGCTCGTTTGCGATCGGCTCGCCGCAGCCGGCTTCGCGGCCTGCCTCGGCGCCGCAACGGACCGCGCGGCGCACAGGGCGGCCGCACAGCCCGACGGTGGCGCTGGTGTCGGGAGTGCTCGTCCCCGGCGGAGCGCAGGCGTACAACGGTCAGCTCGGTACAGCGGTGCTGGTGCTGCTCGGAGCGGTGCTGGTGGTGCCGTGGATCCTCGGGGTCGTGCTCGGGGTCCGTCGGGCTCGCGAGATCGCGGCCAAGGGCGGTCGCCGCGGTCATGGCGGCGGCTGGTGGGTGGCGATCCAGCTCTGGCTGCTGGTGGACCTCCTGCTGGCGGTGGCGGTGGCGTTGACGCTGCTCGGCTACCTGCCCTGGGGGCCGTGACCGGCTACAATCGACAGCATGGAGCTCAACATCCAGAGCAGTGGGAGTGAGCGCCCCGGCTGCGGGCGGCTGTTCCTGTCGGTGTTCTTCCTGTTCTTCCTCGGAATGGGGCTGCTGTTCGTGGCGATGCTGGCCGGGGAGACGCTGCGCCAGGCGGACCCGTGGCTGTGGGCGGCGACGCCGTGCGAGATCGTCTCCAGCGAGGTGGTGACCACCGGCGACGACGAGGACCCGTACCGGGCTGAGGTGCGCTACCGGTTTGATGCCGGCGCCGGCAGCACGCTGGGTGATCGGGTGACGGTGTCGGACGGCGCCACCAGCCGCTACCGTCGCGCCCTGCTGACGACGCTGCGGTACCCGCCCCGGAGCACGGCGACCTGTTATGTGGATCCGGACCGACCGACCGTGGCGGTGCTCGAGCGGCAGGTACCGTGGGTCGCGCTGGCGGTGCTGTTCCCGCTGATCTTCGTGGCGATCGGTGGCGGCGGTCTGTTTCTGGCGTGGCGGAAGGGGGGCACGGGCGATCGGGCGTCAAAACCGATCTCGCAGGCAGCCACAGGCTCGCGAGGGGGTGTCTGGCTGCAGATCGGCTTCGGTCTGCTGTTCGTGGTGGTGGGCGCCGGCTTCTTCATCGGCATGTGCCTCATGCCGGCGGTGCGTCTGCTGCAGGCGCAGGGGTGGGAGGCGACCGACTGCACGGTGGTGTCCTCGGCGGTGCGCTCGCACTCGTCCGATGACGGCACCACGTACTCGGTGGACATCCTGTACGAGTACGAGTGGGATGGGGGTCTGTGGCGGAGCAACACCGCGAGCTTCGTCAGCTGGAGCTCGAGCGGCTACGACAGCAAGGCGGAGATGGTGGCCGAGCACCCGCCGGGCGCCCGTGCGGTGTGCTACGTGAACCCGAACGATCCCACCCTGGCGGTGCTCGACCGGGGGTTCACTCCGGCGTACCTGATCGGGCTGCTGCCGCTGATCTTCGTCGTTGCCGGTGGCGCCGTCGCGGCCCACGGGCTGAAGAGGAAGGGACGGCGGGAGGCAGCGGTGGCGGTGACGCCGAGCGGTGTGGCCGAGGCCACTGCCGAGGTGCTGCCCGCCGCGGTGGCTGCGTCCGGGCCCGTGGTCCTCAAGCCGGAGGCCGGTCCGTGGGTCAAGGTCCTCGGGATGGCGTTCATGGCGTTGTTCTGGAACGGGATCGTGGGGATCTTCGTCAACCAGTTCCTCGAGAGCTACCGTAGCGGCTCGCCGGACTGGTTCATGGCCGTGTTCCTGATCCCGTTCGTGCTCGTCGGGCTTCTGCTCGTCGGGCTGGTGGTCAGGTTCGCGCTCCAGGCGTTCAACCCGCGCCCGCAGCTCACCGTGTCCACCGCGAGCCCGCGGCTCGGCCAGTCGGTGCAGGTGCAGTGGCAGTTCGACGGCTCGGTGCGTCGCCTCGAGCGGCTGCAGATCACGCTGGAGGGCCGAGAGGAGGCCACCTACCGTCGGGGCACGGACACGCACACCGACAAGGAGGTGTTTGCCAGGCTGCCGGTGCTCGACACCCGCGATCAGATGCAGATGCGGCGGGGGGCGACGATGGTGGAGATCCCGGAGGACACCATGCACTCGCTGGATGCGGACAACAACACGGTGGCGTGGGCGTTTGACGTGGCCGGCGAGATTGCGAGGTGGCCCGATGTCGAGGAGCGGTTCGAGATCGCGGTGCGTCCCGCCCTGCCCGAGGAGCTGAGGTGATGACGGTGTCGGATCGGCGCCTGGAGATCCGGCTGGACGCGGACGGCACGTGGTTCCAGCCGGGGAGCAGCATCGTCGGGGAGGTGCGCTGGCACGGCCTCGAGCCGGAGACGGAGGCGCTCGACCTGCGGCTGTTCTGGTACACCCAGGGCAAGGGCACGCAGGATGTCGGCCTCGCCACCACCCGGCGGATCGCCCGGCCCGGCCCGTCCGGCAGCCGGCGGTTCGCGCTCAACGTGCCGGAGGGGCCGTACTCGTTCTCCGGCCGGCTGATCACGCTGGCGTGGGCGCTGGAGCTGGTCGAGCTGCCGGACCTGGAGAGCGTCCGCGAGGACCTGCTCATCGGCCCGCGGCCGGTCGAGGTGGACCTGCGCCGCGGGGTGGATGCCTGGTGAGCGTGGCGGCCGGCTGACTGCCGATGCGTCCCGGTGACAACCCGTTTGCCAGCCACCGTTTCGAGCAGCTGACGCTGCGGCCGCCGGATGCGGTGGCGCAGGTGGTGGTGCGGTTGGAGGCGGTGGGGTGGTGGGGTGCGGTGGTCGGGCCGCACGGCAGCGGCAAGACCGTGCTCGCCGAGCGGCTCCTCGAGGAGCTCGGTGCGCGGGGGTGTCTGGTCACGCTACGCGCCGAGGACGTTGATCCGCTGCGGGCCGCGGTCGCGCAGCTGCCAGCAAAGCTCGACGGGAGGGTGGTCGTGCTCGATGGCGCCGAGCAGCTCGGTCCGATCGCCTGGCGCCGATGGCGCCGGCGGGTGCGGCGCGCAGCCGGGCTGGTGACCACCCGGCATACCGAAGGCCGGCTGCCCACAGTCTGGCGGTGCACGACCTCGCCGGAGCTCGTCGCCGAGCTCGGCCCGGAGCTGGCGGAGGCCGCACGCCCCGACCTCGAGGCACTCTGGCATCGGCGC
>CAZEJK010000018.1:13250-41692 GCA_964512045.1 uncultured Thermoanaerobaculia bacterium
GCCGCTCCGCTTGTGCCAGCCCCCAGCCTGCGAGACGCAGGCTTCCACAATAGAAGAGACGCGCCGCTCCGCTTGTGGCGGCCCGCGTCTCGCGGGCCGGGTGGGGGGCGGGTCTTTCTTCTGACCCGCGAAGCAGCCCCTTTCGCTCTCCCCCGTCATCTCGACCGAGCTTCCATGGCGTCGCAGCCGGCCCCGACCATCCGGTTGCCCTTGAGGTAGCGCAGAGCCCGGCGAGCGGAGAGATCCCGAGGGAGCACCCCGGCACAGCTCTCCGTTACAATTGGTGCGTGACGAAGATCCGTAAGGTGCTCGATCTGGTGCTCAGCGGTCGGTCGGACGCGAGTCTCCGTTTCAGCGATGCACGGCGGCTCCTGCTCGCGTTGGGTTTTGAGGAGCGGATCAAGGGCAGCCATCATATCTTTCGCCACCCTGGAGTTCGACAGAGAGTGAACCTCCAGGAGGTTGCCGGGATGGCGAAGGTGTACCAAGTTCGTCAGATCCGGGAGGTCATCACCCTTCACGGACTGGGAGAGCGGCTTGATGAGTAAGTACGAGATCATCATTTTCTGGAGTGAAGAGGATCAGGCGTATGTCGCCGACGTGCCGGAGCTGCAGGGGTGCATGGCGCACGGAGAGACCTATGCCGACGCGCTTGCCGAAGCCGAGACCGCCATCGAGCTTTGGCTGGACACGGCACGAGAGTTCGGTGATCCGATTCCCGAGCCGAAGGGCCGCCGTCTGATGTACGCGTAGCCTGACCCAGGTGCTCCCGTCTGCACCCACCGGAGCGCAGCCGTCCGCGGTCCTCAGCGGGGAGCTGGCGGTCGTCGTCCACACACGGACCGCGGACCTCTGGTCCGCATCGGGCCGTGCTGCAAGCCCACTCCGAGCCCCTTTCGCTCTCCCCCGTCATCTCGACCGAGCTTCCATGGCGTCGCAGCCGGCCCCGACCATCCGGTTGTGCTTGAGGTAGCGCAGAGCCCGGCGAGCGGAGAGATCCCGAGGGAGCACCTCGTCCTGTCTGAAACGACTTTCGTGAGATACCCACAGCCAGTGACGAGGCCGCTCTCGATACTGGATGCGCGCAACAAAACACTCGCCTGCAGGAGTTTCCTACGAGCTGAGTCGAGCCGTGACCAGCGCTGTGTTGATTCTCGTTTTCAAGTATGACATTAGTGTTAGATTTGTCTGAATTGACAACAAAAGATCGAGCAGATAGGCTCGCCGTTCCTGGTCATGGGGAGCGCGTCACGGAATCTGCTGGAACACTGCTCGGTGCACAGCGTGCTCCGGCCAGTGGTCTGTCTCGGGCTCCTGGTTCTGCTGCTCGTCGGAGCAGCGCGCGCCGCGGAGCCGATCGTGACCGGCGTCCTGGAGGTTCGTGGGCATCAGCTGACGCTGGTCGACGGCGACGCCGACCAGGTGGTGGATGTCGGCGAGCGCGCGACGATCCGCACCTGCTACGCGGGGGTCTGCGGCGGGGAGACCGAGGCCGCCGACGGGCTCCGCGTCGTCGGCGAGCTGTCCGGACCGGAGCTTCCCGAGGCGGTCCAGCTCTCCACGGCGCCCGGCGGAACGTTCCTGCTGCCGAGCTTCCAGCAGGAGGGCGCGTACAGCCTCGCCAACCTCCGGCTGGTCAACGGCGCCGGGACGGTGCTGGCGGACTGCGATCCGCCGCTGGCCATGGTCCAGGTGCACCAGATCGTCGTGACCTCCACCTCGGTGTCGGCCCTGACCCTCGAGGATCTCCGAGCCCGCGGGATCGCGCTGTCGCAGGAGAGCTTCTCCGCGTTCAGCTTTGCGGTTGGGTTCGCCTTCGGCAGCGAGACCGTGTCGCTGGAGCTGCCGGTGCTGTACGAGCCCGGCGGGATCGTGACGCCGCTGGCCGAGGGGTCGGTGAACGTCGACGGCCTGCCGCCGGATGTGCGCGACACGGTGGACCGCTGGACACCGCCCTCCATCGCGCCGTTTGCGCTCGAGCTTACCGAGGAGGCGAGCTTGAGCTGGCAGGAGGAGCAGGCCGAGCCACTCCAGTTTCCGCTCCTCGGAGCGATCGTGCTTCCGGGGACCGTCTCGTTCCTGCACCAGTTCGTGGATGCGCAGCTGATCGTGGCCAACGGGGCGCCACCGGGCTCCGAGGTCGTGCTCGCCGATCTCGCAGCGAGCCTGCGGCTGCCATCCGGCGGCGTGCTCCGGCTCGTGGGCAGCGCGCCCGCGGTCGCGCCGGGCCAGGCGGCGCCGGTGCTCGGCGCCGGCTCGGCGAGCCTCCTCGGGCCCGGCGAGCAGGGGATGGCCTCATGGACCGTGGAAGGCCTCGTTCCAGGGACGCACACGCTGCAGATGGCGATCGCCGGCGCGATCCAGCGACCCGGACGCGACCCGTATGCTGTGGTGAGCCAGGCGCAGGCCGCGGTGGATGTGGTCGATGCGCGCTTCCACCTGACCTTCAGCCACCCGGAGGTGGTGCGCGAGGGCAGCGAGTACGGCCTGTACGTGACCGTCAGCAACCTCTCGCCGGTGCCGCAGAACCTGGTCTCGGTGGCGCTCCATCCGGACCGGCTGGCGGGCGCCCACCCGGCGGACCCCGCCGACGACCTGATCCGCACGATCGACACGTTGACCCCCGGCGACTCGACGACCCTCGAGTACCGCCTGGTGGCCGAGGTCACCGGCGAGGTGGTAGCGGCCACGTTCGCCTCGAGCGGTGCGTCCGGATCGATCGAGCTGATCGCCGGGGTCGGCGAGCTGGGGATCCCGCTTTCGCCGGCGAGCCTGCGGCTGCCGCGGTTCTCCGAAAGGATGGGCGAGCCGTACCTGTCCTCGAACGCGCTCCACGACGCCGCGATGCGGTTCCTCGGTCTGGCGTACAGCCTGGCGGTGGCGCCGGCGGGGATGGCGCCGGACGGCCTGCCCCATGTCACGCCGGCGGACGTGACCCGGCGAGCCGTCGAGCTGGCGTGGGCCGGCCAGCGCACGTTCCTCGGCGCCGACACGCTGTCGTCGCTGGAGCTGCTGCTGCTCGACCTCCTCGGCCATCGGGCTCACCTGCCGGAGCTCGACACGTTGCGGCGGAGGACCGAGGCGGGGCTCGCGCTCGAGAGCGCATTGGGCGAGCTGCTGCGAATCGAGCAGGACGCCAACAGCTTGAGCGCCGCCGAGCTCGTCGACCATCTCGCCGCGACCACGGCCCACTCGCCGGGGTTCGTGACGGCGCTGCTGGCGCCGCCGGCCGGCGCGACGGGACCGGTGCTCGAGATTCGCCGCGGGACCGCGGACGGTGTCACCTACCTCGCCTACCCGCCCGGGGGCGCCGACGCGCCGCTCCGCTCGTTGCCCCACGGCGGCGTTCTCGAGCTGGCGCGCACCGCTGGCAGCTCTACCTCTGCGACGATGGCGGTGGTTGGCCATGTCACCGAGGCAGATCGGCTGTCGGTGTGCGTGCACAACCAGACGGGAGCCCAGTCCTCCGGGCGGCTCCTCGCCCTGGCGCCGGGAGCGGACGGAGCGCTGCGCCGGATCGATGCCGGCCAGCTCGAGCTGCCAGCGCACACCGCCTGGTGTGTGGAGGTCGGCGCGACGGTACCGTCGGCCGAGCTCCAGCTCGTCGACCTGCTCACGGGCGCGCCAGTCGACGGCGTGAGCCTTGGCATCGGCACGGTGCCCCGGCCGCCGTTCCGGCTGCTCGGCGCTCGCCAGGACTTCCAGATGGGCGCCCGCGGCGTCAACCACCAGCCGAACCGTTACGGCCAGGGCGCCGGCTACCTGTTCAACCGGCCGCCGGATCCCACCAGCCTGACCTCGGAGGCGTTCGTAGTAGAGAGCCTGTTCGACGGCCTCGACACCGGCGGCCAGCCGGCTCAGCTCGCCACCGTGGCGACGGGCGAGGCCGTGTTCGTGCAGGAGTCCGAGGACGTGGTCGCCGTCCGCTTCGACCGGCCGATCTCGCCGCTGGTCGATCCGGCGGACGGTACGCTGGTGGCAAGCCATAGACACTCGGTGGACACGGTCGGGATCGTCGACGACCTCGGCGAGGCGCTCGAGCCGGTGGTGCCGCCGTTGGGGTGCGAGACCGAGCCGTTGCACACCGGTGGGCTGGTGGCGGGTCAGGTGCTGCGTGGCAGCGGCGCGCCGGTAGACGGCGCCACGGTGATGCTGCTGCGCCAGCGACGGATCCCGTCGCCGATGCTCGACCGGTGGGTGCTCGATCGGGTGGCGACGGCAGTGACCGGGACTGACGGCCGCTACGGCTTCCAGTTCATCGAGGAGCCCCATCCGGACCCGAAGGTCGATGATCCGTTCCTGCTGCGTGCGGTCGTCCCGCCGGGACCGGACCCCGAGCTGGAGCCGGGCCAGACCCAGGAGGTGACGGCGTCGATCCGGATGCTGAACAGGGTGGCGCGGATCAACATCGCCCTGCTCGGACGCGGCACCGTCACCGGCCGTCTGCTGTGGGCCGACAGCGGCGAGCCGGTGAGCGATGGGACCATTACGGTCACCAGCGGCCTGTTCGCCGAGTCGTTCACCACTGGCGCCGACGCCGGAGGGGAGTTCGTGGTGCGCGGGGCGCCGGTGGGGCCGCTGACGGTGGCCGGGCGCGACTCGGCAGGACACGTGGCCTGGGCGTCCACCGCGATCGACTCGCCGGGCGACACGGCGGACGTGACGCTGCGGCTGACGCGGACCAGCTCCGGGACCGGCACGATCGTGGCACGGGTGGTGGCTCGGATGGAGGACGGCGGCGAGCTGGCGCCGGTGGCCGACGCTGACGTCGCGGTGGCAAGCGACGGCGTGGTGGTGGCGAGCACAACGACGGATCCCTACGGCCAGGCCGTGCTCCGTCAGATCCCGGCGGGCCAGGTGACGGTGCAGGCCGCGCAGTGGGCGGTGTCGCGCACGCCGGCGCTCGTCGACCTCAGCCTGGCCCCCGGCGAGAGCCGCACCGTCGAGCTGGTCCTCGCCGGCAGCGATCTCCGCTCTGTGGTGGGCAGCGTCGTCGTCGAGGACCCGATCTCCGGAGCGCAGGGGCCCGTCGCCGGAGCGCCGGTGCTCATCCCCGGCCCCGGCGTGTCGACCTACTCGAGGGATGACGGTAGCTACCGGATCGAGGGGGTGCCGGTGCAGGGCGCGGGCGAGGCGCCGTACACGGTGCACGCGATCTCGCAGGAGCTGGGGCTGGAGGGCCGGGTGGCGCTGCCGCCGGTTCTGGAGAGCTCGCCGGATGTGATCACGGCGCAGCCGATCGTCCTCGAGCCGGCCACCGGCGGGATCGACGGCGTGGTGCTCGACCCGTACGGCCGTCCGGCAGGAGGCATCGAGCTCACCGCGTGGCGCGACGGAGCGCCGTACCTCGAGCTCGCCAGCCAGGCGGACGGCACGTTCGCCATCGACCACGCTCGCGCCGGCGAGTGGAAGCTGTACGGCCACCACGAGGACGGCCTGGCGGACGGCTACATCGGCTGGATCGGCTCCGCGACGACCCAGGTGGTGGCGGGCCACCGGCCGTTCGTGACCGTGCGGCTGGTCGGCGCCGGCGTGCTGGATCTCAGCGTGTCGAGCTCCGATGGCACGCCGCTGCCGAGCCAGGTGTTCATCCGTCCGACCGTGTACAGCTCCACCGCTCGCAAGGTGTGTGTCCGCGGCAGCTGGGACGAGCTGTCCACCGATCCGTCCGGTCGGCTGTCGCTCAACCTGCCGGTGGGCACGGTCGCGATCACCGTGTTCAACCCGTTCCACGGGGTGCGGGAGCTGTCGGCGTCGATCGACTGGGCGGGCGAGGTGGAGACCGTCGAGGTGGTGTTCGCGCCCGCCGCCAGCGTGACCGGCACGGTGGTGGATGTGGACGGCGTCACGCCCGTTCCGGGGGCGACCGTCGAGCTGACCGACGAGTCGCTGGCGCCGCGCACGCTGACCACCAACGCCCTCGGTCAGTTCACGTTCGACCTGGTGCCGCGCGGCAGCGTCCGCGTCACCGCAGCCGCCGACATCGACGGTGTGGAGCGGGTGGGGGTGGCTCAGGGACGGATCGGTCCCGGCGTCGCCAGCCTCGATCTGACGGTCCGGTTGAAGGCGCGCGGCTCGGTGCGCGGGCGGGTGGTCTCCAGCGACGGCAGCGGGACGACGCCCGTGCCGCACGCCCAGGTCTACGTCGCGGAGCAGAGCTTCCCGAACCGGAGGCTGCCGGCGCCCGGCGCGTGGCTGACCGCGGACGCGGACGGCGTCTACCAGGTCGGCGGCGTCGTGGCCGGGCCGGTGCGCGTGGTGGCGCGGGACCCGGTCCAGCCGAGCCGCCAGGGAACGACCCACGGCACGGTCACTGCTGACTGGCAGGTGGTGGAGCTGCCCGACATCGTCCTGACCACCGATGTGGCACACCTGGAGGTGACGGTCCGCGACCCGTCAACCGGCGCGCCGCTACCCGACTGTCAGCTGACGGTGCGCGGCAGCGAGGGCGAGGCGTACGCTGTCTCCGACAGCCAGGGGATCGGGCGGATCGAGGCGCTCGCGCTGGGAACCTGGGACGTGACTGCGTTCCATGCACCCACCGGCCGGACCGGGCGGGTGCGCGGCATCCAGCTGAACGAGGCGCACGTCGTCGTCGAGGTCACGGTGTACGTGGACCAGCGCGGCGAGGTCTCCGGGACGCTGTGGGACGATCCGGGGCTGGTGTCGCCGGTGGTCGGGGGTAGCGTCCGCCTGAGCGGAACCACGGCCTCCGGACCGATGGCGGCGATCACCACCACCAGCGCGGACCCGGCCGGAGCGTTCGAGCTGCTGGGCGTGCCGGCCGGCTCGTACTCGGTGGTGGCCGCGGCGCCGGGCTCGCCGCGTCGGGCCCGCACCACGGTCGAGCTGACCGATACGGCGCCGGTGGCGACCCTCGACCTGGTCCTCGAGCCGGTGGACGATGTCCACGTCCGCGTGCTCGAGCGGCTGTCCTCCGGGCTGTCCGAGGTCGAGCCGGGGCCGGGCGAGCTCAGCGTTCGTCTGCTTCAGGGCGACCAGGGCGCCCCGGTCTACGACGTGACGCTGACCACGCCCGAGGTCCCGCCGCCCGGTCACCTGTACCGGTTCCGAGAGGTCCTCACCGGCCGCTCGGCGTCGCTCGCGGTGCAGGAGCTGGTGGACGAGCAGCGCTCGCAGGGGGTGGCGATTACCGACTGGTCGGCGCCCGGCGTGGACGGCGCGGGCACCGCCTCCGACCCGCTGCGGCTGGTGCTCGGGCCGAAGGGCATCGTCCGTGTGTGGGTGCACGGCTCGAGCGGCGAGCCCGTGGCGGAGGCCTCGGTCAGCGTCCGCTCCTCCGGCGGCGGGACGTTCCCGTCGGTGACCGGCGGCGACGGCTCGGTGACGTTCACCGCGGTGCCGGCGGGCGATCTGACAGCGACGGCGACGGCATCGGGCAGCGGTCTGGCGGGCGCCGCCAGCGGCGTGCTCACCTACGACGACGAGGTCGTGGAGATGACGGTGACCTTGGCGCCGGCCGTGGCGGCGCACGGGCTGGTGCTGCTGCCACCTCCGGGCGATCTGCCGGGCGCCGGCACGACCGAGCCGGCGGCCGGCGCCATCGTGAGCCTGCGTGACAGCGACGGCGCCAGCCACACCACCGTGACCGACGCGGCCGGGCTCTGGCAGCTGGACGCCCTGGCGGAAGGGCCGTGCACGGTCACCGCGCGCACCGCCGACGGAGCGGGGATCGGCAGCACCAGCGGCACGCTGGCCGGGCCGCACGGCGCCGACACCGAGCTGCCGACGATCCTCCTCGACGGCAGCCCGCCGCGGGTGGTGGCGATCTCTCCGGCGCCGGGAGCGGAGTCGGTGGCGCGCACCGCCGAGGTGCGGATCACCTTCTCCGAGCCGTTGGCGCCCGGGGTGCTGCCGTCGGGCGCGGCCTCCAGCCCCCACTTCCAGCTCACCTCCGCCGAAGGTGCGCCGCTGGGCATGTGGGACTGGGCGGGAGATGCCAGCGGCCGGCCGGTGGTGCGGTTCACGCCGTCGGCGCCGTACGCCAGCACCACCACCTACGCGCTGACCGTGACCGGTATCCGTGACCGGGTCGACCGGCCGATGGCCAGCGATCCCGTCGGCTCCTCGTTCACGACGACCGACAGCCTCGGCCCGGTGATTCTGACGACCGCGCCACCGCTCGAGCGGCCGGTGCCGGACGCCACCACGCTGCGCCTGGAGTTCAACGAGGCGGTGGTGGCCACGGCCGAGCAGCTGGACGGCGACGGGGTCGGCGACGCCGCAACCGTGTCCTGGGCGCAGTCAGATGGCGCCGGCGGCTGGGTGTGGCAGCCGCTGCCGGTGACGCTGGCGCTGACGGTCTCCGACACGGCGATGCTGGTCGATCCCGTTGCGGGCCTCGAGCTGACCGACGACACGCTCCTGCGCCGGATCGTCGTCTCCGGGCTGACGGACGCCGCCAGCAACCAGATGGAGCCGGACGAGCGGCTGTTCCGGATGCGCGACAGCAACCCGCCGGTGATCGACGAGCTGCCGCCGCCTCCGGAGGCCCCGGACGGCGCCCTCACGCCGGGGATGACGGTCACCCTGACGCCGTCGGTCTCGGGGCTCGACCAGGTGCCCGAGGTGGACCCGCCGGGTGGGGATCTGGACCGGGTGGAGTACTTCCTCGACGACCCGGACCAGGCTGGGGGCGGTGCGACCCCGGTGCTCGTCGCCACCGAGCCGCCGTACGCGTTCACTCTGGTGGCGCCGAGCCCCGAGGGAAGCACGCCGCGGCCACTGCCGGTGTGGGCCAGGGCGGTGGACACCTCCGAGAACGTTTCGGAGACCGCCCGCTGCGATCTGGAGGTGCTGCCGAACCAGCCGCCGACGGTCTCCGCAGTCGATGCCGCCGCGGTCGCGCCGGTGCCGGGGAGCTGCTACCCAGGCTCGACGGTGGCCGCCACGGTCCACGGGCTGAGCGATCCGGACGGCAGCTCCGTCGCCGTGGCGGTGTCGCTCTGGCGCGTCGGCGGGGGTGCGCCGCTGGACACCGCCGCAGATCTCGCGGTGGATCGGCCGGTCTCCGGCGGCTGGGCGGCGCTGGCGCCCCCGGTGGTGCAGGTGACCGTACCGCCGGACGAGCCGGCCGGTGCACAGCTCGAGGTGCGCGCGATCGTCCGCGACCGCCATGGCGCCGCCGCAGAGGCCGTCAGTGCGCCGCTCGAGGTGGTGGCCGACACCGACCCTCCGGTCATCTCCGGTCTTCTCGCGCGACGTCTGGGCGAGGCGTCGTCGCGCCGGTTCGTGATCGGAGACCGGTTGCTCATCGAGCTGCGGGCCGAGGACCGTGAGACCGCCGTCGACACGGTCACGGTGGCGTTCGATCCTCCGGATCTGCTGCCCTCGCCGCAGGCCCCCGCCCTGGTGGCGGGTACTCTGTACCGGACCGCCGAGCTGACGGTTCCGCACGACGGTCTGACCGACGACGTGACGGTGATGGTGACGGCCACGGCGACGGACGCCGGCGGCGCCGCCGCGACCGCCCAGCTGGAGATCGTGCTCGGCCCCGAGCCCGACCCGAGCGACCCGACGGTCGAGTGGCTGACGCCGTGGGACGGCGCGCCGTGGCCGGCGGAGCACACGGCGGTGACCGGCGCTGGCGGTACGCCGCTCGAGCTGCGCCTCCGGGCCGACGACACCACCGGCGACGGCTCCCCGGGCACGATCGTGGCGGTGGAGATCCGCGGACCGGTGCTCGGCGCCGGCGGTCCCGAGCTGGCCGCCATGCCGGTGACCGCCGAGCTGGACCCCGAGACGGCCGGGCCGGGCAGCGGGGAGTACCGCGCTGTGTGGACGGTTCCGGACGGGCTCGCCGCCGGCGCCGCGCTGCCGTTCGAGGCGCGGGTGGTGGACTCCGGCGGCCGCTCTGCGACCGTACCGATCCAGATGGTCGCCGAGCTGCCGCGCGCGGTGCTCGAAGGCGTACAGACCTCGGTGGCGCCGGACGACGAGCTGCTGAGCGTCGGCGGCGATCCGAACGGACCGGTGGTGCTGCTGGACGGGGCCACCGTCAGCCTCTACCCGTCTGCGAGCGGCGAGCCTCGCCAGCTGCGCACGGTGGTGCTGTACGCCGGCGGTCCCGATGCGCCGAGCGTGCTGACCGTCCCGGAGGTGACCTCGTACGCGGCCAGCCAGCCGTTCCATCCGCTCGAGCTGGAGATCGGATCGCTGCTCGGGGTCGGCGCCGGCTGCCGGATCGACGTGTCCGGCCGTGGGCTGCTGGGTAGCAGCGATGCCGGCGAGGCGTCGTGGCCGGGGGTCGAGCCGTCCGAGCGGTACGCCGGGGGCTCGCACGGCGGCATCGGCGGGATGGCAACCGTCACCACGTGGACCGATCCGGGGAGCCTGCGGCTCGCCGGTGGCGTTTCAGACAGCGTTCATGAGCCGCGTCTGCCTGGCGCGGGCGGTGGCGGCGCCGGCTCGAGCGCTGGCAGCACGGGCGGTGGCGTGGTCGTGGTCGACGCGCTGCACGCCACGGTGCGGGTGGCTGGCGCGGTGCGAGCCGACGGGGCCGGCAGCACGGCTGCGGGCGCCGGGGCGGGTGGCTCGTTGCAGGTGACGGCGGGTCGCCTGGTGGTGAGCGGCGAGCTGTCGGCCAGCGGTGGCACGTCGGATCGCCCGCGCTACGGCGACGGCGGCGGCGGTCGTGTAGCAGCTCGCGTGCACGAGCTGGTGGGCTCTGCCGCGGCGCTGGCGGCTCGGGTGGCGGCTGATGGCGGATCGGACAGCGACAGCCTGGCCGGCGCCGGCACCGTCCTGGTGCAGCCGCTGGACGAGCACGGTGCGCCCGCTGCGACACCCACGCTGTGGATTGCCGCGAGCGCTCCCGGCGCCACGCTGATGCCGTCGCTCGGCAACGGCGAGGTGGCGGCAGTGGACGGTGACGCGGCCACCGTGACCGTCACGGCGCCCGGCGCACGCGGGTCTGTCGTCGGGGACACGGTCGTCGTCCGGGACGGCGACGGCGCGAGCGTCGCCGAGCTCCGTGTGACGGCGCAGACCCCGATCGCGGGCGACGAGATCCGCCTTGATGTGGTGGCCACGCCCGCCGCTCTACAGGAGATCGCCGATCGGCTGGTTGCCGGGGAGACGCTGTCGGCGCGAGCCGAGCACCGGTACGAGGCCGTGCTCGTGACCGGCTCTGCACGGGTCGGGTTCGCCGACGACCTGGTGATCGGCGCCCTCGCCGACCCCGCCCCGAGCGTCAACGACCGCACCGCCATCGACCTCGGCTCGAACGCCCGCGTCCGCCTCCGCGGCGAGGCGCCGCAGCTCGCCTTCGACGACGACACGACGCCGGCCGGCGAGGTGTCGCCCGGCCAGACGCTCGACGTCCACTGGAGCGCGTCGGACCGGCTCGGCGTTGCGCGAACCGAGGAGCGGTGGAGCGCTCCGGTGACGAGCGACCGTGTCCGGTGGCTGGGGGAGAGCCAGCCTGTGGAGGTCGTGATCGAGCCGGATCGCGGGCACGTGACGCTGCCGTTGGACGTAGCGCTGGGCCCGCTGGAGTCCACGGTGCGGTCGTTCGGGATCGACTCCGGCGAGACCGTGCTGAGCCGCGTGTGGCAGGTGGTTGCAGACTCCACCTCTCCCCAGCTCGAGCTGACGCTGCAGCCGGAGGCGGCCGGCGCCATCTACCGCGCCGGCGACGTGGTCGAGATCGTGGCTGCGGCGACGGACGCCGTCGGCGTGGTCGAGGTGACGCTGGCCATCGATGGCGGTCCGCCGATCGTCAGCGGTCTGGAGACGCTCACGACGCAGTGGAGCGTGCCGCCGGTGGAGCAGATCACCCAGATCGAGATCGTGGCGACGGCCTCGGATGCGGCCGGAAACACGGCCACCCGCACCCGTGTCGTGACCGTCGAGCCGCTGGACGGTCGTCCCCTGGTTCAGTTCGTGTGTCCGACATCCGGCGCGCGGCTGCCGGCGGGGTGGGATGGGCTCACGCTGCGGCTGAGCGCGACGGCCGATGAGGGACTCGATCGGGTCGAGCTGTTCGCGGGGGACGCGGTCGATCCGTTCTTCACCGAGTGGCCTTCCGGTACCAGTGTGACGTTCACGACACCGCCACAGCTCGTTCCCACAGCTGCGGGACCGTACGTCGTCCGCGCCGTGGTGACCGATAGCGTCGGCTACACCCATGAGGCCGCGCTGTCCGCCGAGGTGGTGGAGGCGGTGGAGCTGACGACTGGCGGGACCCCGGACTGGGGCGCGCTGGAGAGCTCGGCCGTGTGGGTCCGAGAGAGCGTCGAGCTGGCAGCGCCGCGCGCAGTCGGCGAGCTGATCGTGGTGGACGGTGGAGTGCTCTCCCATCCGCCGGTGGCGCCCGGTGCACAGCAGGGCGTGGAGCTCATCGTGAGCGGCACGGTGTACCTCGGATGCGGCGCCTCAATCGACGTCTCGGAGCGTGGCTACGCGGAGAACACCACGGCGCCGGGTGCGCTGCTGCCTCCGCACGGCGAGCGAGGGGCACATCTGGCAGGCGCCGAGGGGACCACGTTCGGAGCCCTGGCAGCGCCGCGCGAGCCGGGTGGAGGGTCTCGACCACCGGTCGGGATCTCCGGCGGCGCCGGTGGTGGTGTTGTCCGGATCAGCGCCGAGACGATCCGTCTCGAGACATCGGCCACGATCGATGCCAGCGAGGCCGCGGCGGCGTACCGCGGCGCCGGTGGCTCCATCTGGCTGTCGGCGGAGGGGCCGATCAGCGGGCCGGGTGCGATCCGTGGTGGGTGGGGCGGCGCTGTCGCGCTGGAGGCGTCGTGGGTCGATCCGGCCCTGCTCGAGCGCGCCGCCGGCGTCGTCTTCGTGCGATCGCCGGTGTCCGAGAGCCGTGGTGACCTTCTGGTCCGGACATCGCTCCGGCTCCCATCCGTTGGTGGGGGCGTGGCAGCGTCCGGATCGGCAGGCGCGACGCTCGTGACGGACCGGGCCGAGCTCCCGCAGTGGCTGGTCGGCGAGTGGATCGAGGTGCACGACGGCGCCACCGATGGGCTCGAGGGTCGCTACGAGATCGTCGATGTCGACGGGGGCGCCATGACCTTGCGCGCCGGAGACGCCGGCAGCCCGCAGCTCACGCCAGGCGATCGCTGGCAGCGGGTGCTCAACGTGCGTCAGCTGGTGCTTGGCAAGGCCGCCGCGCCAGCCGTGGGCGGATCGCTCAGCGCGGCCGATCCGATCCGCGCCGATCGCATGGTGCTCGAGCGGGGGACCCTGCACGAAGCCGACGTGACGGGCGTAGGGGACGTGGAGGTCATCGACGGCACGGTGACGGTGCCACAGACGTTCCGAGCTCCGGTCACTGTCATGCAGTCGCTGGCGGCACAGCACCTGACGATGCCAACGATGACCGTCGAGCCGGGGGCATCCGTGAGCTGGTACGAGCCGTACGGGGAGTATGTGCCAGCACGCTTGCAGCTGCACGTCGCCGGCACTCTGG
Organism: uncultured Thermoanaerobaculia bacterium; assembly: GCA_964512045.1. Taxonomy (GTDB): domain Bacteria; phylum Acidobacteriota; class Thermoanaerobaculia; order Thermoanaerobaculales; family Sulfomarinibacteraceae; genus CAZEJK01. The sequence continues at coordinate 26,695 of CAZEJK010000018.1, forward strand.
AGGTCGGCGACGGCGCGTCGATCGACGTCTCTGCACTCGGCTTCAGCTGCCCGGATGGGCCGCCGGGAGTGGAGGCGGGGATCAACGCCGGCGGCTCCCACATCGGTCGTGGTGGCTCGGCGGAGACCAGCTGGTCGTCGGTCGGCGAGGCGTACGGCAGCGTCACGCGTCCGCTGGAGCCAGGGGCCGCCGGGATCGGGAGCTACTGGGAGTGCGGGTTCCGTGGCGGTGGCGCTGTGCGCATCGTTGCCGAGGATCTGATGCTGAACGGCACGGTGCGAGCCGACGGGGACGGCGACATCTCGGCCTACGATCCGGACCCGTCGGGCGCCGGCGGCTCCGTTTGGGTGACCGCCCCGGGCGGCGTGACCGGGAGCGGCTCGATCTCGGCGCGAGGCGGGGACATCGACTGGGACGGGTACGCCGGCGGCGGCGGCGCGATCGCCATCGACGGCGAGGTGGCGCCGACCGTTCAGCTGGATGCGGGCGGAGGCAACGGCAGCGCGGATCCTGGAGCTGCGGGCTCGATCGTGATCCGCTCGTCCGGCCGCCCTGACCTGGTGGTTCGGGAGACGGGCAGCTCCACATGGAGCCGCCCGGCGACCGTGCTGCCGAGGCTCGGCATGGGGGTGGCACAGGATGGCAGCGGCGGGCTGACGCTCGTGACCGACCGCGCTGACGTCGTTCCCGAGTGGTTCGTCGGGCATTGGGTGGCCGTGGTGGACGGCGACTCCGGCGACAGCGAGGGCGTGTGGCAGATCAGCGCCGTCAGCGATCAGACGCTGACTCTTGACCCTGCCGGCGGTCCTGCTCCGGAGCTGGACCCTGGCGACCGTTGGGAAGGGCTGTACCGGTTCGACTCGGTCGAGGTCTCGGGTGGTGCGTGGCTTCTCCCCGGCGATCGGATCGATGCCGGCACGACGAGCGGACCGATCGAGGCGCACAACGTCGCCAAGCCGGAGGTGGATCTCGACGGTCTCTCGGTGCGAGCCCACGACGGCGCGTTCTGGCTCGAGGCGCTGCCTGGCGCGATCGTCGACGCCGACGGGATCGTCGAGGCGACCGTGCTCGTGGCGCCCTGGAGCGCAGAGCTCAACGTGGCGGCCGATGGCTCGTTCGCGCCGGTCGTGTTGCAGGGGGCAGCGGGAGCGCTCGTCGAGCTGCACGTCGCGGACGGTCATCTCCTCCCGTTCGAGCGCGAGGTCGCGGTCGGGACCTTGCCCGTGAACGAGGGCTCGCCGGTGGTCGATCTCGCCGCGGTGCGTCTCGAGGGCTGGGCGGACGCGGCGCGGCTGATCGGAGATCCCGGCGCTGTGACCGATCCCAGCCCGCCGATCCAGCTCGAGGTCACGAACCTGACGGCAGGCGGTAGCTGGAGCGGGGCCGTGGCCGCCGACGGCTCATTCGAGATCGCGGTGGTGGCCGAGACCTCCGATCAGCTCGAGCTGGCGGCGACCGACTCGCATCCAGACCCGTCGACGGGCTCGGTGACGTTCCGGCCTCCTGATGATCCGCCCGCGGTGGACCCGGGACGCGTCGGCGTTGGCGCGCACGATCGGAGGTTCTGGGCGTGGGGCGCCAGCGGCGCGGTGCGCGACGATGTCCAGCTGGCCTCGGCGTGGATCGAGGCGGGCGCCACCCCAGTCGATCTGAGCGTCGCAGCGGACGGCTCCTTCGTCGAGGTCGAGGTTCCGGGAGGCTCCGGTGACATCCTCGAGCTCGTGGCGCGCGACATGGCCGGTCAGGAGGGCAGCGGGCTGCTTCCGCCGCTGCCGGCCAACGATGCTCCGCCGCTGATCGATCCCGACAAGCTGGCCAGCGGCTTCGACGTGTACGGAGCGCTCGTCGTGCGAAGCCAAGGGTTCGGCGCACCGATCACCAGCTCGGACGGCGTCTGGGCTGTGCGCCTGGAGAACCGCACGACGCCGGGGTTCGGCCCGTACGTTGCGACGGTGACCGACGCCGGATGGCAGGACGCGTACTCCTTTACCCCGACGGCGGTGGACGGGGTGGCGGGCGACGAGATCGTGCTGGTGGTCGAGGATGCGCATCCCGAGTGGCTGGCGGCGGAGGTCGTGGCGGCCACGATGACCGAGCGGCCCGGTGCGCCGGAGGTGCTCCTCGGACAGGGTGATCTGGTGGCCGGAGCGGACGGCTGGTGGTTGCAGATCCCGGCCGGCGCCGTGTCGGATCCGGAAGGCCACGATCCGCTGACGCTGCGGGCGCGGGTCTGGCGAGACAGCTCGGGAACGTGGCAGGAGGTCGCGACGTCCTCGACAACGCTCGCCTCGGGCGAGGCGACGTCCGTGCTGGTTGCCGATGATGCCGTGGGTGCTGAGGGAGATCTGGTGGTGGTCTCGGTGACCGACAGCGACCCGCTGGCGGCACGGAGCACGAGCGTCCGCGTGGGGATCTTGACGACCTCCGGGCTCGCCGTGGATCCGGATCGGTTCAGTCTCGACCAGAGCCAGTGCCAGCCGGTGCTGGTGGCCGGGGCCGACGCGGTGACGACTGACAGCGGACCGGTCGAGATCCTCGTGACCGTGACAAGCCCCTCGGGCGACGTGGCGTACTGGACGAGCCCGTGGATCGAGCTCGAGCCTGGCGCCCCGTTCACGGTCGAGCTGGCCGCCGTGGAGCCCGGCTCACAGGTTGTCGTGCGTGCCGATGACGCGGCCGGAGCTTCGACGACGTCGGTAGTGAGCTCTGCTCCCGTGGCGCCGCCCGATGTGGACCCGGTGCGGATCTCGCGGACGTTCGCGGACACGGAGACCCGCATCTCGGTGTCGCCGATCGCGATCACGGCTCGGACCTCGACGGTGCGCCTGGAGCTGCACAACCTCGACGCCGGCCTGGTGGTTTTGGTGAGCGATCCGTGCAGCGGCCTCGCGGTGGCCACCGTAAGCAGCACGCCGGGAGACCAGCTGGGGCTGATCGCCTGCAACGGCTCTGAGCCAGAGGACGAGGTGTGTGGGGACGTTGTCGACCTGGGCACCGTGGGCCAGGAGTACGCGGCGCTTGATCTCGATGACGCCGGGGTGGTCGATCTGTGGCGGGTGGGGCCGACGGTGTCGGTGCACACCACCGATGGCGAGCTGCGGGTGGTCTCCCTCGACGCTCCCTGGCAGCCCGAGGTGCTGTCGTGGCGGGCGCCGGTGGGCAGTGGTGTGACGGCCGGCGCCGTGGCCCGCTCGGCCGAGGCGCTGACCTACACGGACGGTGACCAGCTGGTGCGCTGGAGCGCCGCGACGTGGTCGGTGACGGACGCGGTGCAGCCGCTCGGGCCCGGAGTGACGATCGCTGCCACGCTGGTGGACCGGAGCCGTGTGGTGACGGCCGGCGCGGCTCCGGAAGGGATCTGGTTCGCGGTCACGGCGCTCGACGGCAGCGGCGCGCCGTGCCGGACGTCGGCGCCGTACCTGCTCCCCGACACTGCGGGCGCCGCAGCGCGTGCGCTGGCGCCGCTGCCGAACCACACCGTCGGTGTGGTCACCGATTCGCTCGGCATCGTGCAGGTCGACGTGGCCGATCCGATGTCGCCGCAGCCGGGATGGGACGATGTACCGCTCGACCAGCTCCCCGAGGATCTGGTGCGGGCCGAGGTGGAGGACGACTTCGTGACCGTGTGGGGCGCCGGCGGGGAGGTTGTCGCGTACCGGCTGCACGGCGCCGGTGAGACGGCATCGAGCCCCGCGGTTCCGGCGGTGGACTGGAGCGATCCGGATGGCGCGGATGTCTCGGCGTTCACGGTGGCGCACCCATCACGGGTTGTCGGCCGAGCCTCGGGCGAGCTGACGCTCGAGTGGAGCTCCGGGCGAACGGTCACGCTTCCAGACAGCCCGGTGCTGGCTCTGACGGAGGCGCACCGGAGTGTGTTCGCTGCGACGCCGTCAGGGATCTGGCACCTGCTGCTCGAGGGTGAGACCGACGGTGGCGGCGAGGTCCACACCACGCAGATGCGATGGCGCGGCAGCACGGTGTGGATGGAGCCGAGCGCGGTGTCCGTGTCGCCGACCGGGACCCAGCTGTCGTTTTACGGCGAAGGCGTCAACGGCGCCGGAGGGACCGAGCACCTCCAGCACGATCAGATCGTTGACGACCCGTGGGCGCCGTTGACCTGGGACCTGGCGCAGCACTCCGGCGAGCTGACCGACGTGGTGTGGGACTCGATGATCGTGTTCGATCTCGAGCGCAGGATGTACGACTGGGTCCAGGCCACTGCGGAGCTGGATGGGCCCGCGTACCCCGACACGGAGTGCGTGCCGCATTCGGCCAGCTGCGCGGCCGATCTGCTGGCGGTGGGCCGGAGCTGGCGGGCGATGGCCTACAGCGGTGGCGACACCGTGTCGATCCGGCGGGTCGTCGCCGGCGAGTGGCAGTGGGCAGAGGTCAGTGCTCCGGGGATCCGGGCGGTGCACGCGAGCGCGGACGGCTCGAGGCTATGGGTCGCCGCCGATGAGGTCCATCTGGTGGATCCAGTGAGCCTCTGGGTGGACAGCGCCTCGCCGTTCCCGGGCGTCGGCTGCGCCGATGTCCTGCCCGTCGACGGCGCGGTGACGCTGGTGGCGGCCCGGACGAGCATGCCGGTGGTGGCCGTGGTCGATGCGCTGGACGCGTCGATCATCACGTGGCCGACGGAGCTGCCGGTGGAGGGCGGAGCGGTGGTGGATCTCGAGGTCGACGACGACGGCGACCCGTGGCTGCTGCTGTCCGAGCCGAACCAGCTGGTGGAGCTGGACGCGAGCCAGCTGCCCGGCGTGGCGGTGGCGTGGTCGTTCGATCTGGACTCGTGGACACAGGTGCTGGATCTCGAGCTCGGCACACCCGGCGCCAGCTGGATCGACGCCGCTGTGCCGATGACCTTCGTGCTGGAGCTGGGAGAGGAGGGGGCCGTGAGCATCGTCGCGCGGCCGCAGGCGGGCGAGCCGGAGCCGGCCGCACAGGTTCGAGTGCCCGAGTCGGCCACCAACTTCTGGGTCGGCGAGTGCCCGGACGGCGAGCTCCAGGTGGTGGTGGCGGCCGGTGCGGCGGGTCTCCGGTACTCGAGCGCACCGCTTCCCGCCGATACGTGGTGGGGCGAGACGTGGACGGCGGATGTGGGCGATGCCAGGGCGCTGGCGTTCGCGCCCGAGCCGTTCGCTGCGGGCGACGAGATTCCGGAGGGGTGTGCGGCGACGGCGCTCTCGATCGGGACGAAGGACAGCGTGCCGGGCTGTGAGGCGCAGCTGTACGTCCTGTCGGAGTCGGGCGCTCACGCCGTGCCGTTCGGGGTCTGTGGGTGTGCGGCGCCGGCCGCGCGGTGGCACGATGGGGAGGAGCGATGAACGGTCGAGGGCTTCGACGGGCAGCTGTGGCAGTGGTGCTGGCGGTGTCGGCGGCGGTGGCCGGCGCCCAGGAGCTGTTCCCCGAGCCGTTCGCGATCACCCACCAGCTCGTGCACACCCAGGACGGCGCCACGGTGCTCCGCTCGCCGCCGGTGACCGATAGCTACGGTGGGTCGTGGGTGGTGTCGGAGCGCGAGGACGGCAGCCGGCTGGTGGTGGATCTGGCGCGCCGCGAGCTCACCGAGATCCGGCCGGAGGCGGGGACCTACTGGCGGATCTCGTTCGACCGGCTCGCCGAGCTGGTGCGTCGGCTGGATCGGGCGGAGCGCGGTCCCCGCGATCTGTCGGCCGCCGAGGCCTCGAGCCCGCCCGATCTCCGCGTGGTGGAGGCCGAGCACGACGAGCGTGCCGCCCGGACGGTCTCGCCGGTGGTGCACCGTCGCGGCGCTCGGAAGGTCCGGGTGCTCCGAGCGGAGCGGGAGGTGCTCGAGGCGTGGGTGGACCCGGAGCTGCGGATGACGCCGGAGGCCGTGGCGGCCCTCGGCGAGCTGGAGCGCACGGTGCTCTCCCCCGGCGGCGGTCCGGCGGCACAGGCGGTGGATGCGGTCCGCCGCTCGTCCGGAGGCTTCGTGCCGGTGGCCACCCGACGTCCGCTGCGGGTCGAGGGCGAGGCCGAGCCGGTGGGCACGATCGCGGACGTGGCGCTCGAGGTCACGCGGCTGCAGCGGTTTCCGGCCGAGATGGTGACGGTGCCCGACGGTCTGCGCTCCGTGCCCCATCCGATGGAGCTGATGGTCGCCCACGCCGAGCGTGAGGCGGAGCTGCGCCGGGCCACCGCGGGGAGTGGCCGGTGAGGATCCGCCGCGCTGCCGTGCTGCTGTGCGCTCTGGCGAGCGTGCTCGCGAGCGTCGTCGCGGTCGCCGACGACGGGCCGCACTACCGCAACCGGTTCGTGGGGCACGCGCCGGCGTTCGAGGGCTCGTGGGCCGAGCTGTCGGTGCCGCCGGTGGACGCCGACGGCGATGGGCTGTGGGACGAGGACCCGGTCAACGGCACGGATGACGACGGCGACGGCGCCGTCGACGAGGACCCCGGCTGGGCCGACGACGGCTGGCTGCGGTGGCGCTCGGACGATCCGCTGCTCGGCGCCGTGGACACCGGCGATACCGCGGAGGTCTCGCTGCGGCTGGTGCGCCATGTGGGCGGCGAGGTGGATGAGCATCTCGTGTTCCGGTGGAGCGCCGCGGACGGCTCGCTGACGCTGGAGGGCTCGGTGCAGCTGCGGCCGGCCGGTGGCGGTCGGGCCACCCTTACCCGCGACGACGGGAGCGCGGTGGAGTACCTGCTCGAGCCGTTCGGCGCGACGGCCTTGACGGTCCGCGTGCTCGAGGGTGGACGACCGCTGGTCGCCGACCGCTGGTACCCGCGACCACTGCTGCTGACCGCGGCGGTGTCGAACGCGCGCGGCGAGGTCCAGCTTGACGCCACCGTGGACGGCGAGCCGTTTGCCCTCGGCAGCGAGCTGGCCAGCGAGGGCGAGCACACGGTCACGGTGACTGCCACGGACGAGGTGGACACCGCAACCGTCGTGGTTTTGTTCGGGATCGATCGCACACCGCCTGTGATCCGCAGCCTGTCGCCGGCGAGCGGCAGCCTCCTCGGGAGCCGCCGGCAGACGATCTCCGGCGAGGTGAGTGCGGACTGTGGGCAGGTGTCGGTGAACGGGCTGCCGGCGACTCTCTCGCAGCCCTTGGGTGGCTGGCGGGCGTTCACGGCGGATCCTGTCCTGCTGCGGGAGGGCATCCAGCTCGTGCGGGTGCACGCGGTCGACCGTGCCGGCCACACGGCGCGCGCGGGGCTGCTGCTGTCGGTGGACAGCCTGCCGCCGGAGCTGACCATCGACGCGCCCGTCAGCGGCAGTGTGCTCGGCTCGAACCAGGTCACCGTCACCGGCGCCTGTGCCGACCCGCACCTCGAAGCGGTCACTGTTGCCGGCGTCCCGGCCGATGTCACGAACGGTCGCTTCACGGCGACAGTGTCCGTGGCGGAGGGCGAGGTCGCCCTCGAGGTCGTGGCCGCCGACACCCTCGGCCACAGCGTCCAGGCGTCGGTGGTCGTGACCGTCGACCTGACCGCGCCGCAGGTGACGATCGACCAGCCGGTCTCCGGCGCGCTGCTGTCGGAGGCGACCGTGGCAGTGGTGGGCTCGGTGGCCGACGCCTCGCTGGCCTCGGTGGTCGTCAACGGCGTCTCGGCCCGGCTCGACGGCACGACGTTCACCGCCGAGGCGCCGATCGCCGAGGGCGCCACCGTGCTCGTGGCCACCGCCACCGACGCGGTGGGCCACACGGGCGACTCCGCACCGGTGACGGTCACCCGCGACACGCTCGCGCCGCAGCTGGCTGTGGATCCCGTGGAGGCGCTGACCGGTGCGGCGGCGATCACCGTGACCGGCGCCGTGGCCGATCCGCACCTGGATACGGTGGACGTCAACGGCGTCGATGCGGTGGTCGAGGCCGGCGTCTGGGTTGCAGCCGACGTGCCGCTGAGCGAGGGAGCGAACCAGCTGGTGGCCACCGCGCGCGATACGCTCGGCCACACCGCGTCCGCCCCTCCCCACGAGGTGGTGCGCGACTCGCTGGCGCCATCGGTCGTGATCACGGCCCCGGTGGACGGGGAGCTGCACGCGACCGCGGCGGTGACCGTGCGCGGGACGGTGAGCGACCCGCACCTCGATGCGACCACCATGCAGGTCAACGGCGAGCCCGCGGAGGTCGCGGACGGGACGTTCTCGCGGATGCTGGTGCTCCCCGATGGCGTGACCACCGTCGTCGCCTCGGCTGTCGATCAGCTCGGGCACACCGGGACGTCGGCGCCGGTGGCCGTCGACGTGGACACGACGCCGCCGGTGGTCAGCATCGTCGCACCCGCCGACGGCGCGGCGGTCGGCGACGAGGTGACCGTGACCGGAACGGTGACGGATGCGCACCCGGTGACGGTGGAGGTCAACGGCCAGCCGGCGACCGTCGTTGCCGGTGAGTTCACCTCCGAGGCGCTGGCGGTGCCCCCGGCCGAGGCGTTCGAGGTCGTGGTCGTGGCCACTGATGCGGCCGGGCACGCCGCCGAGGCGCGGGTCACGGTGCTCTCCAGCGGCGCGCCGCCGCAGGTGACGATCGACCAGCCGAGCGTGCCGGGCGGTGTGTGCTGGCCGGCGGGCTCGCCGGTGACGGTCGCCGGACGGGTGGCGGACCCGGACTCCGACGCGCTGCCGGACACGGTGCGCCTGGAGGTGCTGACCAGCGACGGCGGGCTCACCGAGCACGCGGCCTCGGTGACCGCGAGCGGCGACTGGTCCGTGGACGGGGTCACGCTCGGCGGCTCCGACGGAGTGGCCGTGCTGACGGCCGTGGTTGCTGATCCCGCAACCGGCGCGACGGTCCGCTCCAGCCGCAGCGTGCGCGTCGATGCCACCGTTCCGGTGGTGCAGATCACTCTGGATGGGGCGCGGTTCCCGGGCTCGGGGGCCGGCTCGGCGCCGCCCGCCGGCGCGGAGCCGGTGCTCCTGGGCCGCACCGTGGCGCCCCGCGCGGTCGTCACGGACGGACCGGCCGCCGCACCGCCGCCGGCCTCGCTGACCCTGGATGGCGCCCCCTACGTCGCCGGAACGCCGGTCACCGCCGAGGGCGACCACCTGCTGGTGGCCACGGTGACCGACTGCGCGGGCCACACGGCCTCTGCGTGGGCGCAGTTCACCATCGATACCACGCCGCCCGGCCTGCACGCCACGGCGCCTGCGGACGGCGCCGTGCTCACCGAGGCCCCGAGCGCCTACGCGGGCAGCTCGGATGCGGACCTGGTCGCGGCTTGGGTGGACGGCGTGACCGCTGGCGTGGCCGCCGACGGCAGCTTCACCGTGGCGCCGGTGGCGTGGCAGGAGGGCGCGAACACGGTTTCCATCGAGCTGGAGGATGCGGCGGGCCACCGAGCACGCTTCGAACGCACGTTCACGGTGCGCTCGCAGCCGCTGACGGTGTCCGTGCACGTGGATGGGGTGCCGCTGGCCTCGGGCAGCCGCTTCCTGCGTCCCATCGCCCCGGTGCTGGTGGTCTCGGACAGCTCGGCCGAGGTGGAGGCCACCCTCAACGACGCCCCGTTCCACTCCGGCGACACCGTCTCCGATACCGGCGCGTACCGGCTGGTGGCGACGGCCACCGACGACCTCGACCGCAGCGCGACCGCCGACGTGACGTTCGAGCTCGACACCGAGCCCGGCCCGCAGGTGACGATCGCCTCGCCCGGCGACGGCGACACCCTGACCGAGCCGACGGTCACGGTCACGGGCTCCGTCACGGGTCGCTCGCCGACGGTCGCCGTCAACGGCGTGGCAGCCACGGTCACCGGCGACAGCTGGCAGGCGACGGATCTGCCGCTGGCAACCGGGCCGATCGTCGAGATCATCGCCGTTGCCGCCGACGCCGCGGAACGCACCGACACCGACACGGTCACGGTGGTGCGCTCCAGCGACGGGCCGCTGGTGCGGATCGGCGCCCCCGCCGACGGCTCGGTGACCAACCGCGACCGCACCGACGTGAGCGGTGTCGTGGTGGGCGGCGCGGAGACCACCGCCGACGGCGCCGTCGAGGTCTCGGGGATCTCTGTTGCCATCGCCCCTGACGGGACGTTCCGGGCGCGCGACCTGCCGCTGTCCGAGGGCGCGGCCACCCTGACCGCGACGGTGGTGGATGGAGCAGGCCGGACTGGTACGGACTCGGTGACGGTGCACTCCGACCGCACGCCACCCGAGGTGACCGTGTCCGTCGACGGCCGCGCGCTCTCCGACGGCGCCACCTTCCGCGAGCCGGTGACGGTGCAGGTGGCGGCCCACGATCCGGGCGGGCAGGCGCCACCGACCGTCGAGGTGTGGCTCGACAGCGCCGCTCAGGCAGCGACCGGGAGCACCGCTGCAGTTCTGCTGGCGACGGCGGGGGGCCACGTGCTCGAGGCAGTGGCCGTGGACGCGGCCGGTAACCGGGTTCGCCTCGAGCGGACGGTGACGCTCGACCTGGGCGGCTGTCGGCTCGGCGACATCGAGCCCGCGGACGGCGCCGTGGTGGCCCGCGACAGCGTCTCGGTGCGCGGCATGGCCGGCGCCGCCGATGGGGTGGTGGTGCGCGTGGTGCCGCCGAGCTCCGCCGCCGTCGAGGTGCCGGCGGCTGTCGCCGACGGCTCGTTCGTGGCCGGCGACGTCTCCCTGCCGGACCTCGGCGAGCACACGATCGAGATCCTCTGTCAGGACAGCGACGCCGGCGAGACGGCGACGGTGCACGTGACCCGTCTCGAGGCCGGCGGCGGCCCCGAGGTCGTGATCACCGCGCCGGCCACCGGGACCACGACTGCGGATCGCACGGTCGCGGTTGCGGGCGCCGTGTCCGATCCTGGGGTCCAGCTGACCGTGGCCGGCCGGCCGGTGGCGCCGACGGCCGACGGCGCGTTCTCGGCCGAGGTCACCCTGGCCGACGGCCCGAACCCGATCTCGGCGGTGGCGATCGACCAGGCCGGCCGGGAGGGTCGCGATCGGGTGGTGGTGTGGCGGGACGGATCGCCGCCGGTAGTCAGGATCACCCGCCCGGCCGACGGGGCACACCTGGGGGTTCCGGGCGACGGGCCCGCCGCGGTGCGCGTCACCGGCCAGGTGGACCTGAGCACCGAGCCGAACCTCGCCACCGTCGAGGTCAGCTCCGCCGTGGGCAGTGTCACCGCGACGGTGGATCCGGTCACCGGCGTCTTCGTGGCCGCAGACGTGCCGCTCGATGACACCGCCGGCGCGGAGGCCGAGCAGAGCCTCACCGCGACCGCCACCGACACCCTCGGTCAGGTGGGTACGGACTCGGTCACCGTCATCCTGGACCCCGACGGTCCAGCAATCCGGCTGAGCGCTCCGGCCGACCTCACACTGCTCGGCGAGGACGCGCCTGCCAGCCTGACCGTGTCTGGCGAGGCGTGGGCCCGCGAGGGGGCGCAGCTCTCGGTGAACGGCGCCGGCCTCGATCCGCTCGCCCTCGCGTGGGGGCCGGAGGCGGCTGACGGACGCCGGCCGACCACCTTCTCGCTCGAGGTCGCAGCACCCGGCGTGGACGGCCCGGCGACGATCCTCGCGCGGGTCACCGAGCTTGACGGCCGCTGGGCCGAGGACCGGCGCACCGTCCTGCGCGACACCACGCCGCCGGAGGTGGTGGAGACGGTGCCGTCGGACGGCGACGCCGGAGTCGCCGCCGACTCCCTGGTGATGGTCCTGTTCTCCGAGCCCGTCGCCGCGGACACCCTGTCAGACGGTCTGACCCTCGAGCGGCTGGCCACCGGCGAGCCGGTGGCGGCCGAGCGCGCCGTGGCCGGCTCCGCCGTCGCGCTGGCGCCGTCGGCGGCCCTCGCCGCCGGCGAGAGCTACCGGCTGCGGGCGCGCACCGACATCACCGATCTCGCTGGCCAGGCGCTCGCCACGCCCATGGAGGCCACGTTCACGGTGGCCCACGGCAGTGCCGTACCGCCCGGGCTCGACCCCCTGCCGCCGGCGGTGTGCGCGGCCGAGCTGAGCGTGACCGGGACGGCCGCTGCCAACGCAACGGTGCGCGTCAGCCTCGGCTCGGCGACCCGGACGGCGTTCGCGGCGGCAGACGGCGGGTTCGAGGCGACGCTGCCGGTGCCGGGCGACGGCTGGCATCTTCTCCGTGCGGCGGTGCTCGACCGCTCTGGAGCGCCGGGCGCCGAGGCCACCGCCGTGCTGCGGGTGGACTGCAGCGCGCCGCAGGTCGTCGCAGCGCTCCTCGATCGCTCCACGGGTGTCGCGACGGTGACGCTGAGCGAGGCGGTCGATCCGGCGAGCGTGACCGACGTGGCCGTGGTGGTCAGCGACGCCGACGACCCGCTGACGGCGCAGCCGCGCTCGGTGAGTGCGGCCGGCGACCGGCTCGAGATCACCCTCGGCGGCGACTGGTGGGCAGATCGCCCGGTGCGCCTGGAGGTGGGCCCGCCGCTCGCCGACGCCCACGGCAACCCGATGGCGGCGCCGTTCGCGACCGTGTTCCTGCCGGACGACGGCGGCCCGAGCGCCGGCAACGTCCTCCTCGGCGAGGTGTACGACGACTCGACCGGCCGACCGCTGGAGGGGGTCGCCGTCGACCTCTACCGCTCGAGCGCCGCCGTCCCGGGCTCGGGCGGGACCGGGTCGCCGCCGGTGGCCAGTGATACCAGCGACGGGCGCGGCCGCTACGGGTTCCCGGGGCCGCTGGCGACGGACCGCCACGCGGTCGTTCTCCATCGGGACGGATGGAGCCGGGTGGTCCGCCGCGTCGACCTGGAGCCGGCGGCGGCCGTGGTGCCGTTCGATGCGCGGCTCACCCCGCGGGTCGATGTGGGCGCCCTCGACCCGATCGCCGGCGGCGAGCTGGTGTGTCCACAGCTCGAGGCCCTGCGCGTCATCGCCGATCCGGCCGCCGTGCCCGGCAGCGACCCGCTGGATGTGGAGCTGACGCCGCTGTCCGGCCAGGGGCTGCCCGAGCCGCTGCCGCTTGGCTGGACCCCGGCGGCCGCCGCCGAGCTGCGGCTGGTCGATGCTGCGGGTCAGCCGCTGCCCGAGGGCGCTGCGAGCGCGTTCGCCGCGGACGGCGTCCGGCTCGATCTGCCGCTCGAGACGTGGGTCGCCCCGAGCGATCCGCTGCTGGTCGTGCAGCACCATCCGGCCACCGGCGACTGGCTGACCGTGGCCGGCGCGGTCCGGACCATGGCCGCCGATGGGACGCCCGTGCTCCGCGTCTCCCTGCCCGGCCCGGGTACCGTGGCCGCGGTGCTGGCCGACGCGGCGCCGGCAGCCGAGCCGCCGCTGCCGCCGGAGGATGGCGCCGGTGAGCCGCTGCGCGGCGTGCCGGCGCCGGAGATCTACCCCGAGCTGGAGGCGTCGCTGGCGCTCGATCCGCCGGTGGTCGCGCCCGAGGGCCGCTCCCGAGCGCGGGTGGTTGCGTGCACAGAGGACCAGACCACGTCGTGGCCGTCGGGCCTGCCGGTGGAGGCGGTGCTCGCCGAGCGGCTGGTGCTCGCCTCCGGCGACGAGCTGCTCGAGCCGCCGTTTAGCGCCGAGCTGCTGCTGTACCGGCCCCGCATGGATGGCGCCGAGCTCGGCAGCTGCGCGCCGGAGGCCGCCGGCGCCGTCGAGCTTGTCGTCTCGCCGTCGCCGCGCGCCGCCGAGGTGGTGCTCGACGTCGGCTGGGAGCACGTCCGTCTGGAGCCGTTCACCGATGCGCTGGAGCGCGGTCGCGTGCTCGGCCCGGCGGGCGGTACCGTGCGCTCGCCGGACGGCATCGAGCTGACCGTGCCCGAGGGCGCGCTGGCCGAGCGCACCCTGGTGGAGGCCGTCGCCCTGTCGAGCGGCGAGCAAGAGGCCCTGCCCGAGGTGGCCGGGTTCACCACGCTGACCGCGATCCGCCTCGACTGGGGCGGCCAGACCCTCGCGCGGTCCGCCACCCTGACCGTGCCCGCGCCGGAGAGCACGCCGGCGGCCGTCGCCGGCGATCCGCGGCTGATCCTCGCCGAGCTCGTCGGCGATGCGGCCGACGGCCGCGGGCTCCTGGTGCGGTTGATCGCCCGCATCGAGCGCCAACCGGCGGACGCCGGCAGCGGCGAGCGGCTGGTGGCCTCGCCGGAGCCCGACGGCTCCGCCCTTGCCCTCGACGGTCTCGTCCGCGACGGCGCCGTCCTCATCCTTCACGCCGACGCGGCGATCGCGTTCGCCACCGGCCACGTGCGCACCGTCTCCGGCGCCGGCCTCGCGGGCGCCCGCACCATCGCCGACGGCCTCGGCACCGGCGACCTGGCGCGGATCGGCGGCGGCTACACCATGCCGGCCCCGGCGGCCGGCTGCATGGCTCGCGCCCTCCACCCAGATCTCGACGAGGAGGGCGCCGCGGCGATCGAGCCCGTGGCGCCGGGGACCGTCGTCCCGCTCGATATCACCGTCGAGCCGGCGCCGCCCACCGTCGAGGCGCTCCTGCCCGCCGACGGCGCCACCGACCAGCCGGTGGGCAGCGCGGTCCAGGTCCGGCTGTCCGAGCCGATCGACCCGGCCACGGTCGGCCCCACCACCCTCCGCCTCGAGCTCGCGGGCGCGGACGGCTCGGCAACCGGCGCCGTCGTTGCCGGTGAGGTCGCCCTCGCCGCCGACGGCCGCACCATCGTGCTGGCGCCGTCGCTGCCGCTGCCTCCCGGCCGCACCCTGCTCGCCACCTTCGCCGGCGGCATCCGCGATACCGGCGGCACCCTCTACCGCGGCGGGGCGGTCCACTGGACGTTTGCCACCTCCACCGAGGCCGCGCCCGGCGGCCAGGTGCACCCCGAACGGTTCCACATCGAGGTGCCGGTGGACGGCGTCGCACGCCTGTATGGTGCGCCCGGCGCCGTGCCCACGGTCCCCGTCGGCCAGCCCGCCTGGGCGATCTCGCCGATCGTCCGCGGCGCCGTCGCCGACCCCACCGTCGACACCTTCTCCGCCGACCCCGACGGCGGCTTCGAGGCCACCGTCGGCCACCCGCCGGAGCACCCGGTGACCATCGCCTCCGAGGTCTGGGTCCGCGTCCTCGACCCCACCGGCGCCGTCGCCGCCGAGCTCCGCCTCGGCCCGTTCACCA
>CAZEJK010000019.1:0-36038 GCA_964512045.1 uncultured Thermoanaerobaculia bacterium
GGGGTTTAGAAACCCTCGAGAATCGAGATCACGAGAGCACGCCCGTACTCCTGCGCCAGCTCTTCGATCGCCTCGGTCTGCCTGTCGAAGTAATCGACCGCCGAGGCGTCCACCTGGTACGAGGTCTCACGAGAGAACGAGCGGTTCTCCCACATCAGCACCGGCTCCTCGCCACGGTCATCGTACAGTCGGACCGAAGCGGTCAAACGCAGCTGGTACTCCGTGGCACGCCCTCGCTCATCGAACTGCACCGGTGACACGCCAACCGAGGTGACGACTCCCTCCAACACGAGCTCGGCAGCATCGCGGTCGTCGAGAACCCGGAACCGGCTGCGCCGCACCCACTCTTGAACCACCGCCTCGGTCACGCGCTGATCCATGTCCGCCCAATCGGTTCGGTTCTCAAACGCCTTGACGTACAGGGTCTCCAGCTCCTCAGGCAGGAAGCTCGAGGTACCGACGAGGTGGTAGCCGCAACCAACGGTGAACGCTGTGACAACGGCCAGTAGCGCAACACCGGCGACAGAGAGCCGCAACGACCGTGTCATGTTCGCACTCGCAGATCGTGCACCAGCGCGTCCACCTGACGAAGCTCGATCGCCTTGGCCACGAGAGCCTCCGCTCCCAGATGCATCGTCTGATCCCGGTCGCCATCTTCGGTCGTCATCAGCGCACTCCGCAGGTGGCCCATTCTCGACTCTGATCTAACCGCCGCGATCAGCGTGACCGCTTCCATTACGGGCGTCTGCAGGTCTGTCATCAGCACGTCGGCACCCTCCGTCACGACCAGCTGCAACGCTCCGATCCCGTCGGCCGCCTCGTGGACCCTGACATCGTCGCCGCGCGCCAGCCCCATCGCAATCCTCTGCCGCATCGTACCGGAGTCCTCGGCATCGACGACCTTCAGCACAAACCCTCCCGGCCCCGAATCTCGCGAACCGCTCGCACCGAGTCGAACTGATCGCCGAGGTAGGCAGCGACGATCGCGGTGTAGATCGCCGAGCCTGCCTGCGCTGACAGCAGCGTGAGCAGCTCCTCGTCCTTGCGCGTGAAGCGGACCTTCTGCGGCAGCAGCTGCTCAATGAGCAGGAGACCGAACACCTCCTCCCGCGCGTCCATCAGCCGGAGGGGCACGACCGCCGCCGACGTACCCTCGGGCGTCGGAGCATCGACGAACACCGGCTGACGGGTCGCCAGCGCACGCTCGACGTTCGGGTCGTCCGTCTCGACTCCCAACCCCTCGGGAAGACGACCGGCATCTTCGTTGTGCCACGAGATCACCTCATAACCAGCTTGCGGTGACCCGATCGCGAGGACGTACCGGCGCACTCCGAGAAGGTTGAGGAGAATCTCCCCCAAGAGCGACAGCACCACGTCGAGATCCATGGTGGAGTGCAGCTGATGCGAGGCCACGTACAAGTTCGCCAGCTGGTCGTTCTGCTCTTCGAGAAGCTGCGTACGCCCGCGCAGCGTCTCCACCTCGAGGCGGAGACGCTCCACCCTTTCCCGGAGCTCTGGAACGGCGTCCTCTTCACCCTCGGACGGCCCTCCGTCCAACGAATCGAGGGCCTCGATCAACAGCCGCCGGATCCGCGACGCAGCCTGTGCCTCCATCAGGACTCGACTCTAGCACAGCCGGTTCGTCTCCAGCCTGGCTCGGATCCGCTCCTCCCTCGAGCATCCACGCGGGCCAGTACAGAGACCCTCGCCACGCGCTTGCGACCCTTTCCAACACCTCGCTGTCCATCTCGAGCTCGGGATGAACGAGGGGTTGAAAACGGGCGGTGACCGGGTCGATCAATGGGGCCTTCGTCACCATTGTGCTAGCATTGCTGTGGTATCGTGGCGCCCAGCAGGCGCTCGTAGCTCGTAACATCGGTCCGAACCAGGACCCGGCTCTTTGCCCGCGCTGGCGGGGGCCGCTGCCGGGTGCGAGAGGAAGATTGGATGTACGCATCCGCAACCCGGGCAGGGCTCGAAACACCTTCCGCCAAACCTTCTCCCGTCGACCCTCCAGGACCTGTCTGGCCGCGCCCGCTGGCGGCTGTACTCCTCTCGGCGGGCATCGTCACTACCGGGCTCGCCGCCGTTCCAGACATCGAGAGCACAACCCTCAACGGCACCACCATTCAGGTGACGATCACGGCGGACGAGCTGGATGCGGCCCATGGCGGCAGCGATGTCGATACCGGTATGTCCCTCCGTGAGGCGATCATCGACGCCAACGCCACCCCCTCGGTAACGACCGTGATCCGACTGGGAGAGCACACCTACACCCTGACGCGCGCGGGCAGGGGCGAGGATGCCTGCGTCACCGGCGACCTCGACGTGCGCGCGCCGATCGTTATCGAGGGTGTCGGTGACGCGCGCACATTCATCGACGCGGCCGGCATCGACCGCGGATTCCACGTGGCCCCGGGAGGCCGCCTCCAGCTGCAGGACCTCACGCTCAGCAACGGTCTCACCACCTGCGGCGAGGACGGCGGCGGCATCCTCGCCGCCGGCGACGTGTCGCTGCTGCGGATGTGGTTGCTCGACAGCGCCACTGGCGACTGCGAGCAGACGGGGGGGGAGCACGCCGGGCATGGCGGCGGCATCCTCTGCGACAACACCACCCTCACGGTGCTCGACTCGAAGATCCTGCGCAACACCACCGGCCGCGGTTCGCACCGCCGCCCCGGCGCCGACTCCCGCTGCACAGACCCTCCCAACAACGGCGCCCCGGGCGGCAACGCCGGCAACGGGGGCGGCATCGCCGCGGAGAGCTGTACCGTGACCATCGAGCGCTCTCACATCATGAGCAACCGCACCGGAGACGGCGGCGAGGGCGGCGAGGGCGGCTCCTCCGACGCGGCGCCCTTCTGCCGCTACTATGACGGCGCCGACGGGGGCCCGGGCGGCGACGGCGGTGACGGCGGCGGCATCTGGCTCCATTACGGCGCGGCGACGATCGTCTCCAGCACCATCTTCTCCAATGCGGTGGGCACCGGCGGATACGGCGGGCTCGGCGGGACCGGCGAGGGGAGCAAGGACGACGGCGCCGGAGGGGAGGGCGGAGACGCCGGCAACGGAGGCGGCATCGCCACCGCCGGTGCGGTCACCACCATCCGCGACTCGGTGCTCCGGAACAACCACTGCTCCGACCCCTACTGCGCCGGCGGGCCGGGCGTGGACGGTGCGGATGACGGCGATGACGTGATGGGGGGAGCGATCTACAGCGCTGGCGCCGGTATCGGTATCGTCGGCCTCATCGTCGAGCGATGCAGCCTCTACAACAACCGAGCCTGGGCCGGCGGCGGAATCGCCAACCACGGCAAGATGGTGCTCCGCAACACCACCCTGACCGGCAATGCCGCCGAGTGGCACGGTTCGGCCGTCTACGACTCCACCTACCATAGCGAGGACCGCGGGGTCATCGACTTCTGCACCATCGCGGAGAACGGGCCCGGGCACTCCGGCCTCTACGCGGTCGGCAGCCAGGGCCCCGCGGTCACGAGCACCATCATCGCCGGCAACACCGAGCGCCAGTACTACGGCACACTGGACAGCAGCAGCGACCACAACCTCGTCGCCGACGACGCGACCGGGCTCGGGCCGCTGCGCGACAACGGCGGCGAGACACCGACCATGGCGCTGCTCGACGGCAGCGCGGCCATCAATGCCGGTGACCCGGCGATCCCAGCCTCGGATCCCGATCCCGCCACCGACCAGCGCGGCTCAACCCGCGTTTCCGGGGGGCGCTCCGACTGCGGCGCCTACGAGAAGGCCGTTCCGCCGCGCCTGTCGGGTGTCGGCTTCGACACCAGTAGCGTCGCCGAGGGGGTGCCCACCTGGGTGCACGGGAACATCGTCAACGCCCGCTTCAAGCAGGTGACTCTGCACGTGCGCTGGGGCGACGGCACCGAAAGCACCTACCACTACAGCCCCACCACGGACCCATTCCCCTTCAACGAGGGGCACACCTTCGGCAACAACCCGCCGGGGACGCCGGCCTTGAGTCGACACGCCGATCTCACCCTGAGCGAGGACGGCGTCGGTACCACCGCCGCGGCGGAGACGGTGATCGAGGTGATCAACGTCGCCCCCACTGAGATGACCCTCACCCGCGACCCTGCCACGCTCGAGGAGGGGACCGCAACACTGTTGATGGGATCGATCGTCGATTCCGTGGCCGACGAGAGCTTCACGGTGGAGATCGACTGGGGCGACGGAACGCCCCTGGAGACGATGGCCCTGGCCGGCGTCAGCACCTTCGCCACCGCCCACGTCTACGCCGACGATCCTCCCAGTGGCAGCTTCACAATCACGGCCCACGCCGCGGATGCCGAGGGCCTCGCCGCCCCCGACGCCTCCACCACCGTCACCGTCACCAACGTCGCCCCGGGCCTCGCCGACCTGTCCGTCACCCCCAACCCGGTGTCGGAGGGCGCCACCGCGACCCTCAGCGGGAGCATCGTCGAGCCCGGAGCCGGTGACGTCCTCACGCTCGTGGTGGACTGGGGCGACGGCTCGACGGATACCTACCCCTTGGCCGCGGGAACCGCATCCTTCGCCCGCACCCACAGCTACGCCGACGACGAGCCCACCGCCACCGCCCAGGACACCTACACCCTCGACCTCACCCTCAGCGACGACGACGGTGGCTCGGGGACCGGCACAACCACAGTCACCGTCGCCAATGCGCCACCGCGCGTCGGCCAGCTCGCCGCCACACCGTGTGAACAGGGCGGGTCGACGACCCTCACCGGCACCATCAGCGACCCCGGCACCTCCGACAGCTTCACCCTGGCGGTGGACTGGGGCGACGGCGACAGCGACATCTTCCCTTACCCCGCCGGTACGACCGAACTCTCGGTGACTCACCAGGTGGTGGTCCTCTCGCCAGGCGGCAGCTCGCCCTCGCCAAACCAGATCGCGGTCACCGTGAGCGACGACGACACCGGTAGCTCCACCGCCCAGACCACCGTGCAGGTGACCAACGTGGCGCCACAGATCACCGAGCTCCGCTTCGCACCCCTCAACATCGACGAGGGCGTCAGCCTCAACCTGCGCGGCGCCATCAGCGATCCCGGGGGAACGACGGACAGCCATACCATGGTTGTGGACTGGGGCGACGGCACCAGCAGCACCCACGCAATCAACGTGGTGGACGCACCGTTCTTCGTGCCGCACACCTATGCTGACGACCCGCCGGGGAGCGATAACCAGCGCACCGCCACGGTGACCATCACCGACGCCCACGGCGGCAGGGCCTCCGGAAGTGCCGTGGTGACGGTGCACAACGTCGAACCGACGCCGATGCCCGACACCTACCAGGGCGACGAGGACATCATTCTGCTCGTCCCCGCCGACGGCGTCCTCCGCAATGACACCGACGTGTCGGGGGATACCTTGCACGTGGTCGTCGCCGCCTCCGACACGGTGAGCGCCCGCGGCGCCGCGGTGACACTCCAAGCCGACGGCTCCTTTGCCTACGACCCGACGGCGCCCACATGCGAGATCCAGGGCCTGCTCGAGAACGAGACGGTGGACGACACCTTCTCCTACGCCGTCGCGGACGAGGACATGCAGCCGGACACCCTGGGGGCCCACACCACCACAGTCACCATCAGCGTCGCCGGACATGTCGAGTCGCGCATCCTCTATGTGGATGCCACAGCCGGCGGCGCCGACGACGGTACCTCGTGGGGAAACGCCTTTCTCGAGCTGGCGGATGCGCTGGCAGTGGCCTGGGGCGGCGACACCATCCACGTGGCCGCCGGCACCTACACCCCGGACGTGGACCTCACCGTCACACCCCGGGTGCACACCGGAGACCGCAGCGCCGCCTTCGAGGTGCACCGCGGCGTCGCCCTCTACGGCGGCTTTCCCCCGGGGGGAGGCTCGTTTGCGACCCGCTCCCCAGCGGCCTACCCCACCGTGCTTTCGGGCGACATCGGCACCACCGGGGATCCCTCCGACAACTCCCTCCAGGTGGTTCGCATGGTGCGCGTTCCGGGGACGCCCGCAGCGGTGCCGGCGACGGTGATCGACGGCTTCACAGTTGCCGATGGGCTCAACGACACCCTGGAGGGCGGCGGCATGCTGGTGAGCAACGGTTCACCGGTGATCTCGCGCTGCACCTTCAGCGCCAGCTCGGCGCCGTACGGGGGCGGCCTGGCCCTCGTGGGTGACGGCGCACCGCATGTGGTGCACTGCACGTTCGTGGGCAACCAGGCCACCAGCACCGGTCTCCAGGGGCGTGGCGGCGGCCTCTACACACGCGGCGCCTCGCCGGTGATCGCTGGCTGCGTCTTCCGCGGCAACACCGCCCTCGAGGCCGGCGGCGGCCTCGCCGTCGCCGGCGGCGGCATCCCGGAGATCACCGGCTGCACCTTCACCGCCAACACGGCGGGCCTGATGGGCGGTGGCCTCGCCGTGGACGGCCGTGCCCGCATCCATAGCTCCATCCTATGGGGAAACGCTTGCAGTCAGCCCGGTTGCGAGTCGGGCCAGATTCACGATGACGGCTACGAGACCACGACGGTCTCCTACTCCGACGTCCAGGGGAGCGGCGGCAGCGGCTCCGACTGGTGGGTGCAACCCACCCTCCCGCGGCGCATCATCGACGGCGGCGGCAACATCGATGCCGACCCGCTCTTCCTCGCCGCACCGGCGGACCTCCACCTGGACTCGAGCCCACCCAGCGTCTCCCCCGCCATCGATGCCGGCAGCAACGCCGCCATCGCCACCGACGCGGGGGATCAGGACCACGACGGCACCACGTCAGAGGAGCTGCCGACGGACCTGGACGGGCTGCCACGTCGCGCCGACGTTGCCACCGCCCCGGACACGGGCGAGGGCCTCGCGCCTGTGGTCGACATGGGCGCCTACGAGGCCCAGGCTGGCCCGGTGCTCTTCCTCACCCGGACCGGCTCGGGAACCGTCACCAGCACCCCCGCCGGCATCGACTGCGGCGGCGCCTGCGTCGCCAGCTTCGCCCCGGCACAGGTGGTCACGCTCGGCGCCACACCCGCGGACGGCTCCTCCTTCGCCGGCTGGATGAGCAGCCAGCCCACGTGTCTCGGCGCCGCGTGCACGCTCACCATGCCCCCGACCGGCTCGGTCTGGGCCGGGGCGCTGTTCGTCGACGGCCCTACCGCCAATCTCGCCGTAACCCTCGCCAACAGCGTGGACGCCCTCGTCCCCGGCTCCACCGTCACCTATACCCTCACGGTCACCAACGCGGGTCCCTCCGAGGCCGCTGGAGCCACCGTTCACGACTCCTTCCCCGCCACCCTCGCGGGTGTCACCTGGACCTGCCTCGGCTCCACAGGCTCGGTGTGCACCGCGGCCGGCACCGGGGACATCGCCGACACGGTGACCATCCCCGCCCACGGCAGCGTCACCTACACCGCCACCGCGACCCTGGTGACGGAGGCCACTGGCACCCTCATCAACACCGCCACAGTCGCACCTCCAATCCCGGACCCCGACCCCACCGACAACACCGCCACCGACACCGATACCATCACGCCGCAGGCCGACCTCGCCATCAGCGTGGACAACGGTACCGCCACCGTCACGCCGGGTGTGCCGCTCACCTACACCATCGTGGTGGAGAACCAGGGCCCCTCCGGGGTGACCGATGCCCTCGTCACCGATGCCTTCCCGGCGGCGCTGTCCGGCGTCACCTGGACGTGCACCCCGAGCCCCGGCGCCGTCTGCACCCCGGGCCCCGAGCCCGGCGACATCGACGACTCCGTCACCATCCCCGCCGGCGGCCGCCTCACCTACCAGGCCACGGGCACCCTCCATGCCGCCTTCACCGGCGTGCTCACCAACACGGCCCAGGTCGACCCCCCCGGCGGCACCAGCGACGCAGACACGGTGAACAACACCGCCACGGACATGGATACGGCGGCACCTTCCGCCAATCTCTCCGTCGTCCTCGACGACGGCCGCGCCGAGGCGGTGCCGGGGATGTCGCTGGTCTACACCTTGGACGTCGCCAACCCGACCGGACCCAGCGCCATCACCGGCGCCGCCGTGGAGGGGCTCTTCCCGGCTGCCCTCACCTGCGCCTGGAGCTGCTCCGGCAGCGGCGGCGGCAGCTGCACGCCAGGGCTGGTGGATGGAGACGTGCACGACGCCGCCGATCTGCCCGTCGGAGGAAGCGCCAGCTACACCGTCACCTGCGAGGTTGCCCCGGATGCCTCGGGTAGCCTCGTCGCCACCGCGGAGATCACCACCACGGGCGGGGGCACCGACCCCGATCCAGCCGACAACAGCGCCAGTGATACAGACACGGTTCGGCTGTTGGATTACGGCGACGCTCCTGATGAGAGCCTCGGTCCGCCCTGGAGCTACCCGGTCACCCTCGCCGCAGACGGGGCCCGCCACGGCGTGGTTGCCGGCTTCCATCTGGGCACCACCGTCACCGCCGAGAGCGACGGCTCCCCCTCTGCCGAGGCCGATACCGATGCCGGCGACGACGGCATCGCCTTCGCGGCGCCCCTGGTGACCTGCGAGAGCTGCGAGGTCACGGTCACCGCCACCGCCGCCGGCACCCTGGACGCATGGGTCGACCTGAACGCCGACGGTGACTGGGACGACCACGGCGAGCAAGTGCTCACCGCCGCTGAGGTGCCGGCGGGAGTCAGCGCACCGGCGTTCACGGTACCGTGCTCCGCCGCCGTCACGGCAGAGACCTTCGCCCGTTTCCGCTTCTCCACGGCGGGCATCGGCGGCGCGAACGGTGTCGCCGGAGACGGCGAGGTGGAGGACCTGGCGGTGGCCATCCTCGGTCTCGACCTCGGCGACGCCCCCGACGCACCATACCCCACCCTTCCCGGTAACGACGGCGCCCGCCACGTCCGCACAGGAACCCTCCACCTCGGCACAGGCGTGGACGCAGAAGGTGAGCCACGCACCGACGACGGCGACGACGGGGTCACCTTCACCACCCCCGTGGTCGCCGGAGCGACGACTACCGTGACCGTCTCCGCCACGGCAGCGGGAGTGGTCGACGCATGGTTGGACCACAACGCCGACGGCGACTGGGACGACGCGGACGAGCAGGTTCTCACCGGCCATGCCGTGGCGGCGGGTGCCAACCACATCTCCTTCGCCGTGCCGGCCACGGCACCCCCCGGAGCAGCCACCTGGGCACGCTTCCGGCTCTCCTCCGCCGGCGGTCTGGCGAGCACCGGCCTCGCCCCGGACGGCGAGGTGGAGGACTACCCCGTTACCATCACCGGGGTCGCCGACCTCGAGGTCACGGTGGACGACGGCACCGACACCGCCCTCCCCGGCGGCACCGTCCGCTACACCATCGTCGCCACCAATCACGGTCCCACCCCGGCCGCCTCCGTCCATGTCACCGACGCCTTCCCCGCCGCCCTCAACTGCAGCTGGCACTGCAGCGGCGACGCTGGCGGGGGCTGCGCTCCGGCCGGTAGCGGGGCCATCGACGACCTCGCCTCCCTGCCCGCCGGCGCCAGCATCACATACGTTGCCGACTGCACCGTAGACCCCGCGGCCGCTGGCACGCTGGTGAACACCGCCGAGGTGGTGGCCCCGGGGTGTATCGACCCCACCCCTGGCAACGCCAGTGACACCGACACCGACGACCTCATCGGCGAGGGCGATCTCGCCGTCGCCATCGATGACGGGGTGGCCACCGTGGTACCCGGACGGGACGTGACCTACACCATTACCGTCACCAACACCGGTCCGAGCCAGGCGACTGGGGCCACCGTAGGCAACGGCTTCGCCGGCCTCGAGCGGTTGGCATGGAGCTGCACAGCCTCCTCTGGTTCATCCTGCTCGGGAAGCGGCGCCGGCGCCCTCGCCGAGGAGGTCACCCTGGCCCCGGGCGGCAGCGTCACCTTCACCGCCACCGGCACCCTCGCGACGGCCGCCACCGGCACCCTCACCAGCACGGCCACTGTCACCGCCCCCGCCGACTTCAACGACGGGACCGGTGGCAACGACACCGCCAGCGACACCAATACGGTGAGCCCGGAGGCCGACCTGGGCGTGACCGCGAGCGCCGCCTCGTCGGTTCCCGTGGGCGGCACCATCACCTCCACCATCGAGCTCCGCAACCTCGGCCCCAGCGACGCGCAGTCGGTGCTCGTGAGCCATCCCACGCCGGCCGACACGACCTTCGTGTCCGCGGCGGTGACGGCGGGAAGTGGTTGGAGCATCGGCGCCCCCACTCCCGGCGCGGCCGGCGACGTGGTCTTCTCTCGCACAGCCCTCGCGGCAGGCGAGAGCGCGTCCTTCACGGTGGCCGTGGAGACCGCCGGCACGGTTGCGGTGGGTGACGTCATCACCAGCAGCGTGACGGTGGTCAGCTCCACCACCGACCCGGAGACTGGCAACGACGCGGCCACCGCCAGCACCACCGTGACCGCCACCGCCGACGTGGCCGTCACCGCCGCGGCCGATCGCTCCCAGGCCGTTCCCGGCGAGAACGTCACCTACACGCTCGACGTGAGCAACGACGGTCCCGACGAGGCATGGTCGGTGACCGTCAGCAACCCCACCCCGACCGGCACCACCTTCGTCGCAGCCGCGGTGACCAGCGGCGCCGCCTGGACCGTCGACGCCCCGACCCCCGGCACCGGCGGCGTCGTGTCCTTCACCCGAGGCCCGCTGCCCGGTGGCGAGGCTGCCACCTTCCAGGTGGTGGTGGAGATCGAGCCCACGGTGAGCTTCGGCGAGATGATCACCAACACCGTCACCACCGCCAACGACACCCACGACGACGATGCGGCCAACGACTCTGCCACCGTTACGATCCCGGTGTGCGCCGTCATCGACCTGGAGCCCTGGCACGTCGCCACGGCCCTCGCCGGCCAGGCGTACGCCGAGACCCTGCAGGCGACGGGCGGCACCGCCCCCTACACCTACACCGTCAGCGCCGGCGCCTTGCCCGTGGCCGTGATGCTGGACGGGGCGAGCGGCGCGATCACTGGAACACCGTCTGCCTCCGCAGCCTACCCGTTCACCGCCACCGCCACCGGCAACGACGCCTGCACCGGCACGCGGGACTACGTCATGGTGGTGGCCTGCGACGCCGACACCCTGCGGGTCGCTCCGGAGTCGCTGCCTACGGGCTCCACCGCGGCTTCGTACTCGGTCCCGTTCAGCGCCTCGGGTGGCACCGGATCGGTCTCGTTCGCCCAGTACGGGCCCCTCCCGGACGGGCTCACCTTCGTCGCCGGCGAGCTCGCGGGCACCCCCAACACCTCGGGGATCTATCCCATAACGGTGGCAGCCACGGACGCCACCCCGTGCACCGGAGGCCGCAACTACCACCTCGTCGTGGAGCGGGAGGGCGTCACCATCGACCTCGCCCCCGCCGAGCTCCCCGACGCTGCCGTTGGCGTCCCCTACAGCCAAACCGTCACCGCTTCGGGCGGCACTGCCCCATACAGCTACCGCGTCACCAGCGGGGCACTCCCCGCGGGCCTCACGCTCGATGCCGCGAGCGGTCTGATCTCCGGCACGCCCACCTCCTCCACACCTGCCACCTTCACCATCACCGCACTGGATGCCACCGACGCCACGGGCAGCCGCAGCTACAGCCCTGCCGTCCCGGTGCAACTACTCCGATTCGGCATCGAGTAGGACAACCCGCAGCCCTGCGGCGTCCATCGGCACGCCAAGAGAACCGCACCACGGATGTCCGACACTCCACTGAGGGAATCCACGCAGACTCAGTAGGAGCACGCCGAGCACCACCTCGAGATTCATGGTCGAGTGGACGTGGTGCGAGGCCCAACTCAGGCTCACAGCTGATCGACACGGCTCCCGTGCAGCTGACTCCGTTCCCCCAGGATCTTCGCCTCCAACCGAGCCGCTCCACCTTCTCCCGCGGCTCGGAGAGTGGCTTCTCGCTGCTGTCCGACGGGCCTTTGCAGCATCACGTGATGCGTCACGACCGCAGCCGCGCTAGCGCTTCTCTTCGCCCATCGCCCGACGCCGCCGGATGTCCTCCAGCCGGGCGCGGATCCGCTCCTCCCAGCCGTCGACACCGGGCTCGTAGAACACAACCCCGGCGATCTCCTCCGGCAGACACTCCAGATCCGCGACGTGTCCCGGCTCGTCGTGGGCGTACCGGTATCCCTGGCCGTACCCCTTGTCCCGCATCAGACCGGTGGGAGCGTTGCGCACGCTCAGCGGTGTCGCTAACCCGGGCCGCTCCTGCACCTCGCGCTTGGCCGCCGCATACGCCAGGTACAGTCTGTTCGACTTGTGGGCCAACGCCAGGTACACAGTCGCCTGAGCCAGTGCCAGCTCCGCCTCTGGCATTCCGATGTGGTCCAGCGCATGGGCCGCGGCCGAGACCTGCTCGAGAGCTCGCGGATCCGCCATGCCCACGTCCTCCGACGCTATCCTGAGCAACCGTCGCGCCACGAAGCGGGGATCCGCGCCTCCCTCGAGCATCCGTGCGAGCCAGTACAGCGACGCCTGCACATCGGAGTTGCGTACGGACTTGTGCAGTGCCGAGATGAGGTTGTAGTGCTCCTCCCCACCCTTGTCGTACACGGCGGTGGAGCGCTGGATCACCTCCTCCATGAGACCGAGCGAGACGGTGCCGTGCCCACGCACCTCTGCGAGCTGGACCGACATCTCGAGCCAGGTCAACGCCTGCCGAGCATCTCCTGCAACCATGACTGCGATCCGCTCCAGCACCTCGCCGTCAACCCCGATCTCGAGATGCCCGAGCCCCCGCTCGCGATCGTTCAATGCCCGCTGCAACAGAACCACGAGATCTGATGGGGCAAGCGGGTCGAGCGTCACCACCTTGATCCGCGACAGCAGGGCGCGGTTCAGCTCGAATGATGGGTTCTCGGTCGTCGCGCCGAGCAGCACGATGTCCCCCGATTCGATGAACGGCAAGAACGCGTCCTGCTGGGCACGGTTGAAACGGTGGATCTCATCGACAAACAAAACGCTGAGCTCGCCCGTCGTGGACCGTCGCCGCCGCGCCGCCGACATGATCTCGCGCGCTTCCTTGACCCCCGACAGCACCGCCGAGAACGCCTCGAGGTGCGCCGCCATCCCGGCCGAAAGCAAGCGGGCGAGGGTGGTCTTGCCACAACCCGGCGGCCCCCAGAACACCAGCGACGGCAGCTCACCGCGCTGCATGAAGGAACGGAGCACTCCCTCGGGTCCCACCAGGGATTCCTGACCGACCACCTCGTCCAACGTTGCAGGACGCATCCGATCGGCCAGCGGCCGGGCGGACTCCACCTCGCGGGCCACCTCCTCTGCGAACAGCGTCGGCTCGTTCACTGAAGCCGTCCCCGAGCTTCCGTCGTGCGCGCTACCAGCTCCAGAACCAGCATTCGACGCAACGCCAGCGCGACATCTTCCGCCACCGCGACTGCACCGTGGCGGTGGAGAACGCAAACGCAGTGTGCTCTGGCGGCTTCCGCAACGGCGGTTGCGAGCTCCGATGAACCCGGAGCCAAGAACTCGACACCGCTCACGCCTCCGAGCAACAGCTCCGCCTCCGCCAGCAGTTGAACATCCGGAAGCCGGCCGTGCGCCGACAGGCGGAGCACGGCTGGCGGATGAGCGTGGACGACTGCGTGCACCTGGGGACAGCTGCGATAGATGGCCAGATGGAGAAGGCTCTCGCTGGACGCTGCTGGCGGTGGATCCCGATCGAGCTCCAGCTCGATCAGGTCGCACGCTCGCAGCCGCCCTTTGTCAACGCCCGCGGGTGTCACCAGAATCCGGCCGTGGCCACACCGGGCTGACATGTTCCCCTCTCCAGGCAACAGCAACCGGTCCCTCGTCAGCCGGGTCCCGGCGGCGACGAGCGCTAACCGGACGCCACGCTCACTCACGCGATCAGTGAGGTTCGCCGGCCGCAACATCAGAGCCCTCGCGCAACGCACGCACACAGCTTCGCGAGCAGCACACACGGGCATCATGGGTCAGCGCCCGTGAGGTTGGCACCAGGGTCCCGCAGACCTCGCACTCGATGAGCTGCTCCGGCTCTGGATCCGACCGTCGTTGCCGCTCCCTGCGATGCCACGAGTACCGCGAGAACGCGTCCGCGCCGGGCTGACTCTTGCGCTTCGCGCGCCCCCAACCGATCACCGCCCTCCATACGAGGAACAGCACGGCGACGATGATCAGAACCCGCTGAAACATGAAGGTACTCTACTGCTGCTCGACGATCCGCCGCAAGGTCGTCAAGTCCGGCACCTGCGGGTTGCCTTCGGCGAGAGCTTCCAGCCGCGCGAGCGCCTGAACGGCAGCGTCCCGTCGCTCCATGTCCATCAGGACGATAACCTTGTTATAGGAGGCCTGCCACTGCTGGGCATTGACGGCCAGGGCGCGGTCCAGAAGCGTCAAGGCCCGCTCGAACCGCTTCATGTTGCGGTAGGCGATGGCAAGGTCCGTCAACACGTTCGGGTTGTCCGGATCGTGCTCCAGCGCACGCTCGTAGTAGTCCGCTGCCTGCGCGAACTCCGCCGCATCGAAGTAGAGATTTCCTATGGACGTCAGCAACCTTGGATCGTCAGGACGCTCACTCAGCTGAGACTCCAGATCCCGCACCATCGACATCAGCGAAGCACGACGCGCCCGTTCGCCCTCGCCTCCTTCCATGGGGGGATGATCGTGTGGCACCGCGTCATGACCAGATGCCGCCGAGCCGCGCACGCCACCAGCGTGAGCGCCGGGCGGAACCGCCTGCCCTTCACCAAGCCAGTAGCCCACCACGAAGCCGATCAACACACCCACCACAAGCATGACCCAACGACTGTTCACGCGACCCTCCAGCGTATCCACCGTTCTCTCAGATGGAGCTCGTATCGGGACCCCTGAGCCTGACGAGAGCCGCATCGCTCGCAGCACAACGATGCCTCAGGCCCCCTGCTAACGGGCGTCCAAGTCCTCCGACTGATCTTCAATCAGCTCGCCGACCCAGGTCCCTCCCGTTGGCAAACCGGCGGCCAGGTTGGTTCCTTCCCATGTCCCCTGAAGCCGCGCTGGTGAATCGGAGCGGAGCAGGCGGCCGTAGAAAATGGCGGAGAAGCCCAGCTCGGAGTCGATCCGCTCGAGTCGGACCTTGTCTCCCACCAGCGTGCCGCGCAACGACCCGAACCAGCCGCCGGAAAGCTGGTAAATACCTGACACCAGTGTACCTTCGAGCCTCAGCTCCCAGATCCCTTCGAGTCCCCCCGGCTCGACGTTCACTCGCCAGCGACCGGTCAACGGATCGCCGGACCGCTGAAGCTCCTCGGTCTCCTCAAGCTCCGCGCGTATTCCTTCCAGCATCGCCTGAGCCTGGGCAATCGACGACCGCAGCCGTTGGCCTTTCTGAACCTGACTGAGCAGCTCGGCCTCGGCCTGTGCCAGGTCCTCGCTGCGGTAGCGGAAGTCCTCGGCACTTTCACCGTTGATCTCGGCCCGCAGCAGGTCCTCAGACAGCCGTTGAACTCTGGACCAGGCCTCCTGCATCTCGGATTGCTGACGAGCCAGCTCATCCAGATGAAGCTGCAACACACTCTCCTGAACTCGGATCTGCGTCGCGAGGAGCTGAGCGACCGGCGTCGCCGCATTGACGGAGGCCGCCGTCACGAACGCGATCACTGCTGCGAGCGCTCCGCATACGGACCAACTCCACCAACCCCTGCTCACGCTCCGCAACCCGAGTGCACCCTGACGCATCGTCTCGTGGCTCATACTCTACCTACGTTGCCCTCGCTCCGGGCGTCCAGCGCCGGGGGTTCTCATCGGCTCACTCGCGTCTCATGCCGGCGCTTCGTCCAGCCTGCGCTCGATCAGCTCACCGACCTCGCGCTCCACATCGTCCACCGGTCGTTCCTCGACCTCCGCCACCTCGTAAACGAGAAGCTGCTGGGCGTGATCGAACATCTTGCGCTCCCTGAACGAGAGCGTCTTGCGCGCCGCGACATCTGCCAGGCACAAGATGACATCAACCACATCATTCAGCTCGCCGGTCTTGATCCTGTCCAGGTTGGCCCTGTAGCGGTCCTTCCAGTCGGACTCCTCATCGGCTTCGAGATTGCGCAGCCGCCCCATTACCTTCGCCACCTGCTCCCTTTGCGAGAGCGGACGCAATCCGATCCGTTCGCTGTTGGAAACCGGCACCATCACCTTGGAGCTCGTGCTGAGCAGGCGCAGGTTATAGCATTCCAGCGTCTCACCCATGAAGACCTGCTTCGAGATGCTCTCGATCACAGAAACTCCCTGGCTCGGATACACCACCTTTTCACCGATCTCGAAGCGCACGAACCGCCTCCCTCGAGTACTCCTCTATTCTATCCGCGCCAACGTACTTGAGTCGAGTCGCTCACACAGTCACAGTATGCTCACCTCCCCGTAATCTGGCACCAGGCTCGACACGCATGACAGCAACCAGGTTCGGGTACACTCCCATGCCATGTCGATCGGGACCGTTGTGCTCGTGGAGCCCGCCTTCCCCATCAACCTCGGCTCGGCCTTGCGCCTCGCAGCAAACTTCGGAGTCCGCCGAGTCGGTCTCGTGCGCCCTGGCCTGGCCCCAAGCCATGCGGAGGTCCGCAAGTGGGCATGCGGCGCGCTCGAGCATCTGATCGTCGAGGAGTTTTCGGACCTTGGGGAGGCCACCGCGGACCAGACGACAGTGGTTGCAACCGCGAGCGCACGCGGCCGCGACAACCTGCCCACCGTGACCCCCCGGGAAGCCGTTCAGGCGATCTCGAGCCGCGGGCAGGGTGGTACGGCGGTGGTCTTCGGTAACGAGACTCGAGGTCTGAGCAGATCGGATCTCGACCGCTGCGACGTGGTCCTGTCCATCCCGACCGAACCGGCGTTTCCGGTCCTCAACCTCGCTCAAGCCATGGCGATCACTCTCGGCTATCTCCACCTCGAGCTGGGAGAGCAGCCACCGACTGCTCCCCAGCCAGCCCCACATGCTACCGTGGAGCAGCTCATGGCGCACCTCGAGAGGGCACTTCTCGCCATCGGCTTCCTGGACCCGGTGAACCCCCATCGTATCGTCCGGAAGCTACGACGCCTGCTCGGACGAGCCGGCGCCAGCGACAACGAGGTCGCCATCCTGCACGGCATCTGCCGACAGATGATGTGGGCATCTGGTCAGCGCGACGACGGCCGCTGGGGACAGGTTCCGCCGACTGACGCGGCTCGCGATGACCTTGTCTGGCCAGACGACGATGAAGGCGTTCGCTAACAGCTTCGCAGAGACGAAGAACGGCCCGGCCGATTGGCCGGGCCCGGCGGAGACGTTCTGAACCGATCAGCTCGAGGTGGGCTTGAAGAGGTGGGCCATGAATCAGGTTGGCCTCATCATAAGGTAGGGCGTTCAGGCAAGTACAAGGTGACAGCCTTCCGGTCCCGTCTCCGTCTCGAATTTTGCGGGAGTATACACCTCAGTTACTGACCTGTCTAGCCAGCTTCAGATCGATATTGAGAATCTCCCCGGCTCCGATCTGCACGACGCGGCGCTGTGGCACGAACGACGGGGCGATCGCCTCGATCACTCGTTCCCCGGGCTCCACGGTCAACGACCGCAACCGGTCCCTGAGATCTCGAGCCACTCCCACGAACCGGCCATCGATATACACCGCAGCATGCGCTGGCTCCACCGACAGGTGGATTCTCCCCACCGCATCGTCTACCGCTGGCCGGCTCAGGAGATCAGCTCGAAGGGACATATCGGGCCCAGAGCTGTCAACTGGACGCGTCCCCTCCGGTGCGAACACCCGCCGCACCCGGTCGATCGGCTCCTGGCGCCACCACCGCTCAATGGGCTCATCCGCCACCCGCTCGAGCCGTCCGCGCAGCGCATAGTGACGCCCCGCCACAACCTCGAGGTCCACAGTGGAAGGCTCATAGCCGCCGAGCTGAACCTCCAGACGGTACCGTCCAGGGTGGAGGAACAGATAGCTCGGGGTGCCGTCGAAATCTCGGCCAATGCCGATTCGCTCCCCTGCCAGCACGAGATACGCCCGGCGTGGTCGGTACAGAGCCTCCACAACCGCCAACTGCGGCGCTCCATCGCCGCTGACACCACCGATTCCGACCCAGATGCCCGGATCACGCTCAACGACTCGTACCGCCTCTTCATCCGCTGACGTCAGCTCGCCAGCCATCACAGCCAACGGACCTACCAACAGCACAACGAACGCTACTGCTCGTCGCATCGCCCACCTCCTTGGCCATGCTCTTGCAACCCTTCTGCCAGACCACGCAAGTACGGCCCGTCTACGAACCGTCGATACACAGTCGGTGGCAGACCTGCGGGCAGCAGCTCGCCGATCGCGACCGCGAGCCACAGCAGGCTTCCGGCGGGAGACCAACGGCGCCGACGCTGCTGAAGTCTGCCAACGCCGAGAAAATCAGCGAGCTCCGGATGCAGACGCATGAAGACGGCACCCGAGCGGCCAACCGTCCTCTGCCGGAGACAGAACGTCCGCGGACGGATACGATGGCGGTGGACAGTGCGCGCCCGCGGTTGGTAGACGATACGCAAACCTTGCTGAGCGGCCCGATACGCCAGCTCGATATCCTCCCAAGCAGCTGCGGGGAAGTCCTCCCGGAAACCTCCGAGCTGCAGAAAAATCTGTCGTGGCAACGAGATGTTGGATGTATAGAAGAAGTTGAACGGTACCTCGCCGGGATCGTCGATCAGAAGGTACCCGAACTGTGCGCCGTACTCGTTGATCCACCTGAGAAACGGCGATCGCCAGCTGCGTGGAAAGGAGGTGTACCCAAGCACCGCCACCGGCTCTTCAGACAGCTGATGGTGCTCGATGTGGTGTGCGAGCCAACCGGGCTGCGGAACCGTGTCGTCACCCAGAAACAGCACGACCTCGCCAGCCGCCGCTGCCACACCGAGGTTCCGCGCCCGTGCAGGC
Source organism: uncultured Thermoanaerobaculia bacterium (assembly GCA_964512045.1). GTDB lineage: Bacteria > Acidobacteriota > Thermoanaerobaculia > Thermoanaerobaculales > Sulfomarinibacteraceae > CAZEJK01. Next base: position 18,897 of record CAZEJK010000019.1, read on the forward strand.
CCGGAGTTCGGCTGCCGGGCTGCGGAGAACCGCAGGTTCGAACGTCTGCGTTCAAGCCAGCTCCAGGTACCGTCACTCGAGCCATCGTCGACTACGACGAGCTCCAGCTGCCACCCGTCCGGTACTGTCATCCGCTCCACAGCATCCACAACCGCGCGCAGATCTGCGCTACGGTTGTACGTCGGAACAACCACCGACGCCAGCCGGAGCTCAGCCACACACCACCTCGTCACCGTGTCGCAGATACCGGGGAATCGATGGTGCCAACCTCGCCAGGAACTCGTAGTTGATCGTCCCTGCGGACTCCGCCAGCTCCTCGACTGAGACCCTGGCGCCGTCCTGCCGTCCGATCAGTACGACCTCATCGCCCGCCTGGACATCGTCCACGTCGGTGACATCCACCATCAGGATATTCATGCACACACGTCCGACAACGGGTGCCGGAAGCCCCTTCACGAGGGCCCGTGCTCGGTTGCCCAACGCCCTCGCATAGCCATCGGAGTAACCACACGGCACCACCGCCAACGTCGTCGGCCTGGTCGCGCGCCAGGTCCGACCGTAACCGACTGTGTCGCCTGCCGATACCGCCTGCAGCTGTCCGACGCGAGCAGTCCACTGCAAGGCAGGACGGAGCTCCGGATGCCGACCTCCGTGCTGCATCACCCACGAGAGCTGTGTCTCCCGAGAGGGCCAATGACCATACGCGGAGATCCCCACTCGAACGAGGTTGAAATCGGCCTCGCGAAACAGCAACGCAGCGGCAGAACACGCCGCATGGATCCACGGTGGCCGCTCGCCAAGCTCACGGTCAACGAGCGCCACGGCCCGTTCGAAATTGCCGATCTGACTCTGCGCAAACTGATGCTCGAGGGTATCCTCGATGTTCGCAAAATGGGTCGCGACACCGACCACGTCGAGCCCCAGCTGGGCGGCACGCCGCGCCTGTTGCGGAAGCTCCGACTCCTGAAAGCCCTGGCGGTGCGTCCCGGTATCCACCTTGAGATGGATTGGACACCGGACTCCGGTTCGCTGTCGGTGATCGCCAAGCCACTCCATCACTTGTGATGACGACACCAAGACGTGCGTTTCGGAATCAAAATGCTGGATACCAGTTGGCAGAACATATCCCATCACCAAGACTGGACACGTGACTCCGAGCTCACGGATCTGCCGAAATTCCGGCGCACTATGCACTCCCAACCACTCGCTGCAACGCGCAAACGTGGACGCGGTCTGGGCAAGCCCGTGGCCATACGCGTTGGCCTTGACGACGGTCATCAGCGCCACGGTGTCTGGCAACAAAGCTCTGAAGACGTGAAGATTATGCTCCAAAGCTGTCCCATCCACGTCGATCCAATGGGTCTCTGGAGGGATTGGACCGGACAATCCGCGCCTTGAACTCATGCACACCTCAACCGACTTTGTATGCGGATAACAGCTCTACAGAATCCTCGTCCACACTTCACTTCCAGTGCCTTCCTCAGACCATGCTCATCGCTGACGCGAGGGAAACGCTGCCGCGAGATTCCTCTCCCGAGCCCACAATCCTCTCGTTGCTCCGACACAGGCCTCGACCAAACTCCATGATATTCCTTCCAGTGCTCCGTGGATTGGACAACGTTACGACCTCATCATCCCGTGCAATCATTTCATCAGCTCGGCCAAATAGTACCGAGAACTCTGGAAAATCCCAGAGGCAACACTCACGAAACTTGACACCATTCTCTCTCTACAATACAGTTGAGAGTCCCCATAGGAGGTGGAGAAATGGCATTCGAAAAGTACGTCCCCCCGCGTGCCCGTACGGCAGCGCCAAAGGCGCTAATCCGTCCGACTGGCCTGATCTCATTCGACGCAAGCGCCGTTGAGGCTTTCAACCTCCACGATGCCCAGTATGCGATGCTCTTCTTCGACCGCACTCGCAAGCTCGTCGGCGTCAAGCTGACCAACAGTGCCGGCGACGAAGGCGCTTTGAAGCTCTCTCGACGCCGCCGCACCGTCAGCGTCAAGTCGCCCGATTTCTTTGAGGAGTACGGCATCGAAATCCACCAACCCACACGGTTCGATGCGTTCTATGATGACAACAAGAACATGATTGTCATCAATACGAAGTCCGTACCGCGACGGCGCGGACGACGGGCCAAGTCTGCCTCCTGACGAGGCCGCTCGGCATCCGTGGCGGCCACGACGCTGCCCGCAGCCACGAAACCGCGCCCGCGAGCGGTGTCGCCGGCCTGATGCGACACCGCTGCCACTCATCGGCTCGTGCTTCCCTCCGATCCGAACAGCCTGTCAAAGACCTCTGTCGTCGCGGAGGCGACCGAGCTGGCGTCCACCTGTCGAAGCTCCGCGAGGAACTGCCCCGTTGCCGCGACGTACGCGGGCTCGTTGCGCCGACCGCGATAGGGTACAGGCGCCAGGAACGGCGAATCCGTCTCTACGAGCATCCTATCAAACGGCACGATACGGGCCGCTTCACGAATCCGCTCGGCCCACTTGAACGTGAGCATGCCGGAGAAACCAACACACAGGCCAAGACCGATCGCCGCACGAGCCTCCTCTGCGCCTTCAGCGAACGAGTGACACACGCCTTTGAGCCGTTCGCCTTGATCGGCCAGAGCCGCATTGAGATCCGACCACGAATCGCGGTTGTGCAGCACAACAGGAAGCCCGGCTGACCGGGCGAGGTCCAGCTGCCATTTGAGAGCTTTCAGCTGGTCCTCACGGGGCGAGCTGTCGTAGTAGTAGTCCAGCCCGATCTCACCGACGGCGACAATTCCAGGATCGCCGAGCGCCGCTTCGATCAGACGTTTTGCACCATCGTCGAGATACTTTGCATCGTGCGGATGGATCCCCGCAGCACCGATCACGGTCCTTGGATGCTCGTCTACTATCTCTCTGACACGGGGCAGGTCTCGCGGATTGGTGGCCGGCACCAACACTCTCTGCACGCCGTTCTTCTGTGCTCGCAACAGAACGTCAGCGAGCTCGGACGGCTCGAACATCGTCAGATGCGCGTGCGAATCAACCCACACCGCCGCGCCTCCCCTTCGAGACACGCACTCGACAGCGCTGTGTCGTACCAGCCGGTCCCCGTCCCACGGTCACAGCTTGCTATGCGAGCCGTCGCAGCGTGGCGGATCACCGCTCTGCTTGCACAGGCAGAACGGAACCTTCGTGACGGCCGTGATCTCCAGCTTGACCGGAGCAATCCCGGTTCCCTTGTGGGCCCCATCGCAGTACGGCTGGTTTGAGGACCGTCCGCACGCACACCACCAGTACGTTCCCGGCTCGAGCTCGACCACCGTTGGCTTGGCTCCGGCGACAATAACGTCCTCCACGACGCACTCCTTTCCTCATTGGATACCCGGGCTTCGCGATTCACGCGAACCGCTGCTCGGTTGTGCCACATGGGACCCGACTCAGTCCGCGAGCTACGGCGTACCGGAAGGTTCCTCGCCGCCGTGCTCCTCCTCTGCTTGCCTCTCTTGAGAAGCTCTTGGTGCATCTTTGCCGGCCTCGTCGCGCTGCTCCTGGCCACGTTTCGGAGCCACCCGAACCACCGGTGTGAACCGCTCCCGAGTGCCGTCCATCGCGATGCTCTCCACGTAGTACCAGTACGCGGTATCCGGATCGATTGTCTCGTCGACAAACTCGTACCGGCTCGTCAGATCGGTGGTCCCTGCACCCTCGATGATCTCCTCGTTCACTCGCTCGAACGGTCCATCTTCGGATGTGCCGCGATACACGTTGTACCCGAAGTTGTCCACCTCGCTCGCAGTGGACCACTTGATCCGGTTGACAAGCTCTTCGGACGAATCGTCTGCAGCGCCTTCGGACGCCCCGTCCGCTGCGTTCTGCGCGTCTGTCTGCGCACAGGCAGTCTGGTCGTCGCTCGGAGCATCTGCCGGTGGCTCTGGCGCACGTGGCGCTGGTCCGGACAGCGCGAGACAGCTCGAAGCTGCGATCGGAACCGCAGCACCGCCAGGTCCCGCAACCGCCACCGCGGGAAGCAGGCATGCGATCAACACCGCTCCGATACCCCGAGCATTACCGCCGATGCACGCTCCCCGCCAACGCCCCATCACAGCTTCTCTCACCATCCCCTGCCTCCTGACGTCCAGAATCTGGAAGATCATACCATCGGGACCGCAAAACGGACGTGCACCCGAGAGCGATTTGCCGCGTTCCTCCGGTCAGCACCTTCGCCGTGAACCGCATTCCCCGTTGACCGCTCATGGGTCACCCATCGGACCCTGCGACGCGCTTCGCCGGGTCGCGATGTCGAAGTCTCCCAGCTCCCTGACGGTCGTGACCAGCTCATCCGGATCGATGATCGGCTTGGCCATGTAGCGGTCCGCTGTCGAGATCTCCAAGAAGCGTTCACGATCGCCCTTCATGGCGTGGGCGGTGAGCAGCAGCACCCCAATCGTGCGCGGCGACTCGCGGCGCAGGATCCGAGTCAGCTCGAGCCCATCGACCTTTCGACCGCCGACGACGGTATCCCGTAGTGAAACGTCCATGACAACGGCCGCAACAGAGCCGGAGCGAACTCGCGCGAGAATGTCGTCGCCACTCTCGGTCGCAACCGCGTCCAGCCCGCCGTTGATCAGAACAGTCTGAATGAGCAGAGCGTTTGCCGGGTCATCCTCAATCACCAGCACGCAGGCGGAGGAGGGCTGCTCCTCTCGTAGTTGCCCCTCGTCTCCGATCTCGGCGCCGGGAGGTTTTCTGTCATCCATCCTACAGCCTCGTCCTTTCGCACGATGTTGGCCAGCGGGAATGGTCCAGGAAAACCACACTCGAGCACGGTCTCCCAAACCCCCACATCAGCCATGTCGCGCCACAAGCCACGCGGCACCAACGGCCGCCGCCGTCGGTGCTCGCAGTATGAACTCCCCCAACGCCACTGTCCGCCAACCAGCCGTCACCAGCATCTTCATCTCATCTTCCGTCAGCCCCCCCTCGGGCCCGATCAGGAGCACTGGCGCCTGTGGCACAGCGACCTGGTCCGGAGCGGCTCCGTTGGGATCTCCCACGAGACCCCGCGACGCCGGCACAGCCTGCACAAGCTGTTCAAGCCCCATGGGTTCGTGAATCTCCAGCAGCCACGAACGACGACACTGCTTCAGAGCCTGCCGTCCGATCTCCTTCCATCGGTCCATCCTGCTCCACATCACGTCACAGGAAAGCTGAGAACGCTCAGTATGCAGCGGGATCAACCGCTCCACTCCGACCTCCACGGAATGCTGTACGGCACGCTCCATCGCCTGGCCCTGCAGCGCTCCCAGGGCCAGCGTCACATCGCCACGGACCGGAGGCCGTTGGTGTACCGTACCGACGTGGAGACGCACCTCCCGGCGATCACGCTCGACGGCAGCCTCCGCGACATGACCGCAGCCATCCGTCGCAACCACCCGTCCAGCTTTGCGTCTGCGAACCGTCACGAGGTGATGTGCTTCGGCACGCCCCAGCTCGATCACGGCGCCCTCCTCCAACGCTCCCGGTTCGACCAGGACCCACAGCTCAGCAGTCATCGTGCGAGCCTCGCAGTGACACTCCACCAATCGTTCTTCTGCTGCCAATGAGTGGGCCGCAGCCCGACATCGCGCAGAGCCCGCTCGACGTCGGATCGGTGCTCAGTGAGCAAACCGGAAACGATCAGGACACCGTCAGGCGCAAGGCACTCGGGGAGCTCGGCGGCAAACGGTATCCATTCAGCCGGGATCATGTTGCACAGCACCATATCGAACCGCGCGCCCACCGCACTGAGGGTGCTCGCCACCAGCCTCGGAGACGTGCTCTCGATCGCCACCTGTTGGCGTACGATCTGCCGCGCGACGAACACCGCCTGAGCATCGATGTCGCAGCCCACCACTCGCCCGGCGCCGCGCACGACCGCCGCCACGGCAAGAATCGACGAACCGGTACCGATATCAAGGACAGACCGTCCAGTGAGATCCAGCCTCTCCAGCTCCTGCAGGATCAGCGCCGTGCTCTCATGTCCGCCCGTGCCGAACGCCATCCTCGGCTCGATCATCAATGGTGTCCGGCCCTCCGGCGCCGGCGTCGGATCCGCCGGATGCGGATCGATCCACCAGCTCTCGCCGACTGGAAACGGCCGCGCGCCGTCGCGATAGACTGCCAGCCAATCTTCGACGTCCTGACCGAACACCTCGAGCGGCTCGACAGCACACCGCTGCACAGCCTCACAGAGGGAGTCCAGGGAAACCAGCCGGGCCGGGTCAGCGTACACCGAAACCGAGACCAGCTCGCGACCGCCAGACACCACCGGGTCGGACGCCACCTCAGCGCCGAGAACACCGTCACGGTTGAGAGCTCCGGCCAGCTCATCCTCGGCTCCAGCGGCGATTGTCAGCCGAAGGCAGATGTACCGCCCCGAAAGATCACTCGCCTGCAAACGCCCGCTTGATCCTCTGGAAGATCCCTTCACCATCGTCCACGCCGCGCGCAGGCTCGAGGCCAGCCGCCTGCTCGATCAGACGACGCTGCTCCTCACTGAGCTTCTTCGGTACCTTAAGCTCGAGATGCACCTTGAGTGCGCCCCGACCTCGTCCGTTCACCTCCGGCATCCCCCTGCCGCGAACCGTGAGCACATCATCCGGCTGCGCGCCTGCGGGGACCTCGAGCACATGGTCCTCCCCGTCGATCGTCGGCACTCCAAGCCGTGCGCCGAGCATCCCTTCGAAAACCGAGATCGGCAGACGCAGATGCAGATCGTTCCCGTCGCGCACGAACAGGTCGTGGTCTTCCACCACGATCTGGACGTAGAGGTCGCCCGGAGGACCTCCGTACACGCCCCCCTCGCCCTCGCCGGCAAGACGCAACCGCATTCCGGTATCCACACCAGCAGGCACGTTGATCTTCAGCGAGCGCTCCCGTTCGATCCTTCCCCGGCCATGACATGCGCTACAGGGCGTGGCGACCACCTGGCCTGCACCGCCACACTGGGGGCATGTCTGCGCCATGGTCAGAAACCCGCGTCGGAACACGACCTGGCCCTGGCCGTTGCACGCCGAGCAGGCCGTCCGCGACGTTCCTGGCGCTGCGCCCTCTCCGCCGCACTCCTCGCACACCTCTTCACGCGGAATACGGATCGAACGCTCGACGCCGAATGCGGCCTCCTCCAAGGTCACGGACAGGTTGTACCGCAGGTCGTGGCCCCGCATCGGTCCAGTACGGCTGCGGCGACGCCGGCCACCGCCGAATATGTCGCCGAAACCGAAGAGGTCGCCGAGGATGTCGGCGAAGTCGCCAAACGCGTTCGGGTCAAAACCAGTAAATGGCTGATCGCCCACCGCAGAGTGGCCGAAGCGGTCGTACTGCGCTCGCTTCGACTGATCCGACAGGACCGCATATGCCTCGGACGCCTCCTTGAACTGCTCCTCTGCGTCCGGGTTGTCGGGGTTGCGATCCGGATGGTACTGCACTGCCAGACGCCGGTACGCCTTCTTGATCTCCTCGATGGAGGCGTTCCGCTCCACGCCAAGCACCTCGTAGTAATCACGTCGTGTCTGTGTTGCCATAGTCACTCAACCCGTTGCATGCTCGATTTTCCGTGTCGTGCGAAGGAAGTGGCGCTCGCACGTCTGCAGGCTTGCTCCGCTTTTGGCTCCTCTGCCGGTTCGGGATCAGCCGGACGCGTCGTCCTTGGTCGGCTCGAAGCCCATTCCGAACGTGTCGGCGGGGTTGTACATGATCACGTCGGTCAGGATCTGTGCCGCGCTGCGCACCGACACCAGGGCTTCGCGAAGCACTGACCGCTCCTCGCTCTCGAGGGCCTTCTTCGCACGGTTCAACACCTGACGAACCTCCTGACGGTCGTCATCCTTCAAGTTCCCGCCAAACTCGCGCATCACGCGCTCGTTGGTGTACAGCAAGCCTTCCAGCTGATTCTGAAGCTGTCGCACATCGCGACGCTCCTCGTCCTCTTTACGGTACTTGTCCGCCTCCGCGATGATCTGATCGATCTCGGACTTCGACAGGCCGCCGGCAGGGTTCACCTCGATGCTTTGCTCCTTGCCCGTCGCCAGGTCCCTGGCACCGACGTTGACGATGCCGTTCGAGTCGATGGCGAACGTCACCTCGATCTGCGGCACGCCGCGAGGCGCAGGGGGAATACCAACGAGGTCGAACCTCCCCAGCGACTTGTTCTCGCTCGCGAGACCACGCTCTCCTTGGAGAACGTGGATGTCGACCGTCGTCTGATTGTCAGTCACCGTGGTAAAAATCATCGACTTCTTTGTTGGAATCGTCGAGTTCCGCTCGATGATCTTGGTGAACAGCCCGCCGTGAGTCTCGATACCCAGGGAGAGTGGAGTGACGTCCAGCAGGATGAGATCCTTGACCTCCCCCTGGAGAATCCCACCTTGAATGGCCGCTCCCATCCCGACCACCTCGTCGGGGTTGATGTCGCGGCACGGCTCCCGCTCGAAGAACTCTGCTACGGTGCGCATCACCAGCGGCATTCGCGTCTGCCCGCCCACCAGGATCACCTGATCGAGCTCGCTCGCACTCACTCCCGCAGACTCGAGAGCGTTCCGACACGGCTCGAGCGTGGCCTGCACGAGGTCCTGCACGAGCTCCTCCAGCTGGGAACGCGTGACCTTCATCTGCAGATGTTTGGGTCCGGTATGGTCCGCCGAGATGAACGGCAGCGAGACCTCCGTCACCTCGTTCAGCGACAGATCGCACTTCGCCGCCTCCGCAGACTCCTTGACTCTCTGCATCGCCATCCGATCGCCGGCAAGGTCGATTCCGGACTCTTCCTTGAAGCTGTCCAGCAGGAACTGGATCACTCTCGAGTCGAAGTCCTCGCCTCCGAGAAAGGTATTGCCGGACGTGGACTTCACCTCGAACACGCCGTCCGAGATCTCCAGAACTGAGATAACGAACGGGCCACCACCGAGATCATAGACGGCCACAACCTCGTCGCTGTCACGACCGAAACCGTACGCCAGTGAAGCTGCGGTGGGCTCGTTGATGATCCGAAGAACCTCGAGCCCGGAGATGGTCCCCGCGTCCTTGGTCGCCTGCCGCTGCGAGTCGTCGAAGTACGCCGGCACGGTGATAATGGCCTGTGTGACCTCCTCACCGAGAAACTCCTCCGCGAACTCCTTGATCTCGCGAAGAATGTACGATGAGATCTCCTGTGGGCTGAACTGCCGGCCAACCGCCTCGACGTACGCGTCGCCGTTATCGGCGGCGACGATCCTGTACGCCACGTGGGTTCGAGCGTGCTCGACCTCCGAGGACTCGAAACGACGACCGATCAGACGCTTCACGGCATAGATCGTGTTCTCGGGATTGGTGATCGCCTGACGTCGCGCGATCTGCCCAACCAGACGCTCTCCACTCTGGGTAAAGGCAACAACCGACGGGGTCGTTCGCGCCCCCTCGCGGTTCGGGATCACCACTGGTTTGGTCACGTCCACGACTGCCGCACACGAGTTCGTCGTCCCGAGATCGATTCCTATGATCTTGCTCACGGTACCGAGTCGCCTTCCCCGCCGTCAGCGACGGCGCCCTGTGCTCCGTTCTTCGGGGCATCCACTGCCACTGCAACGAGCGCTGGCCGGATCAACCGACCGGAAAGGAGATAGCCTTTGGCAATCACGTTGACCACCTTCCCAACAGGATGCCGAGGGTCCTCCACCCGCTGAACCGCCTCGTGAACCTCCGGGTTGAACGTTCCACCCGACGGATCGACCTCGGTCACGCCTCGCCTCTGCAAAAGCTCGCGAAACTGCCGATAGATCATCTCGACGCCCACTCGCAAGCTTGCGGTGTCCGCCTGGCCCGCGTGCTGCAGCGCCCGATCGAAGTTATCGAGCACCGGCACGAGATCCCGGACGAGGTTCTCATTGGCGATCGACCTGATCTCCTCTCGCTCGCGCTCAGTACGCTTTCTGAAGTTGTCGAACTCAGCGAGCTTGCGCAGATACATCTCCTTGAGCTGACTCAGCTCGGTCTGGAGCTGCGTCACCGTGTCGGTCGCTGATTCGTCCAGAAACCCGCCCCAAACCTCGACGTCGCTGGAGCCGAGGGGAAGACCGTCGTCCTCCACAAGCTCGATCTCCACATCGTCACCCGCAAACATGTCCACCACGTCCTGGATGTCGGTCACCTGCTCATCGGCCGGCTGCTGATCCCCGGTATCGTCAAACACTGTACCGTCATCCGGCGGGCTGTTGACATCATCCGCCATGCACGACCTCACCCTCACTCCACAAGCTCGTCAACGTGTCACCGATGACGTTCACCACCGGAACAACTCGAGCGTACTGCATTCGCCGCGGTCCGACAACTCCCACCGCTCCGGCCCGTTGGCCTCCGCGAGAGAACACCATGGCGACCATCCCGAGCCCTCCCTCTGCGGTCAGCTCGGACTCCTCTCCAATCAGCACGCGCGGTGAGCTGGTCACCAGAGTCTGACCGAGAACGTGGGTCAGACGCGCCGCGTCGGACAACACTCCGACCACTGCTCGAATTCTCTCCGAGTCCGAAAACTCCGGAACCTCCAACAGCTTGCGAGTTCCAGAAACGGCCACATCCGCGGACTCCGAATCGGAGGACGATAGCAATGCTCCACACAGGTGACTCGCCAGCAAACGCACGATGCGGCGTTCACCATCCTCCTGCGCCGCGTCGTGGACTCGGTTGCGCAGGTGCTCCGCGATCGTGTCCAGTGGCCAGCCGCGATACTCGAGCGTGAGGAAGTTGGCGACTCGCTGCAGCTGCTCGGAGGTCCGAGGAACTCCGAGCTCACAGACCCGGCGGCGCACTCGTCCATCGGTGGTGACCACAACGCCGAGCACCCGCGTCGGCTCGATCCGAACCAGCGAAACCGCCTCCAGCGAGGGCTGCGTCCCTAACGGCCGCAGCGCAAGGCCCGCCTCGAACGTCAGCTCGGCCAGGAGCTCTGAGATCCAGATCAAGTCCTCGACGAAATCCCTGCGAGCTTCGACAACCCGCTGTCGAATCGCGCGGACTGCGGCCGGGCCGATCGCGCTGGGATCGACCCACCGGTCGACGTAGACTCGCAAGCTCGAGTCTGTCGGCTCGGCGCCTGCCGAGTGGTGCGACCGGGTGACGTACCCCTTTTCCTCCAGCCCGGCAATGACGTTGCGGATCGATGCCGACGAGAGATTGAGCGGCGAGCGCTGCGCCACCTTGCTGGAAGACACCGGCTCGCCGCGGCGCAGGTACTCCTCCACCATGAACCGGAGCACCGACTCCTCCCGGCGTGTTAGCGACGGAGAATCCACAGCGCGCTAACCTCCTCCATTGCCGGCTCATTGTACCATCGCAGCGACGGCTCGGCTGCCACTGGAAGCGGCTCAGACTGCGACGCTTTCGGCGCGTTGACCACCCCTGAGGACTGTGTTAGCGTGAGGCTTCGAGACCGGGAGAGCGGGATGGTTTTCTTCAACTGGGCCACGATGCAGATGGCAGCCAAGATCGTCTACTACGGGCCTGGTCTCTGTGGAAAGACGACGAATCTGAGCTACATCTACGCCAAGACGTCGCCGAACTGTCGCGGCGAGATGGTGTCGTTGGAAACCGAGTCGGACCGTACCCTCTTCTTCGACCTGCTACCGATCGAGGTTGGCACCATCGGTGGCTTCAAGACTCGGATGCAGCTATACACCGTTCCGGGGCAGGTGTTTTACAACACAACCCGCAAGCTCGTGCTCAAAGGCGTTGACGGCGTCGTGTTCGTTGCCGACTCGCAGCGCCCGATGCGCGAAGCGAATATCGAGAGCTTCAAGAACCTGAAGGCCAACCTCGCAGAGCTCGACATCAGCCTCGATGACATGCCGCTTGTGATCCAGTACAACAAACGTGACCTGAAGCAGATCCTCACGATGGAAGAGCTGGACGCCGATTTCAACCCGGACGGAACGCAGGTCACCTTCGAGGCGTCGGCGATCAACGGCGACGGTGTGTTCGAGACGCTCAAGGAGATCACCAAGCTCACCTTGAAGAAGCTCAAGCACCGCATGGCTGCACCGGACGACGCAGCACCCGCGCCGCAGCCGCGACCGAGCGCTCCGCCGACCACACTTTCGGTCTCCGCAGCGCAGGCCCAGGGCGAGTCGCATGGCGCTGGTCAGTCAGCCGGTCAGCGGCCTGTGCAGCCACGCCAGGGTGACGCAGAACGATCTCGGCAGCCAGCCTCGATCTCGGCCGCAGCACTTGCTGCCGCCGCTGAAGAGGCGGTGGATGAAAGCGGCTACCAGCCCGAGGAGGAGCCGCAAGCCGACGCGGTAGCCGCCGCAGAAGATGCCGTTCAGGAGCATGCTCCCGACAGTGTCGAGGCGGCCGCCGAGCCGCCCGAGTCATCGGCTCCCCAGGTCGAGCCGGCTGCGGATGAGTCCGAGCCGTTCGCGGTGGAGGAGCCCGCAGCTGCAGCCCAGCCAGAGGCGTCGGCGGAGGCCACTCCGGTCGAGCCAGCTCCGCCGGAGCCAGAGCACGATGCGGAGCCCGTGGAGCCTGACGCTCGCGCCGAAGCCGAGCCGGCGCGTATCGGTGCGATTGAGCCTGACGCCGCTCGGACCGAGCAGGCCGAGGACCGAGCCCAGGCACCGGCTGAGGACGCCACGCAACCCCCGCCGGTGAAGCGGGTTCAGGTATCGAGCCAGGTCGATATTCTCGGCGAGCTCGACAACCTCCGCAAGCAGGCCACGATGACGCCGCAGGAGCCACGGAGTGCGGGCCATACCAAGCGTCAACAGGCCGGGACGTCTCTCGATCTCGACTCGCTGCTCGGCGGGCCTCCGACGACCAAGAAAGAGCTTCGCCACAAGGTGGCGAAGGGATTGAACTCGGACGTCTTCGAGAAGATGCACAAGGTCCAGATCGCCATGCGCCTCCAGGACAAGGCCGGCGAGACCATCCACATCCTCGAGCCTGTCCAGATGAAGGTCGGAGACGCAGGTCAGCTCCAGCAGCTCATGCTCTACTTGACGGTCGATCTGGAGAACAACTCCTGACGCGGCCACGGGCCGCAAGCAAAGTGATGCTCCGAAGGTGCCGGTCCCGCGACCATGAAGCGGTACGCACGTGGGCGTTGGGCATTCGCTCCCTCACCGACCCACCCAAACCCACTCGCAGGAGCAACGACGCCGCAGCCCGGCACCGGTCCTGGACCCCGCCCCGATAGCCGGATGCCGGCTCTCCCCCGGCTTCAGAAGATGCGGCGGTCTTCAGTCGCCAACACGACCGTGAACCTGGACTACTCCGCAGGCGCATCCCATGCGTAGGCGGGGTCGATATCTACCGGAATCGTGTCGAGCCCGTCCAGTAGTGCTTGCATCTCGGGTCGTACGGTACCGTACCCGGCAACAAGCTCCGCCGCTCGCTCATACGAGCCCTCCGCCTGGATCATCAGAATCCTCTCGAGCAGGCCCTCCAGCCCGTCGCGAAGCCGCTGGGCCACTGGACGGAACCGTCCGTCCTCAGCAACCTCGATCGCGCCAGCCTCCAGCAGCCAGTTCATCTGGAGTACCACCCCGAGACCGTGGGCAGCGGTCGTCCCGAACCTCGCAGAACGGAACAGACCTGCGACGTACGTCGACGGGAGCGCTCGGAGAAGCTCCTCGGGAATGAGCCCCTGCTCCCCGAGGACAAAGAGGTTACGAGCTCCCATCGCGTCCGCCTTCGCCTCCTCGAGTGCGGAGTAGTGCTCCTTCAGCTCCAGTCGAACCTCGGTATCCCGTCCATCGACCGTGATCCGACCCGGTCCGAGACCGTGCGCGAGCTCGTGGAACAGCACGAAGTGGTAGTAGGCATCGAACGCGATCCGATCCCGGCCCCCCGCTGGCAGGACCCGATCGGAGATGGGCTCCAAAATCGCCTCGTACTTGGCCTGCATCATGTTCTTCAGCAGCACCTTCTTCGAGCCCTTTGCCTCACGCACACGCTCGTCGTTCGGCAGGTTGAACGCCAGGGTCTGGACACCCGCGCGGGCATCTCCGGCACTGAGAACCTCGTTCGCAACTCGGATCGGCGAGGACGTCCCGCGGTTGAGGTTCTTGTGCTCGTCCGGAATCGGCAAGGAGCGCTCGAGGGCTGGCAGCTGATCCTTGAAGCGTGCGAGCTGATCCGAGTCCTCGGGAGAGACCACGCACAGGAACGCTTCGAACGCGGCCTTGTACCCGTACAACCGATCCTCATAGGTCTCATACGGACCAATGACCACCTCCAGCGGTGAGTCCAGGTCCATCCATGCCAGATCGGACTCGTAGTAGTCATCGGTCATGAACGCCTTGGCACGCAGGCGGAGAAACTTGGCAAGGCTCGCGTTGTCGGTCAGATCGGCGGCGACCCGAAGCTCGGCAGCGGCACGCCGCAGCTGGGAGCCGTAGGCTTCGCTGTACGGGATCGCCACCAGACCACCGCCCTGCCGCCGGATCACCGTGTGCAACGATCGGAAGCGGTGCTCGTCCTCTGGATGCTCCGCCAGCCACGCCTCCATCTCCTCCTTGGTGAGATCGCCGGGGTAGAAGCCGGCACCCGGCGGCCTTTCCGTGTCGCCGATAAACGGTTCGAACGCTGCGAGGCGGTCCCACGGGCCGTACATGATCCTGTAGTAGTCGCGGAGCGCCTTTGCATGGGGGCCCTGATACGCTGCGACACGCTGCGCCATGATCGGGTTGAGCTGCCACACTTGCAGCCGGAAGATCTCATCCATCGCCTTGGCCGCTCGTACCAGGTGGACCAACGCCTCACGATCCCCTCGCGACAGCGTCTCGAGCTCCGCGCCAATCGTCTTGACCTCCAGCTGGGCCCGACGGTCGTCAACATCCCCTGCCACGACCAGCGAGGTGTGTCCATCCGAACCGTGATCGCCACCGGTACCGCACGCCATCAACAGCGCCCCGAAAGCTCCAAGCATCACACCGCACCAAAGCCTCATCGTGACCTCCCCACTCATCGCGTTTCGCTCAGCCAGTCGCAGGCACGTCGTCACCCTGCGGCATGATCCCGTCTCCAGTGTCTGCTCCCGGCTTCTGCGCGATCAGCACGTAATCTCGGAACCCGTTCACGAGCTCGTCGATCCGACGTGCCATCTCCTGCACCGCCTCCCAGACCCTGGCCACGGATGGATCATCGACAGGCGGCACGGACACTGTCCACCGCTGCTCTTCCGGGAACGGATGCCGCCACCGGGGCGCCTCCGGCCGCAAACCGGCTGCCCGCATGAACAGCTCCAACGTCTCCGGCAGCAGTGGACGGTCATGGGTCGGATCGATCCAGAAGAGTGTCCCCCCCACACGCAACGAGTGGGGGTTCGGGCACTCCGCCGCGAGCACGCCACCCGGCTTCAGAACTCGCTGGATCTCGCACAGGCACCGCTGGAGCTCCACCGGCCGCAAGTGCTCGAGGAGGTGCAGCGCTGTCACCGCGCCCCAGCTCTCGGCTTCCTGCGCACGCAGGAGCTCGAGCACATCGCCTGCGAGCACGCGCAGACCCCGCCGCCGAGCGCCCGCGGCCAGCGCTGGATCCGACTCCACACCGACGGCCTCGATACCGTGCTCTCGCATCAGCTCGAGCAGCTCGCCCCGCCCGCATCCAAGATCCAGTACCGGCGTGTGCGGTGCAAGGAGCTGGGCGTACCACTCCTGCCGATGCAGAATCTCCTCGCGGTCGCCCCGGAACCGCTCGAGAAGATGGGGTTGGACCGCGGCGAGCTCACCGGCGATCGCCTGCTCGTCTCGGTCGCCCCACTCCGCGGCGGCGACCGGAAGCGGTTCACGGAGGAGGATACGCTCGACGAGCGACCCCAGCTCCTCCATCTGCTCGCACAGACGATCGAGCAGCACATCCGAGCGCTCGACCGTCGCCGGCAGGATCTGATCGCGGACACGGGCAAGCTCCGCCGAGGTCCCCCGCTGCTCGTCCTCCAGGCCGTCCAGGCGGTGCTCGATCTCAACCGCTGCACCGCGCAGAGCCTTCAGGTCGCCGTCCAACCCCTCTCGTACCCGCTCGAGGTCCGCCACAACCTCACTCAGCGCGGACGAAAGCCGATCCTGCACGGTGGCCAGCTGGCGCGACTGTCGCTCCTCCACGGCCCCGGCGGTGGCGTCGATGCAGGAGCGCAGCTCGTTCAGCTCCGCATCGAATCGCGCGTTAGCTTGATCGAGCCGTTGCTCGAGCTGGCCGAGCAGACTCTCGAGCCTATCCAGCCGAACCTCTGTGCTCCCCAGGCGTCCATCCAACGAGCCCAGGGTTCCCTGCGCGGCCTCGATGGCTCCCTGGTGATCGCGAGCACGCTGCGCCAGCTCGTCGACCGTGAGCGGATCGAAGCGAACCAGACTGACCAGACGGCGCAGGATCGTCATGCGCCCGACCGCTGGTACCCGTGCTCTCGTTCAGCGGCCACCACGTCCGCCTCCCCCTGTGTCAGCCTGCGACCTCGCTGGCCACGGCCGGCTCTTCGGCCGCCGCTGCTGGCTCCACTGGCTCGGGCGAAGGGGCGCGCTCTCCGGGTCGCACAACGTGCACCTTCACAGTCGCCACGATCTCTCGGTGGAGCTGCACCGGCACATCGAACGAGCCCAGTGTCTTGATCGGATCCTGCAGCTGGACCCGTCGCTTGTCCACCGTCAGGCCCTTGTCCGCCAGACGCCGAGCGACATCCTGAGTGGTCACCGAGCCGAACAGGGTGTCCGTCTCGCCGGCGCGACGCTCGAACAGGAGCTCCGTACCGTCCACGTCCGCCAGGGCAGTCTGAGCGGCAGTCTGTCGTTTCAGCTCGAGCTCCTCCCACCTCTTCTGCTCCTGCTCGAAGCGGCGCAGGTTGCCGTCGCTGTAGACGTATGCCAGACCGCGCGGCAGCAAGTAGTTGCGCGCGTAGCCAGGCTTGACCTCGACCACTGCTCCGCGCTCTCCCAGGTTCTCGACGAAATCATTGAGGATAATCTTCATGATGCGTGCCTCCCGTCATCCGTTCTCGTTCTCGTTCTCGTTTGAGAGGGCCGGGCGCAGGCTGCGGAAGGCGTCGGTCATCCCCAAGACCGCCACGACAAGAGGCAGTGGAAACTGGAGGCAGAGCAAAACAACCCCCCAGCGCACCAACCACCCCCGCCCGACCCAGCGCACGACGTACGACCGGAT
>CAZEJK010000019.1:36048-41319 GCA_964512045.1 uncultured Thermoanaerobaculia bacterium
CCAAGCCATGTATAAAGTATAAGATAAGCACTGTCACGAGTGCATTGACCGCAAGCCAGCGCACAGCTCCGTCTGCGAGCAATGTCGCGGCCCCGGCCGCGGCGAACAGTGCCGGCAGCCACTCCTCGCTGGAGTACTGCTCGAACACCACCGGCTGCACAGGAACACCCAGTGCCTGAAGCCGCGGACGGACGAAGAACAGAATAGCGATCAAGTAGATCACCGGCATCGCTGGCAGGATCCAGACCAGCCACCGTCGCATCTCGTCGAGGCCCATCTGCACCTCGCTGCGACGCATTCCAAGCTCGGTGTAGGTGGCCTCTACCTGACTGAGCGGCTCCTCCAACCACTGGCGCGCGGCCACCACCGGTCCATCCGGCGCCGCCGCGACGAGCATGACGGTCGCGCTCAACGCCAGCCCTGCAAGGGTTGTCAACGCGATCCACCGCCCGTCGTGCCACTGCCAGCGAAGCCACGCCTCCACGGACACCGCCGGAACGACCACCACCAGGACGTACGTCAACGTCAGAGCAACGAACGCTGGCTGTCCCGAGACCACCGTCAGCACGGTCAACGTGCCGAGCGGCCATCCCCATGCGAGCCACGAGCTCCACCCGATTCCGGACAGCCGGAGGACCGGCAGCGCCGCGAGTGGCACCACGAACAGCGCCACGAATGCGGGGAATGCACCCATCCAGCTGAAGAGCCCCGGCAGCACGATCAGCGACAGGAACAGCAACGACAGCAGTCCTGCACCGAACGGTCCGAAACGCGGGGCCGTTGGCATCACGGGACGGCCAGAGTCCTCCGGCGGTGGAGCCTCGCTCACGGTTCGAGCTCAGAAGTAGGGCGGTGACGACCATACCGTTGTCGGCGAGGTACGCCGTTGAGGCGGGCCCTGTGTTCGCCGAGGGCTCGCCGACGTCCTCGCAGGCCAGTCCTCACTCGCCAACGTACGGCAATAGCGCCATGTACCGAGCGCGCTTGATTGCCTTGGCAAGTCGCTTCTGATACACGGGCCGCGTTCCGGTGACCCTGCGCGGGAGAATCTTGCCGTTCACCGGCGTGTAGTCTCGCAACAGGTCCACGTCCTTGTAGTCGATGTACTCGATCTTCTCGGCCGTGAAGCGACACACCTTCACCCGCGGACGAAAACGACGTCGTTGTCTGGCCATCACTACACCTCCGCCGATGCGCCGGCCGGTGCATCCTCGTCGGTCACCGCCACCGCCTCACTCTTCTGCGCCTTCCGCCGAGCCTTGACCTGCTCGGTCCGCTTCCGCTTCCGCTCTCGGCGCAGCTCGCGGTCGAGGTTGAGCACCAGATGGCGCATCGCAAGGTCATGGGTTCTCAGCTCGAACTCGAGCTTCGACAGCAGCTCCCCGCCTACCTCGAACTTCCAGAAGTGGTAGACACCGTAGTTCTTCTTGTCGATCGGGTAGGCAAGCTGACGCCGGCCCCATCCGTCCTTGTTGACGATCTCGCCACCGGCGTCCGTCACGAGGGCTTCAATCCGCTCGAGCAGTCCTTGCTCTTCCTCTGGAGTCGCTTCGGGGTCTACGATGAGCCCCAGCTCATACAACGGCATATCGGTCTCCCCCTGGCCTCAGGCCCCGAGCTGCCAGCTCGGAGCGAGGAGTGTAGTTCTCCCGGTCGTACCGGGGCCGCTATTGTAGCCAAATCCCCGCAGGACGCAAGTCAGCGGTCGAACATCGTTGGCCTTGGCCAGGTCGCCGCGAGGATCTGCGCAGATGCGGCGGTCGTACGTTACGACTTCGCCTGCTTACGCGCAGCATCGAGCTCGTGGCCGGTGCGATACAGGTAATGGAAGCCCGAAATCACTACCAACCCGAACGACAGCAGGAACAGCACGTGCGGAATCCAACCGGGGATGCGGGTTACGTTCGCGATGAGCACGACGGTGATCGTCACCGTATGACTGATCGTCGTGGCCTTCCCCCACAGGCTCGGTGGAAACCGTCGCTGATGCTCTGCGAGATACAGCACCAGTGCCACCACGACGATGTAGGCATCACGGAACAGGACGAGGATCGTCAACCACAACGGGATGACCACGTTCTGCCCATGGGGAACCGACAGCGTGATGTACGCCGTGGTCAACAAGAGCTTGTCGGCCACCGGATCCAGGTATGCTCCGAGAGGCGACTCCATTCTCAGGTTACGAGCCACGAAGCCGTCGAGGGCGTCAGACACACCGGCGAGAATGAACAACGTGAGTGCCAGCGCGAAGCCGTCCTGACTCACAGCGATCACGAAGAACGGGATGAGCGCCAACCGCAGAAACGTGATGAAGTTCGGAACCGTGAACGGACGCAGGCCGCGACGCACGGAGCTTCGCACCTGGTCGCGTCGCTCGTCACGCTCCTCGGAAGAGGTCATCTCGCCTCCATCCGAAGCTCCCAGAGCATCCGCAGCCCATCGAGGGTGAGCTGCTCGTCCACGGTATCGATCAGCTCGCAATGCTGGGCAACCGTTGCGGCGAAGCCGCCGGTCGCCACCACACGAGCCGGACCGACCTCGGCGAGAATCCGACGCGTCACACCTTCCACGAGCCCGATGTACCCGTAGAACAGGCCGATCTGGATGCTATCGACGGTCGCGATACCGATCGATCTCGGCGGCGGCGCGAGCGGCACCGATGGCAGCTTGGAAGCACGGGAAAACAGGGCGTCCGCAGTGATCCCAGGCCCTGGGGCGATCGCACCACCCAGGTACCTCCCGTTCGCAGAGACGACCTCCCAGGTCACCGCCGTGCCAAAGTCGATGACGATCACCGGCCAGTCGTAACGGGCCCGCGCAGCAACCGCATCGCACAGACGATCCGCTCCGAGCTCCTCCGGCCGAGCGACCTCGAGCACCATCCCTCCGGTATCGACCTCGGGGTGTACGAAGAACGCCTCGTGACCCAGGTAGCGCCGCACCGCCTCATCGAGCCGGGCATCCAGCCGCGGTACGACCGAGGAGATCGCCACCCCGGCGAGCTCGTGGGCCTCTACCTGCTGCCACTGCTGGATCTGTCGCAGCCACATACCGAGCTCGTCGGCGGTTTGCTCCGTGCCCGTGGACAGCCGCCAGGTGGTCCGCAGCTCAGTGCCGTCGAACAGACCGACAACCGTGTGGGTGTTGCCAACGTCCAACGCCAGCAGCAACGCTCCCATCGATGACCTCCGTTCACGGCAGTATAGCGCCGAATTCGATCCTCGCACCCTCCCCTGATTCGGCATACGCGACCCCCCGGAGACGGTTGTCATCAGCGGGACACGCAGCCGTGACGGCACGGTCGCGGTCCGGGAGCGAAACGAAACCGTCACTGATTCGTACTTGTGTTGCGGACGCTGTACACTGCGCGCCGACGGATCCACAGCCTTCGTGCTGCGCTCTGCGCCAGGTGCAGTGCACCGTCAAGGTCACACTGTTGGAGGTCGCGACAATGTCACTCAGATTCCGAACCCTGGTTCTCGTCCTTGTGCTGGCGATCGCACCGCTGGTTGCAGCCCAGGAGGCGCAGGTTCCGGTGGAGGAGCTCGTGCTGGACAACGGCATGCAGCTTCTCCTCGTCCAGCGCCCGGGCACACCATCCGTGGCGGCGGGGTGGGTCGCCCACGTTGGCTCCGCCAACGAGTCGTACGGCACGACCGGCATGGCGCACCTGTTCGAGCACATGATGTTTAAGGGTACCGAGACGATCGGCACCGCCGACTACGAGCAGGAGCGACGGATCATCGACCGCCTCGACGAGATCCGCGCCGAGATGGAGACCGAGTACGAGAAGCTCCGAGTCGCCAAGCGACGGGGAGAGATCGAGGGCAACATCTACACACCTGAGGTGGAAACACCGCGCCTGACCGAGCTGCGGGCGGAGATGCGGCAGCTCCAGAAGGAGCAGAAGCAGTACATCGTGTCGACCGAGATCGACACGATCTACACCTCCCTCGGCGCCTCGGGCATGAACGCGGGCACCACCGAAGACTTCACCATGTACTTCATCACGGTGCCGCCGAACAAGATCGAGGCGTGGTTCTGGATGGAGTCCGATCGTCTTCTCCACCCGGTCTTCCGAGAGTTCTACTCGGAGCGCGACGTGGTTCGCGAGGAGCGACGCGTGCGGGTGGAGTCGACGCCGACAGGCCGCATCAATGAGCAGTTCGACGCGATGTTCTGGTCCTCGACCGTCTACCACCACCCTGTCATCGGCTGGCCATCGGATGTGGAGTCGATCCGTCGCGCGGAGGCGGAGCGGTTCTTCGACACCTACTACGCACCCAACAACATCACCGCGGCGATCGTCGGCGACTTCGACCGGGATCGCGTCGTCGAGCTGGCCGAGACCTACTTCGGCCGGATCCCCCGCGGCGAGCAGGAGCCACCGCCGGTCGTCACCGAGCTCCTTCCACAGGCGCAGGAGCGACGGATGGACGCCGAGGCCGATACCAATCCATCCGTCACCATCCGCTGGCATACGGTCCCGTTCGTGCACCGCGACGCGGCGGCGCTGGACATCCTCAGCGAGATCCTGAACGGGCGCACCGGTCGGCTGTATGAGGCGCTGGTCGAGACGGACGGGGGGATCGCCTCCGGAGAGCCGTACGCCTTCTCGTACCCCCGAAAGTACGCCGGCATGTTCGAGCTCGGCGCCGAGCTGGCGGACGGTCGCAGTCACGCGGAGCTCGAGTCGGCGCTACTGGCCGAGATCGCCACGATCCACGACCAGCCAGTCTCGGAGCGGGAGCTCGAGAAGGTCAAGAACCAGGTCCTGGCGAACTCGTTCCGGCGACTCCAGTCGAACTTCTTCCTGCTGCTTCAGCTCCTGATGTACGACGGCTTCGGAGACTGGCGCCATCTGAACGCCTCGCCGGCGAAGCTGTCCGCGGTCACCGCCGAGGATATCCAGCGGGTGGCCAGCACATACCTGAAGCCCGAGCGCACGAACGTCCTGTGGCTACATCGCACCGCGGGGACGACTGCGGACCCGGAGATCGAGGCTCTGCCGGCCCAGGTCCAGCCGATGGTCCGCCAGGCGCTCGATCAAATCCAAGCGTCCACGAACGTCGAGGAGCTGACGATGATGCTCACCCAGATGCAGGGCACGATCGAGCAGGCCCCGGAGCCGGTCCGCCCCGCGATCGAGCTGCTGATCTCGCGGATCCAGGACCGAGTCGACACGCTGCAGGCCGAGGAGGGGAACTGAGATGCTCCATTCGAACGCTCCGCGCACCGTTTTCGTCACGATCCTCCTCGCCACGCTGCTGC
>CAZEJK010000020.1:0-40949 GCA_964512045.1 uncultured Thermoanaerobaculia bacterium
GCTGCTCCGATGGCGCCGGTCCCGCGGCCGCGTTGGCGTCTCAAGCATCCCGTATCTTCGAAGTTTCGAGGCATCCGCCGGGGGCCGGATAGCCGGGATCCGGCTGTCGGGGCCGGGAGCGGGACCTGGTCCGGGTCCGGGGCTGCTCAGAAGCGCTATCGCTTCTGCGAGCACGCGGTCATGACTGCATGTGGAGCTGCTTGCGCGGCTGATGACGTGGGATGTCGGTTACCAGGGGCGAGAGAGGATGCAGGCGTTAATTCCGCCCACGCCCATGGAGAGCTTGCCGACCACGCCTGGTGGCGGGAGCGGTGCGCCTTCGGAGAACACGTAACGCTCGTGCAGCTCCCTCAGTATCGGGTTCAGCTCCGCCTCGGTCAGTGGGGTGGGGTAGAGGCGTCCACGCTCGAACCCGAGGTACTGCGCGGTCAGCTCCCAGCCGCCGCCAGCACCGAGGCCGTGGCCGAAGGTGCCCTTGCGTGCAGAGACCAGAACGGTCTCCGGCACGATCGCGCGCAGCGTCTCCATCTCCATCTGATCGCCGGGTGTCGCCGTAGCGTGGAGGTCCCACAGGACAACCTCGGAGGGGTCGGCGTTCACGGCTCCAAAAGCACCTCGGATGGCGGCGGTAGGACCTTCGGCCGAAGGAGTGATGATGTGATCTGCGTCCGCGGACACGCCGACCGAGATCGGTTCAAGGCCTAGCGGACGGAAGCCCCGTTCGCGCAGATAGTCGGCATCGCCAACGATCCACACCACTGCACCGCCGGAGACATGTGTGCCGCGCAGGCGGGTCAGCGGCTTGGAAACCTCGGCGTCGGCGGCGATGATCCTTGCGTTATAGAACGCACCGACAATCAGCGGGTGTGGCGCCGGATCACACGCTCCGACCACGACAGCCTTGGCTTCACCCCGTTGGATGGCGTCCATCGCCAGCTTGAGCGACACGCCGAACGTCGAGCAGGCGGCAACGGGCGCGAACACCAGGCCGGTGATCTGGCCGAGCATCGAGATCTGCGAGGCTGGCGTGTTGTGAATGTTCCAGATGACGTTCGCGGAGACCTGGTCCCACGGCGGCTCGGGAGCGCCCCATTTCTTCTGGAGCTTGGCGTTGCGCGCGCGCTTCTCTTTCAACACCGCGATCTTGCTGCGTCCCTCGGCGGTTGTCGCCTCGATCTGGCGCAGCTCGTCGAGGTACTCGAGGAGCTCCGGTGATTGACCTGCCCAGTGGTGCCACCACTCCTCTTCCACGAACGGACGATCGACGGCGTCGGCCGTATCCGGGTGCGGCGGCACGTCCGTGAACCTCGCTTCACGTTCGCTGGGGTCGGTGTCGAGGTACTGTCGGACCACACTGTTGTTCTCCGGCTGCGCCCAGAACCGGTCCCAGCGGCGTTGTGCGCGACACAGCTCGCGAGCTCCGTCGGCGACGGTCGGGATGTCGCCGACCCCGCAGCCGACGTAAACGTGTGTCTCGGGGCCGAGCTCCTGGAGAACCTGCTCGATCCCGGGGTTCTGGGCCAGAGACTGGATGAAGGCGCCCACGGCATACTGGGTGGGTTGCCCCATCTTGGAGGAGAACTGGTGGTAACGGGTGGGTGGGAACCGCTCGTCGATCCAGGGCCGGTACGACTCGAGGTTGAAGGACGGCTGACCGACAAGGAAGTTGTTGGGACCGAAGCCTTGGAACGGAGACAGCCAAGACGGGGCGTGCTCCAGGCGATCGGCGAATGACTCAACATTCTCACACTGGGGAGCCACCACTCCCCACCCAAAGACTCCAACTCGCGTCATGCATGTCCTCCACGGCCGGGCTCGGGGCGGTGTCCTCGTCCTCCTCCGATCCCGGCGGCGGACTGTAACACGCCAATCGCGGAGGTTCCAGCCGCAGTGCGGTACGACCGGCTGTCTCCTACACTTCGCCGCCGGTAAATCGGTCCTTCAGACGACCGGCGACCTCATCCGCCACTGCACGGAGCGCTCGGGCAGACGGTGAGTCCGGTCGGGCGAGGACCACCGGGTGCCCCTGATCTCCTCCTGCGACGATCGCGGGATCGATCGGGACCGAGCCGAGAAACGGGATCCGGAGCTCGTCGGCCGTACGCCGTCCGCCGCCGGTGCCAAAGATCGGCTCGTGGTGACCGCAGGCGGGACACACGTAATCGGACATGTTCTCGACGATGCCCAGGACCGGTACGTCGAGTCGCTTGAACATTCCAAGGCCCTTGCGAGCATCGACCAATGCGACCTCCTGGGGCGTGGTGACGATCACGGCTCCTGCGATCGGGACCATCTGACAGAGGCTGATCGCGACATCTCCCGTACCGGGCGGTAGGTCGGCGACGAGAACATCGAGCTCTCCCCAGAGAACATCACCGAGGAACTGCTCGAGAGCCTTCTGCAGCATCGGGCCGCGCCAGATGATCGGCTGGTCCGGATCGACGATATACCCGATGGACATCACCTTGACCCCGCCGACGCCGTCGAGGGGCTCGATCTTGCCGTCCGTGGTTCCCTTCGGTTCGGCATCCACGGTCATCATGAGCTGTTGCGACGGACCGTAGATGTCGGCATCGAGAAGGCCGACGGAGTACCCGGCCTGCGCCAGCGCCAGCGCCAGGTTGGTCGCGACCGTGGACTTGCCGACGCCTCCCTTGCCGGAGGCCACCGCGATCACGTGCCGGACACCGGGGAGCTTGGGCTCATCGGCTCCGGGGGCTGCCGCAGGCTGCGGGGCGAGGACGGTGACGGTCACTTCACCGACCTCGTCCAGCTCGGCCAAAGCGGCCCGGACTCCCGCGCGCACCTGTGAGTCCACCTCTGGCGTGGAAGGCGCGATCTCGACGGTGACGCTGCTTTTGTCAATCGCGACGCGGTGGATCCGCCCAGCATCGACGATCGACATCTCCGTACCCGGCAGGATGACCCGCCGAAGCTGATCGAGAATGGTCTGCTCTGTGACTGGCATGGTCTTCTGACTCCCTTCGTGGCTCGTCGTTCAACTCCGAGCTCTGAGCCTGCGTCGCAATGGCAACCCGTCGCGAGCGCACGACAGTTTCGCACAACCACCGCGAAAACGATTGTGGTACCAGTGTGCAATCCGCGCTTCCCAGGGCCAGTCGGCGCACGGGACACTGATGCGTGAGCCGAGTGGGCCCGTTGCCGGAATCAGTGTCCTATGGTTCAATCGTTGCCGGATCGAGAGGGACGGAGGCGCCATGGATATCGGGCTGATCAAGGATCAGAGGCCGTTCGAGCATCGGGTCGGTCTCGGTCCGCACGCGGTGAGGACGCTCACCGGACGGGGTCACCGGGTCTACATCGAGTCGGGGGCCGGGCTCGAGGCAGGGTTTCGAGACTCGCGGTACACCGACGCCGGGGCGACTTTGGTGTACTCCCAGGAAGAGGTGATCCTGCGGAGCGCGCTGTTGTTGTGCGTGTCGCCTCCCTCGAACCAGGTGGTGCGCCAGCTCCAGCACGGACAGATTGTGGCCGCGTCCTGGCATCTGGCTCTGGCATCCCGCGACCAGCTTGAACACCTGCTCGAGCATCAGATTACGACGGTCGGCTACGAGATTATCGAAGGCGACGACGGTAGGGCTCCGGTGCTTCAGGCGATGAGCGAGATCGCCGGGCAGCTGGCAATCGTGATCGGTGCGGGGTTGATGCTCAACGACTTCGGTGGCAAGGGGATCTTGATCGGGGGCGCTCCGGGCGTGCCGCCGGCAGCCGTTGCGATCCTCGGTGCCGGGACCCTGGGAACCACCGCCGCCGCCACCGCCAAGGGGATCGGTGCCCATCCGGTAGTCTTGGATCACGATGTCCGGCGGCTCCGTCGGCTACAGAACGCAGTGGGTTCGGACGTGCCGACCATGCTCGCGACTCGCCAGAACCTGGAGAAGGCGCTCGCGTTCGCAGATCTCTTTCTGTGTGCTGTGTCGATTCACGGTGAGCGAACGCCGGTGCTCATCACCCGGGAGATGCTCAAGCTGATGCGCCGCCGCGCGGTGCTCATGGACCTGTCGATCGACCAGGGAGGCTGCTGCGAAACGTCGAGACCGACGGACCTGTCCAGCCCGACCTACGAGGTTGACGACATTATCCACTTCTGTGTCCCGAACCTTCCCTCTGCGGCCTCCAGAGCCTCGACCCGCGCGCTGTCGAATGCCATCCTGCCATTTGTGCAGGCCATCGCGGATGATGGTTTCGACCGCGCGGTGCGTTCCAACCCGGCGCTCCGGCGGGGAACGTACACCTGGGCCGGCGCGTGTGTGCGAGCAAACATCGCTGAGGCGTTCGGGGTTCAGTGCCGCCCGATTGCAGACTGATCCGACGAACGGGCCAGCATCGTCGAGGAGACTGACATGCGCTGGATGGAGATCTACCGAAGTCGAGTGACCACCGCACAGTCTGCGGTTCAGGCGATCGAGTCGTCCGATCGCGTCTGGATCCATCCGGGCTGCTCGACGCCAGCGTGCCTGGTGGACGCGATGGTCGACCGTGCCCCCGAGCTCAGCGGGGTCGAGGTGGTGCATATCTTGACCTTGGGCGAGGCACGGTACGCAGACCCTGGCATGGAGGGCACGTTCCGCCATCGTGCGCTGTTTGTGGGTGGCAACGTGCGACAGGCCATTAACGAAGGACGAGCGGACTTCGTGCCGATCCACCTCTCAGAGGTTCCAGCACTCGTCACGACAGGTGGGCTTCCGGTGGACGTGGCGTTGATCCATGTCTCGCCTCCGGACGAGCACGGGTTCTGCTCGCTCGGCGTCGGTGTCGACGCCACGAAGGCCGTTGCCGAGCGGGCGCGTTCGGTGATTGCACTCGTCAACCAGCAGATGCCGCGGACGCTCGGCGATAGCTTCATTCACGTCTCCAGGCTAACCCACGTTGTGGAGACGGACGAGCCGGTGCTCGAGCTGGCGATGGCGCCGAGCATCTCGGAAGTGGCCCGTAGCATCGGGGAGAACATCGCTTCCCTGATCCCGGATGGTGCCACGATGCAGATGGGGATCGGCGAGATCCCAGATGCCGTGCTGCTGTTCCTCCGCGACAAGAACGACCTTGGCGTGCACACCGAGATGTTCTCCGATGGGCTGATCGAGCTGTTTGAACAAGGGGTTGTGACGAATGCACGCAAATCACTCCATCGTGGGAAGATCGTGTCCTCGTTCGTGCTCGGGACACGGACATCGTTCGACTTCGTTGACAATAACCCGTTCATGGAGTTTCACCCGACCGGCTACGTCAACGACCCGTTCGTGATTTCTCAGAATGAGCGGATGGTTGCGATCAACTCGGCACTTTCGATCGATCTGACGGGCCAGGTGTGCGCGGACTCCGTTGGAACCAACATCTACTCAGGGTTCGGTGGGCAGCTGGACTTCATCCGTGGGGCGGTTCGATCCGCTGGAGGGGTTCCGATCATCGCGTTGCCGTCCACCGCGAAGGACGGGGCTTTGAGCCGGATCGTCGACACGCTGCTGCCGGGGTCGGGCGTGGTGACCACGCGCGCCGATGTCCACTTCGTCGTCACGGAGTACGGCATTGCGGACCTGTACGGCAGGAGCCTGCGCGAACGCGCCGAGCAGTTGATCGCCATCGCGCACCCTGACTTCCGCGACGAGCTGACCGAGGCGGCGAGGCAGCGTCGCATTTTCCGGTAGGATACTCATATGGCCAGATCAGGCCGGACGCGCGGTCCCGGGGGCGTACGGAAGGAACGACGATGCCGTCATTGACAGCCGCGGAAGTTGCAGAGGCGACCGGTGGAGTGCTGGATGGCTGTCTCCCGGACCACCTGTTCATCGATTTCTGCTTCGACTCTCGTCAGGCGGGTGAGGGATCGCTGTTCTTCGCGCTCACCTCGCAGCGGGCCGACGGACATCAGTTCCTCGATCAGCTCTCCGGTCACTCCGGCGCAGGAGCGGTGGTACGAGAGTCCACGGAGCGCGGCGGATTGGAGGTCCCTTTCATCCGCGTGAGCGATCCGGCCAGAGCCTACCGCGATCTCGCAGCCTCGGTTCGCCGGCGGTTCGGACGGGTGCGTTGGATCGGTATTACCGGTAGCGCGGGGAAGACCACCACTCGTGAGCTGACTGCCCAGATCCTCGGCCATGGCTTCCGGTCGTACAGCGCGCCTGGGAACTGGAACAACTGGCTCGGTGTGCCGTTCGCGATCCTGAAGATGCCGGCAGACACCGAGACCGCAGTTTTCGAGCTGGCCATGTCAAGCCCTGGTCTGGGCGAGATCGATGCTCTGGCAGAGCTGCTCCGCCCGGATATCACTTCCGTTCTCAACGTTTTCCCTGTCCACCTGGAGTTTCTCCACACCGTGGACAACGTGGCCCGAGGCAAGCTGGAGATCAACAACCACCTCGATTCCGACGGTGTGGCGCTGATCAACGGTGACCATCCGGAGCTCGTGCGGGGCGTACGGTACGTACCGGGTCGCGTGATCCGGTTCGGCCGATCGCTGCAGACCAACGACGTCGTGCTGCGGGATCTCGTCGACGACGGAGACCGTCGCCGTGTGTGTATCGACTTCTTCGGCCGTGAACGGTGGTTCGATGTGCCGTTCCTCACAGCGGCCCAGCTGCAGAATCTCTTCGCAGCGATCGTGATCGCCTGGTACGCGGGGATGAAGCATGACCAGATCGCTGCAGCCGTGGCGTCAGTGCAACCTGTTACCGGCCGAGGCATGGTGCGTCAGCTGGGAGGTTGGACCATCGTGGACGATACCTACAATGCCAATCCGGAGGCGGTGAAGACTCTGCTCATGTGGTGTCGGACGACATGGACCCGGTGGTGCGCGGTTGTGCTCGGGGACATGCTGGAGCTGGGAGCCGGATCGTACCGATATCACCAGGAGGTCGGGCAGCTGGCGGCGACGCTGGGGTTCGATCAGGTTCTGGCGGTGGGTCAGGCTGCAAAGGCGATTGCCGACGGCGCCGTAAGCGGGGGCGCTGCATCAGGCCGCGTTCACTGGTTTGCGGAACCAGAGGAAGCTGGCGAGTGGCTTGCAGCAAACGCGCCTGAAGATGCCGTGCTGGTGTTCAAGGGCTCGCGAGGCGTGCGGCTCGAGCGTGCGATCGAACGGCTCGAGCGCGCCGCGGAGGTCGAGGCGTGAGGCGGGCCGGCTGACTGGATCTTGCAGAAATACTGACGAGATCGACGAAGTCGGGTACCATAGGCGGAGTAGGTGTGCCGTCCGGTACGGACGTGGACACGAGTTGACGACAATGCTCCAGCTGGACGGGAGAGCGCTGATGCTCTCGTTTCTGAGCGCTGCGCTGCCACTGCCACCGGTGGCGTTCTGAGGTCGGTGGAGCCCGTAGCAGCTGGAGTTTGGAGGCACGATGCAGTTCGAGCGAGCCGGTGGAGTTCTCCTCCATCCAACCGCCTTGCCCGGCCCGTACGGGGTCGGAGATCTCGGTGAGGACAGCTTTCGCTATGTGGAGTGGCTGGCGGAAGCCGGGGTCCAGTGGTGGCAGATCCTCCCGCTGAATCCGCCCGGTGCCGGGAACTCTCCGTACTCGTCGCTTTCGGTCTTCGCCGGCAATCCGTTGTTCATCAGCCCAGACCAGATGGTTGAGGACGGTCTGTTGGAGAAGGGTGATGTGGAGCCCGCACCTGATGTTCCCGCGTGGGCCGTAGATTATGAACGGGCTGTCCCGTTCAAGCGCACTCTGCTCGAGCGGGCATGGAAGCGGTTCCAGACGGGAGTCATTTCCCGGCTCAGTGATCACTTCGAGACGTTCCGGCAGGCCGCATCCTCGTGGCTGGAGGACTACGCCCTGTTCATGTCGATCCGAGAGGCCCACGAGCTGCACGCGTGGCCATCGTGGCCGACGCCTCTTTCGAGACGAGAGCCCGGGGCCCTGGCAGAGTGGCGGCGGACGCACGAAGAGCGGATTGGCTTTCACGAGTTCTGTCAGTTCTTGTTCTTCACCCAGTGGCAAGAGCTCCACAACCACGCCAACGCCTGCGGCGTGCGGATACTCGGCGATCTGCCGATATTTGCCAGCCTCGACTCGGCCGATGTCTGGGCGCACCCGGACCTGTTCAAGATCGACCCGGACGGCGTGCCCGAGGTGGTTGCTGGCGTACCGCCGGACTACTTCAGCGCCACCGGGCAGCTGTGGGGCAATCCGGTGTACCGATGGGAGCGGCATGCAGCCGATCGGTACAGGTGGTGGATTGACCGTCTTCAGACTACCCTGACACTGGTCGACGCCTTGCGGCTGGACCACTTTCGTGCGTTTGCCGCAGCGTGGGAAGTGCCTGCAGCGGATGAGACCGCAATGAACGGAACGTGGGTGCCAGGACCCGGTCGAGACCTGTTCGACGCGGTGCACGGCGCCCTGGGCGACGTACCACTGATTGCTGAGGATCTCGGCGTCATCACTCCGGACGTGGTGGAGCTCCGGGACTCGTTGGGCTTGCCAGGAATGGCGATCTTGCAGTTCGCATTCTCGCCGAATCCGCGTTCCACGTTTCTTCCGTATCGGTTGACGAACAGCACCGTGCTGTACACAGGAACGCACGACAACAACACCTCTGTGGGCTGGTACGTGGAGGAGGCGACCCCGGAGGAAGCCCACTTCGCGCGCCAGTACATGGCGACCGACGGCGAGGAGATCCACTGGGATATGATCCGCCTGGCGATGGCCTCGGTGGCAGATCTCGCGATCGTTCCGCACCAGGATCTCGCAGGGCTCGGTGCGGACTGTCGGATGAACACGCCAGGTCAGGAGACGGGAAACTGGCGGTTCAGGATGGTCGGCTGGATGATGGACAGCAGCATTCAGAACCGGCTGAGCGATATGCTCTATGTCTACGGTCGTGCACCGGAGGAGGAGGTCGAGCAGACCGAGGTCCTTGAGCACGAGTAGCGGACTCGGAGGTACGCGCGGGATCGATCGACGTCAGGGCCCCTGAGGAGCCACGAGGAGTAGCACGACCGTAGGGAAGCCGGACATGTCGACAGGCTGTGCGACGCCGATGCCGATCTGGCGGAGATCGGCGTCGTAGATCGCTTCCGGAAGGTCTGTAGTGTCCGGATCGGCGACCTCCGATGCATGCACGACGAGCCGCGACCAACGGACTCCGCTGGTGGCCAGCGCCTCTCGGGCACGAGCGAGGAGGTCGGTGGTCTCCAAGTTGGAAACGGTCTGGCGCGCGACCGAGTCCGCAGCCTCCCTGAGCTGCCGCTGAAACTGCAGTGGAGGCACGTTGGCGCGCTCTCGAAGGCTCCGGACTCTCTCCTTGATGCGGTGACGACAATCGAGCGGCTGCGGCGGTGTCATCGGCGCAGCGAATAGCTGCGTGACGAAGAGCGATGGACCTGCTGCAGAGCTGACCTGGACGACGCCAACGCCGATATGGCTGACCGATGCATTCAGGATGTTGGCGCGGTGGCCAGGGCTGCGCATCAGCCCAGCATGGGCTTCAGCGACCGATGGGCTCTGCGACACGTTCTCGGCCGATCTGCGGAAGCTATAGGCATGTGCGCGGAGCCGGTCTCCAAGTGTTGCTCCGTCAGATCCCACGTGGCCGACAAAGTCGTGCAGTGCCATGTCGTGGCTGTGGTGCCGAGCGATGGCTGCCAGCCGGAGATCGAGGGCGAGGGGAGACAGCCCGAACCGTTCGCGCTCGCGGTTGATCAGGTCGATCATCAGTCGCTCACTGGCCTCCTCGCTCAGAGCCCGGCTGGAGGTTGGTGGAACGGGTCCTCGCCAGATTGGGCTCCGGTCGACGCCGATCGCGATCGGGAACAGCGCCACAACCTGAGGTCCCTGGTCGGGGTGGTGCGCCACGATCTCCAGCCATGCCTGTCCACTGCTGCTCCCGAGGTCCAGGTTCAGAGTCCAGGCTCTCCCGGACTCGCTCGGATGCTGTCTCACAATCTCACCGTCGGGGCGTGAGAGGACGACGGTTGGGTCCCTGAGAGGGGAGGGGAGGACAAACGTGAGCTGCGGTCGTGCTCCACGCCTCAGGGTTGCAGGAAACGGCTCGAGATCGATGGCGAGCTCGGCGAAAAGCACCACCCAAACCCACTTGTAGGGCGTGGTGCGTGCCTCGGCCCGTCCAATACCGATGTGGGTCCAGTGTGCGTCGCGATCACCGTCGTACAGCGACGCGATATGCGACCACAGGTCGTACGCATCATCCTCGGTGGTATACAGCACGGTAGAGCTGGCCGCCGGGGAGGGCCATCCAGCCCAGTGGAGAACAAACTCCTTGAGGTCCACGGGGAGGTCTGGCGTTCCGGGGGGCCTCGCGTGGATCGCGAGCTCGCGGGCGGCGCGGGCAAGCCGAGCTGAGTAGGTCAGTCGCGGTGCCAGCGCCTTCAGATCGGCAGCGAGCTCGCGATCAAGCGACGTCAGGTCCCCTTCGACCGCATAGTATCCGGCCGACGGACCCGTTGCGTGCACGGTCAGCTCGGTCCCTGCATCCGCACCGAACGTGGCAGAGCCAAGCCAGATCAGGAGACACGTCAGCCAAGCAGCGCGTCCCCGCGCTGTCTCTCGAACCCTGCATCCCGTCCTTCGTACCATCATCAGAGAATACGCCACCAACCACTCTCCAGTTTCACGCGCCCGAGTGCACACTCTCGCGAAGAGCCGGTAGACTGACAACCGGCGCGACGATCGATCGAGGAGGCAGGATGTCAGAACGGTACCTGATCGTGGCAGATCCTGTAGACACGCTGTTGCCGGAGTTCGATCTCGGAGTCTGTGTGGCCACTGAGCTCATCGAGCGTGGAATCGCGGTCGACTATCTCGATCTTCTTTCGACTGACGCTGACACTCCGGCGGATCAGTACCTGAGCTCGCTACCCGTCCGTCAAGTCCTCGCCTCCGACAGCGGGCGGCGACCGTTTTGGGAGCTGGGAGCGGAGAGATCCGTACCGGTCACCGACTATGGCGTGATCCTGCAGCGCAAGGATCCACCGGTGGATGACACGTTCATAGCGTACTGTCGGCAGTTTGCGAAGGCGCCCCCGGACATCGTCCAGATCAACAACCCGGAGTGGACCTGGCGCCTTTCCGAGCACATCTTGGCGACCGAGTATCCCGAGTTTGCGGCACCGACGTGGGTCTGCTCCAGCTTTGACGCGCTGGTGGAAGCGGTTCGAGCCCAGCCTCGCGAGGCGGTGGCCAAGCCAGAGAACCTGTACTGCGGAATCGGGGTGGAGTTCTTCGCGCCGGACGCTCCGG
The DNA here is from genome assembly GCA_964512045.1 of uncultured Thermoanaerobaculia bacterium. Lineage (GTDB taxonomy): Bacteria > Acidobacteriota > Thermoanaerobaculia > Thermoanaerobaculales > Sulfomarinibacteraceae > CAZEJK01. The sequence continues at coordinate 11,223 of CAZEJK010000020.1, forward strand.
AAGCAGTGCTCCGGGCCTACTGGCAGAAGTGGCAACCGACCGTGATTGTTCAACCGTACCTCGAGGAGATCGAGCGGAGCGGTGATCTGCGAATCCTCGTCATGAACGGGACCGTCCTCGGCTCGGTGCTGCGTGTGCCCGCGCACGGTTCGCGCCTTGCGAATCTCCACGCCGGTGGCTCTGCGGCGCGGCTCGACCCCACTCCTCGCCAGCTCGAGGCGTGTCGTGTGATCTCTGAAGACCTGCAACCAAAAGGCCTCTACCTGTTGGGCCTGGACTTCATAGGTGAGCACCTCACAGAGGTCAATTTCACCTCGCCGACCACCATCGTCCAGATCAATCAGGTGATGGGGATCCGTGCGGAGAAGGTGCTGGTGGATGAGCTGGAGATGCTGCGGCGGCAGCGGGTCGGCCGCTGAAGGGTCGGTTTGGGTGGGTCCGTACCCTCGGTCATCAACGGGAATGAGAATTATGTCAACTTCTCTGCTGAGGGTTGGCATTGCCGCGAGCGCGTGGTAGGAATGACGCCCCGCGACCGAGCGGAGACGGAGGGGAAGGTGAGCCGACGTATCCTCGTGACCAGCGCGCTGCCGTACGCCAACGGGTCGATCCACCTGGGTCATCTGGTGGAGTACATCATGACCGACATCTGGGTTCGCTACTTCCGCCTGCGCGGATGGGATGCCCACTACTTCTGTGCCGATGACACGCACGGAACTCCGGTCATGATCCGCGCGATGCGGGAAGGGATCGAGCCCGAGAGGCTGATCGAGCGGATGCATGCCGAGCACCTGAAAGACTTCACTGACTTCGGTATTCAGTTTGACAACTACTACAGCACCCATAGTCCGGAGAATGAGCGCTGGGCGCACTACATCTACCAGCGCCTCGCCGATGGAGGACATCTCACTCGGCGTGATGTGGAGCAAACGTACTGCGAGCATGACCAGCTGTTCTTGCCGGATCGCCTGGTGCGCGGGACGTGCCCGCGGTGTGGAGCAGAGGACCAGTACGGCGACAGCTGCGAGGTGTGTGGCGCCACCTATGAGCCCACCGAGCTTCACGACCCTCGGTGCACCATCTGCGGGACAGCGCCCGTACGGCGAACGACCGAGCACATCTACGTGCGCCTGGCCGACTTCACCGATGTGCTCCGCCGATGGACTCGCGACCATTTGCAGCGGGACGTGGCGAACTATGTCGGCCGATGGTTGGAAGAGGGCTTGCGCGACTGGGATATCAGCAGAGATGGCCCGTACTTCGGGTTCGAGATTCCAGGGGAAGATAACGTCTTCTTCTACGTCTGGCTGGATGCTCCGATCGGCTATATCGCATCAACTGAGAACTGGTGCGCTGCACACGGACGCAGTGTGGATGAGTTTTGGCGCGACCCGAGCACCGAGATCTACCACGTCATCGGCAAGGACATTGTGTACTTTCATACATTGTTCTGGCCCGCCATGCTCCACGCTGCCGAACTGAACCTGCCGAGGAAAGTGCATGTTCACGGCTTCCTGCTCGTCAACGGTGAGAAGATGTCCAAGTCGCGGGGGACGTTCGTCAACGGACGGACCTACCTCGACCATCTGGACCCGCAGTACTTGAGGTACTACTACGCGGCCAAGATCTCGGCAAAGAGCGACGATATCGACCTGGTGTTCGATGACTTCGTCAACCGGGTCAACGCCGAGCTCGTGAACAAGATCGCCAACCTGTACAGCCGCACCCTCAAGTTTGTCGAGGGCCGGCTGGATGGTCGGTTGGGGGCGGTTCCGGAGAGTGCACGCGAGATGGTGGAGGGCGCGGGCAGCGCCGCAGAGGAGATCGCCGAAGCGTACGAGCGGTGCGATCTGGCAGCTGTGATGCAGCGGTTATCGCAGGTGGCAGAGCAGGGGAACCAGTACCTGCAAGAGTCCGCCCCGTGGAAGGTGATCAACGAGGACGTGGAGGAGGCCCGTGACATTTGCACCGCGGCGGCGACGCTCGGTGTCCGGTTGGCTGTGTACCTGAAGCCGGTCCTGCCAGAGATGGTTGCCAAGATCGAGTCCATCCTCGGCCTGGAGCCGTTGACGTGGGACGATCTTGAGCTCTCTCTCGAGGGCCGTACCGTGGGGCAGTTCGAGCGTTTGGTGGATCGTCTGGAACGTACGCAGCTGGACGCCCTTGTGGAGGCGAGTCGAGGGGAGATTGGGGCGCCTGACACGCCCTCCCAGCCGGTCGAACCACTCGAGACCGAGTGCACCATCGATGACTTCGCCCGCATTGATCTGCGCGTGGCCCGGGTCGTCACGGCCTCGGAGGTGGAGGGCGCACAGAAGCTCCTCAAGCTCGAGCTCGATCTCGGGGGGCTCGGACAGCGGACGGTGTTTGCCGGAATCCGGGCTGCGTACCCCCAGCCGGAGGTGCTCGTCGGTCGGCACGTCATCTGCGTGGCCAATCTTGCACCGCGAAAGATGCGGTTTGGAGTGAGTGAGGGCATGGTCTGCGCCGCCTCGAGCCCTCCGGAGGCCGGGGAAGAGTGCGTCCGGATCATCGAGGCGTCGCCAGACAGCAGCCCCGGAGACCGTGTGCGTTGATCTGACCTCCCGCGGCCGCGGGTCGTCACCATAACAGGACCGCGGTGGAGCAGTTGTCTCGGCCGCGTCGGTACGCGGCAGGAAGCGCCTCCATCCACGCCATCAGCCTCGCAGACGGGATTGTGTGTAGCCTCGGCTGATCGCTCGCAGGAGCGACGACGATTCGGAGTGATCCCGGAACCGGGGTCGGCGCCGGTACCCTTCGATGGTCTCACGCGCTCTCAGAGATCCTCACGGATACGGCGTTCCGCGGACGCGCAGCTTTCGTCACCCCTTCCGGGGCGGTCCCTCGAGCATCACGTCCCGCTGCTGAACAGCCGGTAGCTGAGCTCCCGCTGGCACAACCAGGATACCCAGCTCGACCGTGCGGGCCATGTGGGTCGCCGGGGGCGTTGCGATCTGTTCGATGGACTGTGTGAGCTCGTGCATCTCGTGCGCCATCTTTGCCTTGTCCTCGGCCGCGTGTGGTTGGTCGCCGTCGCTCAACAATCGGATCTGCTCCTGTACTCTGGGACGGAGGACAGCCATGACCCGGGAGCGGAAGGAGGCCAGGGGTTCCTCCAGATCGGAGAGATGACCCGTGGCGGAGACCCGGTACACGGATGGGTGCCAGCTGTCGAGAAAGCGAATCAGTGCGTCGCGGGCATCCGGCGGCACCATCGGAACCGGTCTCGATCCTTGCGACGACTCCATCAACGGCGAGAGGGGAAGACGGCTGACATCGACCTCGCGCCACGCGCCACCGGCGAGTGGGCGGACGAGATGGACGTGGCGCTCGAGGGTGTCTCCGCCCTCCGGCCGATACCTGAGCCAGACATGAGCGTGGACAAGCGTAGACGATGGAGTGTCGCCGGTGCGTGCTCGCGGTGCTGAAACGGTCAGGGCACGGTGATCGTTGATGTCCATGACCCCATGCTACACTCTCCCGCGGTTGGCAGGTTCCGCGCCAGTCGTCCGCTCGGGACGTGCCATTCACCGTTTTCTTCAGCCGCAGGGAGGAGTGGATGGACCTCTGGGACGGACAGATGGGGCTCTTCGAGGAGAACCCGGCGCGCGAGGTTCCGAAAGGTAACAGGGTCGTGGTCTTTGACCTGGAGACGCAGCGCTCGTTCGAAGAGATCGGGGGCCGTACCCAGCTGCATCAGCTTGGTATGTCCATCGGTGTCCTGTACCGTTACGATAGCAATGAGTTTCTGACCTATGACGAAGGGCACGCCGCGGCGCTCGTTGATGAGCTCTTGGCGGCAGACCTGGTCGTTGGGTATAACATCGTGGGCTTTGATTACGAGGTGCTGCGCGCCTACACGGACCACGATCTTCGCCAGCTGCCGACGTTCGATCTGATGTACGACCTCGAGGAGCGGTTGGGGTTTCGACCGAAGCTGGACACGGTGGCCGAGCCGACACTCGGCGGTGGCAAGAGCGCCGATGGGTTGCAGGCACTGGAGTGGTGGCGAGCCGGAGAGATCGAGAAGATCGTGGAGTACTGCCGAGAGGACGTCCGCGTGACGCGCGACCTCTACAACTTTGGGAAGCGTAACCGCTGGGTGATGGTCTCGCGTTTCGGTGGGAAGCCCCGGAAGGTGGCGGTGGAGTGGTGAACCGCTAGATCTCGGTTCGACCAGATGGTCACCCGTGGCGCGGCTGCTCGCACTCCCGGTCCGGAGTCATAGCGAACGGTTCGAAGCCACACGATGGAGGGAGGCCTCCCGTATGCATCCGTTTCTCCTGCCGAGCGAGTGGCTCGTGACAGGTCGGTTCTTCGATCTCGAAGGGGGTGAGACTGTCACCGCCGGGGCGACGATGGTGCGCGCTTCCGAGAGCTTTCCGGAGCTCCTGGAGGTTACCGTGGAGCTGCGGGAGCTCGGAGAGCACAGCTATCGACCGATGCAGGCGACGACCTACCATCTCGAGATCTCCGGCACGAATCAGGTGCGCTTCCGAATGGACTCGATCGCCCTAGGGACGGTACTGACTGGCTCAGGCGTGTTCACAGACCGGTCGCTCACCATGAACTATCATTCGCCCGACAGTACCTTCGCGGGCTTCGAGGTGTACACCGTAGCTGCCACGAGGCAGATCCTGACGTGCGGCTCATTCGTCGCCAACGGAATCCTGGTCAAGACCTGGGAAGTGGTCCTCGACAAGGTTCCTGATAATGGCTAAAGGCAATATCTCAGTAGTATCGTCGCAAATGCGAAAAGCTATTCTGAAGCGGGAGCGAAATGAGTTCTGGTTGGAGCCATGAAGTGATCGGCAGGGACGGCACCACCGAGGGGACCGGAGTCTCGGTTCACCTCGATGTGTTCGAGGGTCCTTTCGATCTCTTGCTCCACCTCGTACAGAAGAACAAGGTCTCGGTGTACGACATCCCGATCGCGACGATCTGCGTGCAGTTCCACGAGTATCTCCAGAAGATGCAGGAGCTGAATATCGAGATTGCTTCCGAGTTTCTTCGCATGGCAGCATGGCTTGTCCATCTGAAGTCTCGTCTGATTCTTCCGCGCGAGACCGAGGCTGCGCAGGAGGAACGCTCCGAGCTTGTTGAAAGGCTTCTCGAGTACCGCAGGGTGCGCGAGCTGGCATCCCACCTGTACTCCGTTGATGTTGTTCGGCGCTATCTCTGGCCGGTACGGGTTCATCCTGTGCTCGCGGATGGAGCAGAGGAGGCCGATCTCGATTGGGAGGATGTCGACCTGCGAGTGCTGGCAGGGACGTACATTCAGGTCCTCGAGAGGTTTCATGCCGCGAACCCGCCGCCGCTTCATGTTCCGCCGCTCCGGTACACGGTGGAGTCCACAATGCGATCCCTCTACCAGAGGGTTCGTTCGGACACAGCGTTTCCGTTGTTGCGTCATCTCCACAGTCGTCCAGATCCGGAGGAGATCGTGACGCTGATCGTTGCGGCGCTGGAGCTCAGTCGCCTCGGCTGCGTGCTGTCAGATCAGCATCGGCCGTTCGCAGAGATCTTCTTGCGGCGTGGTGAACGGGATCTCGACGAAGCGTTGGCAGCACAGCAGAGTGCGATCGGGATGTCGCGCGTCGAGCCGGTGGGAGCCGCTGAGTCGGGTCCGAGCTGAGGAGCGTCACCGTGAACGAGTCCGAAAGAGTGCAGCTGGAGGCGCAGGTCGAAGCGGTCGTGCTGACAGCGCGCGCCCCTGTGAGCGTCGAGGCGATTGTCGACGCGCTCACTGCAGAGGGCGCCGACGTGGTCCCCATGATGGTCGAAGAGGCGCTTGCACGGCTCCAGGAGGCATATGATCGTCCCAACCGGGGCCTGCGACTTGAGCGCGTTGCCCGGGGCTGGCGGTGCATCACGCCTCCAGAGCTGGAGGGAGTGCTGTCCGCGTTTCATGGGGCGGCACGCCGCCAGCGTCTTTCACAGGCGGCTCTCGAGGTCTTGGCGATCGCTGCGTACCGGCAGCCCATTACCTTGCCCGAGATCAGCTTCATCCGTGGCGTGAACAGCTCGGGCGTTGTCAAGACGCTCCTGGAGAGAAACCTGTTGCGCGTGGCCGGACGCAAGGATGTTGTCGGCAAGCCGTTCCTGTACAGGACGACACAGGAGTTCCTCATCCACTTTGGCATCAACGATCCGAAGGACCTGCCGGAGCCGAAGCAGCTCCTGCTGGAAGAGGACTCCACTGTCGAGGAGCCGTCAGCTCCGGCAGCGCTCGATCTGTGACGCGACCGTGAGCCACGAACGCGTCCACCAGCGGTAGCGACTCAGAGCTCCGTATCTTCGAAAATGCGAAGCATCCGCCGGAGACCGGATGGCCGGGCACCGGATGGCCGGGATCCGGCTGTCGGGCTCGGGGCCGGGGCCAGGACCGGGACCGGAGCCGGGCTGTGGCGTCGTGGCTTCTGCGTGTCTGAGTGGTTGGGTGGGGGAGCGCATATCCAATACCGAACCGCCAACAGCTACGCGGCCGCGTTGGGGTCGCTCAGATTCGGCAGACCATTGGCGTGTCGGGGCCGCGTACCCGCACTAGCCGCCGGGCCAGACCGCAGCGCCGAGGTCCGTGACAAGCCGTTGCAGCCGCCTTTTCAGGACCTCCATCGCCATCTCTCGCGTGTACACACTCCACAAACTTCCGGCAAGGAGCGTTGCCGCGCCGACACCGGGTCCTGTCTTCCAACCGGCGCTGACGGCTGCGATGACCGTGAAGATCAGCACGCCGGCGAAGCCGATCGCATGCGCCGAGTGGGTCTGCCGTCTGGCGCATACGAGCCGTAGAGCTCCGAGTGAGGAGAGCTGTAACGTCACCCGTTCTTCGAGCTCACGAGCGATGAACCCATACACTCGGGTTTGCCACGGCAGCAGGATCTCCCAGTGTCCAGCACCTAACCTGGAGAATGGAATGCCGGCATCCTCCAGTGCGTGCTCGAGCCGAGTGGCGGGCTGTACGACCGCGACTCCGGGTGCGGGGGAGGGCGGCTGATACTCGAGCACCAGCTCCTCTCTCGGCTCCGTGCGCACGATTTCGGGTAGCCAGTCATAGTGCATCGTACGCAGTATGACGACGAACGGTCGCGACGTCCAGACACGGTTGCTGCCGCCACAGGTCGTCCGGTTGGAAGCTCGCGCGTCTCAGGTTCGAAGAGTGGTGAGCCTGTTGAGGCCGAAGAGGAGGCCGATTGCGAGCGGTGCCCACGCGCCAAGAGCGGCCGGGAGGTAGCCGGCAGTAGCGGCTTTTGCAAGACCTTCGAGGACGAGGTTGTAGGCGATGCCGAGAGCGAGTGCCAGGGCGATTCCCTGCATCGTGGAGAACCGTCGTCCACCGCTGCGGTTCAGACCGAAGGGAAGAGCGATGAGCACCAGCACCAGTGCTGACAGAGGCGCTGTAATCTTCTGGTGCCATCGGACCTTCAGGTGTGTTGGGCTGTAACCTGAGCTGGTCATCGCCTCGATATATCGTCGAAGCTCGAAAAAAGACATCTCGTCTGCGGTTCGAAAATCTCGACCGAAGTAGTCTGGGGCCTCGGTGATCGCGAGCTCGAGTGGTCGCTCGAACCGCCGGAAGTAGGTGGAACCATCGGGAAACACCTGGCGTAGCCATCCGGACTCCGCAATCCAGGCGCCATCAGCGAATCGAACAACATCCGCCGTGAGATGGAACCGTAGCGCGTGGCGGCGATCGAATCGAAACATGGTCACCCGGAGCATCTTGGTCTCGGTGGGATCGTAACCGAGGAAGTTGTACAAGCGGCTCCCGTCGCGAGAGAAGAGCCATTGACGATCCGCTGTCGTCAGGCCGGTCGGTGAAGGACCTTCTGAGGATCTCGCCTTGATGGTGTCCTCGAGTCGTTCTCTCTTCCGGCTCGCCTCCGGTACGACAGCCTCATTCACTATGAGCACGGCCCCGACGGCAAACACTGCCGCCAGTAGAATTGGCGTCACGATGCGGTACAGTGACAGGCCAGCCGCTTTCAGCGCAGTGAGCTCATGGTTGCGCTCCAGCATTGCGAGCGCAATCAGGACGGCCATGAGCAGTGCGAGCGGCGTCACCTCGACAAACACGCGAGGCATCATGTTCCAGTAGTAGCCAAAAACCACGGCGTTGGAGACGTCGTTCTCTGCCAGGTCGTCGAGCTTGTCGGCAAGGTCGAGCGCTGTGGAAAGAGCCAGTGCAGTCACGAGCACCGCGATCACTGGCGGCAGCAAGCGCATCAGAATGTACCGATCGAGTAGGATCGGAAACCGGAGCCGCCACGGTTCACGCAGTGGCTGATGCAACGTCGGCATGCCGACTGAGCTTGCGGATGCACGGGCAACCTCTGACGCTCTGCGACGGATAAAAAGCCACCTGCGAACCCGGGCGAACGGAGGGCGGCGTTCGCCGAGCCACCTCCCCATGCGGAGCAGCATCGGGAGTGTTACCACGAACAGAAGACCGTTTGGGAGCCAGACGCCAAACCATGCAGGGACCGTTCCCTCACGCGCAATCAGCTCGCCGTGGTTCAAGAGGATGTAGTACAGCACGATGACGAGAACACTGATGGTGACACCGCGCCCTCGGCTGCCCGAGCGGGTACCGATTCCCAGCGGTAGCGCGAGCAACGCGAAGACGATGTTCGCCGCCGGAATCGCCAGCCGCTTGTGGAGCTCCACGAGAACCAACGTGCGATCCTCACGGGCGTCGGCGCTCGCCTCTGAGCTGAGTGGCTGATCAAGCTCTTCGAGAAGCTCGGCCGTGGTGCGCTCCTGGAGGCTGAAGGTGAACGACACCTGCGGTCTGTCGACGGTCCAGAGCTTGACGAGCTGGGTGCGGTTGACACTCAGACGGTACTTCTCCGGTTCGTTTCTACTGAAGTGGTGGGTCGTGACCTCTTCCAGCTGCAGCCACGGCGACGACTGCGCGCCAGCTTGGTGCTGTGAAGGCGTGTTCACTGCTGCATCGTCGCCAATGAGACGTCCACGCTCGGCGACGAGCAGGCGACGTTCGGATGGGGTGCTGCGGTCGAAGAGTACGACGTTCTTCCAGGTGCCGGTCTGCGGGTCCTTATCTCTGATATACAGCAGGAGGTTCGGAAAGTCGTCGTAGAAGACTCTCGGCTGGATCTGGCGAATGATAGCGGAGCTCGCGTACAGCCGGACCTTCTCTTCCCGTTGCTGACGGTTGGCGTCCGGCATGACAAACAGAGTCAAGGCGGCGTTGAACGCGGTCAGGGCCAGCGCCAGGAGGAGCACTGGGCGCAGGAGAGCTCGCACAGAACGCCCGCCGGCCTGGATTGCCAGGAGCTCGTTGTCTGAGCTCATCCGGCCCAATGCCACCAGTACGCCAAAGAGGAAGCTCATCGGGATGGTGAGCACGACAACGTGGGGCAGGGCGGTGACGAACAGTCGACCAGCGTCCGCGATTGGGAGGCCGGAAACAAGTACTTGCTCCATCACGGATGAGATGACCCGGATCAGGAGCAAGAACGTGTACATGAGAAATCCGACTCCGGTGGGAGCCAGAGTCTCACGTATGACGAGGCGATCCAGAAGCCATCCATGCAAACGTCGGCGCCGATACACGCGGCCAGTCTACACGCTACATCGAGCTGAAGGGTACGCTTGATCGACGTCGCTGTGGAAAAGTCACAGATCAGGGATACCCCGATGCCCGAGTGGTGGGTTGCGCACGGTGGATCGCGGCCAGCTGGAGGCGGCGAAACGCCATGTTGAGAGGCATTCCTGCTGTGTCGTGGAGCGATCTCTCGGAGGCGCTGGAGGATGACGCCCGCGCCGAAGAAAGCTCCTGGTCATCCACAGCTTTTCCACAGGTTTCGAGGAGCTTCCACAGGCTCGAAGGGGGAAGCGATTTTTCAACAGCTTTTCCACAGGCTGCAAGAAGCTCCACAGTTACCAGTATATCTGCAACGTCCGATAAGATATATTATGTCAACTCAAGTACGCAATCAACCGGAATCTCGCGTTCAGTCGTGCAGTTTCTGGACTCCCGGTCTCTGGATCTTTTGTTGCTATCGCTTGTGCTCGCGCTCAGCGCCCGACCAACATCGAGCGCTCACACCGCAGCTGACGTGTGACCTTTGGCGTTCACAGCCGGGCTCGAGTCATCATCTCGGGACGCCGCATTCACGTCGTCCTTTGCTGTCGTCGCGCCCTCTTCTGGTCCACTCTCCGTCGCCGTCAGCCCGTCCTCTCTGAGGCGTCGGATCATGTCCTCGAGCATCGTGATGATCTCTTCCGGTTCAGGTTGTGTCTCGGACTTGAATGACAACGCGAGACTGAACCGCTTCTGCGGACCGTGAAAGCGAAGCACTACCGGGCGCCGTCGCCGCTTCCGCTGGATCTGTTCGCCGTCGCTCGCGCTTGCCTCGCCCTGTGTCGCGTCATCGTGCCACGCTTCACCGCCAGCTGCGTCAGTGGCTTCAGCGAGCTCCTTGCGGCGTTCACGTAGCCCAGAGCGATCCAGCAGGCCCGCCGCGATCTCATCGACAAGACGCAGCATGGCCGCGGTATCTGGCGCCTTGGCAATCTCCAACAAGAGTCCCTTTGCTGTGATGTCGGCATGCCGACATTGCTTTCGAACGGCCTCAGGGATTGTCAGCAAGCTGAGTGTCTCCGTGACGGTGACACGGGATCGTCCCACTGCGGACGCAATCTGATCGTGGGTGTACGAGTACTTTGTTTGCAGTGTGTGAAAGCCCTCGGCCTCCTCGAAGGCGCTGAGGTCTTTCCTCTGGAGATTCTCGATAAGAGCGATCTCGAGCGCGTGCCCCTCGCTGACCTCCAGCTCGATACACGGAACCTCTTCGAGGCCGGCCTCGAGCGCTGCGTGGAACCGTCGCTCTCCGGACACCAGCACGTACTTGACCTGACGATTCGCAGGAGCGTCGGGATCAAGCAGCTCTTGTACCACGTCCTCCGGCTGCTGAGATGCCGGCGCCCGCCGGACCAGGAGTGGCTCGAGGACTCCGTGACGCGAGATGCTCTGCACGAGATCGTCAAGATCACCAAGAGCGGATCGTGGTTGATCCTGGTTGCTGGTGATGGAGCTGACGGGCAACATCCGCCCGATTCCCTCTTCCATTCGCTGATTCAGCTCATCGACATAATGGCGGTCATGACGCATCCGCTTGCGCGGTGGAAGTCCTCGTTTAGGCGCTGCCGACACGTTCCAGAACCTCCTCACAGAGTCTGTAGTACTCCACAGCTCCAACCGAATCAGGCGCATGCTGGAAGATGCTCAAACGGTGGGCGGGCGACTCCTCGAGACGTACCGATTTGGTGATGACAGTATCGAACACCAGGTTGCCGAAAACGTCGCGAATCTCATCCAGGACCTGTCGGGAAAGCAAAGTGCGCCGGTCAAACATGGTGACAAGGACACCCAGGACGCGAAGCTCAGGGTTTGGCCTGAGCTTGATCTTGTCAATGGTCTCGAGCAGATCGTCCGTACCTTCCAGAGCGAAGTAGGAGCTCTGAATCGGGACCACCACGTGGGTCGCAGCGACCAGCGCGTTCACTGTAATGAGACCAAGGGTCGGTGGTGTGTCAAACAGGATGGCGTCAAATCGATCTGCGATAACCCGCAGGCGGTCCTGCAAGCGGTAGGGCGCATCGATCTCTGCCACCAAGCTGGTCTCCAGCTTCGCCATGGCGATCCGGGAAGGAGCAAGCCACAGGTTTGGATGACCGTCGGCCTGCACGATGACATCCTCGAACGAGCGCTCCCCTACCAGAACATTGAAGACGTTTGCATCTTCAACAGCATGGGGATCCACAAACGACATCGTTGAGTTTGCCTGGGGGTCGAGGTCGACAACCAGAGTGGAAAGACCCTTCTGTGCCAACCCGTCAGCCAGGTTGATGACAGTTGTGGTCTTGCCGACGCCACCCTTCTGGTTCGTTACCGCTATGATCATCCGCGTGTACTCCGACGTATCTCCATGTGTTGCTGTGACATCAAAGAAGCTGGCGAGTGACCTGCTGTGGCCTGCTTCTGTCGTGAGACGTCGCTCAGCACGGTGTTCGACCGATCCACGGGTCCTTCACTATAGGAGGCGAAAAAGAACGGTGTCAACCGGCGGTCCGAGCAGCTACGGTTCCAGACGCGAGGGAGCTGGCAGAATGCCCGCTAGCTGAGAGGGTTGGAGCAGCCAGACAGTCACCGATACGGAGTGCTTCATGGACCGGGATCAGCGACAGCGATCAGCCCTCTCTGCGCGTCAGGCGCCCCGGTTTACGGGACGCGGAACGCTGCAAATGTCAAGGGGGATCAAGGAGAGCCTGATTGCTGTCGTGGGCGTCGTGTGTCCCTACATCTCGTACTCGCCCAGGTCCTCGTTGGAGAGCTTCTCGAGAATCGACCGTAGGCTCTCTTCGACTGTGGGCTCGTCCTTCTCGGCAGCCTCGAGGACCTCTTCGCTAACGTAGATGTCACAGCCGGTTCGGATCGCCAGTGAGATGGCGTCAGAAGGACGAGCATCCACGAGGAGACCCTCGCCACTGGGATCTCCTCCGTTCGTGAGCTGGATCGTAGCGTGGTACACGTTCTCCGACAGCGTGTGGATGTAGACGCCACTCACCTTCCGGCCAAGTGTGCTGATGACATTGGCCATCAAGTCGTGCGTCATGGGGCGTGGCGTCGTGACTCCCTCGAGAACCAGCGCAATCGAGTTGGCCTCCCAGTGGCCGATCCAGATCGGGAGGAACTTGGCGGCTCCGGGTCGTTGCAAGATGACGACCGGGACGTCCGAGACAGGATCGACAACGAGACCCTTGATTTCCATCTTGACCATCGTGCGAGTCGTCAGATCAACATCCATGCGCTCAATGTGTCTGCTTTACCACGAGGTGTCAAGTCCAGTCTGTATCGTGTGGTGGGATGGTGTGACCTCAGGCGGTGTCGTCTTCCACCTGCTGCAAAGGAGCAGGGTTCGCATCGGCGACAGCCCGACCCCAGAGAGAGTGTGGCCCAGCGCGCTCGATCCGAACCGGAACACGCATGCCCGGCACCTCGCCGCCAGTCTTCGGAAAGTTGACCACCCGGTTGTCGGCTCCCCTACCCTGCCACTCGTTCTCGGATCGTCTGCTCTCCCCGTCCACGAGAACGTCGGCGGTCTGTCCAATCAGCGCATGGTTCAGCTCGAGGGTGATCTGATCGGTCAACCGGAAGAGACGCTGGATTCGCTGGCTTGCCACATCGGGCGAAATACGTCCTGGAAGACGAGCGGCTGGAGTCCCGGGCCGTGGAGAGTACACGAATGCGAAGACCTGTCCGAAGCGTACCGTTTTGAGGAGATCGAGAGTCTCGGTGAACTCCTCCTCGGTTTCACCAGGAAACGCAACGATGACATCAGTGGAAAGATTGATATCAGGTACAGCAGTGCGTACCCTCTGAACCAGGTCCAAATATTGATTCCGTGTATACTTACGGTTCATCCGACGCAGCGTCCTGTCGGCCCCGGCCTGGCACGGTAGGTGAAGGTATCGGGAGATGTTCGGATGTCGCGCTATGACATCGATGGTGTCATCGTCAAATCGACCCGGGTGAGACGTGACGAAGCTGAGTCGCTGCAGACCGTTCATCGACGCGGCGTGCTCCAGCAGCTCTGCGAAGGACGCTCCGGTCCTCGGACAACGGTAGTTGTTGATCGTCTGCCCGAGAAGCTCAACCTCTGAGACACCATCTCCGATGAGCTCCTCGATCTCCTGAAGCACGACGTTCAGGTCTCGGCTTGTCTCTCCGCCCCGAGTCGTGGGAACGATGCAGAAGGTGCAGCGTTCGTCACACCCCTCGATGACCGTGACCATAGCACGGTGCTGGCTCATGCGTCGCACAATTTGAGTACGATTGATATCGTAACTCTCAAAACCGATAAAGGACTTGCGAAAACCATTAGCATAAAGCTCAAGTGCTGATCCGATGTCGGGTATCCTCCCCGGTCCGAGAACGAACCCGACGTTGGCGGCGGCGTCAAGAAGAGCCTGCCCTTCCTGCTGCGCAACACATCCGCACACTCCGACCGTGGCATCGGGTACATCTCGGGCGAGCTCCGTGATCCGGCGGTGGATCTTCTGAACGGGTTTTTCGCGCACGGAGCACGTGTTGAGGAGAACGAGATCGGCTTCGCCGGTGGAGCCGGCAGGACGGAGACCGAGCTGGAGCAGATGCCCGTGGAGACGTTCGCTGTCGTGACGGTTCATTTGACAGCCCCAGGTTTCAATGAAGAATGACCGCACCTCTCCTCCGTTTCGTGATCATCTGCACTGGCATCGGACCAGAGCTGCCGGGGCGTTCGATCGCTGGCTAAGGGTTCTCGGGTGGCGGTGTCGGTGAGACCGACTGCTCGTCGAGGCCGCGGAACCACCCTGGCTGCGCACCCTGCGAGCGTGCCTCCTCGACGATCGTCGGTAGCATTTGCTCGGCCTCGGCCAACTCCTCGCGGGCAGCTTCTCGATCGGCGAGCGCCTGATCCCACTGGACCTTGATGACTCCGTCACGGTACGCCGGGTCGTCGGTTGCGTAGAACTGATTCTGCAGACGATTGATGTCGAGGGTCAGCTTCTCGATCTGGCGCTCGAGGTTGGTGACCTTTCGCAGCTGCTTGCGGTACTCGTTTCGCCAGTGGTCGCGCCGTTCCTCTTGGCCGAGGCGACCGGCCTCTGTGGCTCGCTCGTTGCCCTCAGCGAACACACTCTCGTTGCGGTAGGGAGAGCGAAGCGCATAGTCCTCGCTCTTACGTTCACTCGGCTCGGTCAAACCGCCCCCCTCGGCGAGCTCCTTCAAGTTTGCGTTCGTGATCACAAGGGGCGTTTTGGCGCCTGATACCGACGGCGTTGGCGTAACCTCAGGCTGTACTGTCGGGGTCCGATCAGCGGCCCTTCCGAGACTCACCGTCTGTGACTCTACGGTTGTGGTCGGTGTTGCCGGTACCGGTGTCGGTGTGGGGGTGGCCTGATCTGCGCACGCAACCGCTGCGCAGGCAAGCGTCGTGGACAACGCGAGGCCGAAGATCCACGGTCCGACGATGGAAACAGAGTTATGTAGCCTCATTGGCCCACCTCCCGGGGAGCAGAAGGCTTCGGCTCCCTCCACATGAGAGTTCCGTTTGGTCCATCATGTTCCACCGGGCACGCCATGATGGACTCCTCATCACTACCCAACACTTTAGACGTGAATCTTAATCTTCGCCAGGGAAAGGGCGAGACGCTCCAGAAGGTACTCCTCGACATCTCGTGCCATGACCATCTTCAACGCCTCTTTGGCCATCTGCGAGGTCTCACGTTGGGTGAGCTGCCGGACCAGGTTCCGGATGACCGGAATCGCCTGTGGGGTCATGCTGAACTTCCGCAAGCCCATACCGAGCAGCACCGGAACCATGAGTGGGTCCGCAGCCATCTCGCCGCACATGGAGACGGGGACGCCGCTGTGCTGACCAGCGCGGATCACGTCGTTGATCAACCGGAGGATCGCGGGATGCGTGGGCTTGTAGCGATCAGCGACCAGATCGTTGGTCCGGTCGACCGCAAGGGTGTACTGGATGAGATCGTTCGTACCGATCGACATGAAGTCGACCTCACGTGCCAGCTCCTGGGCCATGACCGCGGAGGACGGAACCTCGATCATGGCGCCGAGGGCCACGCTTTCAGGAACCCGCAGCCCACTCCGTTCGAGCTCGTCCATGAGCTCACGGATCAGCACCTTGGTGATGCGGATTTCCTCGATTCCGGAGATGAGGGGGAGCATGATCTGGAGACGACCGGCGTACTCCCCTGCCGCTCGGAGCAATGCTCGGAGCTGGACACGGAAGAAGTCAGGTTTGGCAAGACAGAGCCGGATCCCGCGGAGACCGAGCACGGGATTGTCCTCGGGGCTGCCGATGACCTCGCGCGCAAGCTTCTTGCCACCGAGGTCGAAGGTTCGCACAGTGACCGGAAGGTCGCCCATGCGCCGCATCAGATCGCGGTAGAGCTCGAGATGATCGTTCTCTCCCGGAAGCGCAGGGCTCATCTTCAGGTAGAGGAACTCCGAGCGGTAGAGACCGACGCCGTCCACGTTCCAGTCGAGCGCCTGCTCGAGCTCGACGGGCAGATCGATGTTGGCCAAGAGCTGTACCTTGACGCCGTCTCGCGTGACGGTGGGT
This sequence comes from uncultured Thermoanaerobaculia bacterium, assembly GCA_964512045.1. GTDB lineage: Bacteria > Acidobacteriota > Thermoanaerobaculia > Thermoanaerobaculales > Sulfomarinibacteraceae > CAZEJK01. The sequence continues at coordinate 27,398 of CAZEJK010000020.1, forward strand.
AGGGTCCGCATGTGGAACAGTTGGGTCCGCTGCTCCTCGTGCTGCTGCTGCCGCGATCGGTACTCCGCAACCTCCGCGCCGTTGGGATCGAACAGGATCTGGCCCTCGAATGCGTCGAGAATGACTGAGCTGGCATGGCGAGCCGCCTCACAGGCACCATGGACTCCGACGATCGTCGGAATTCCAAACGACCGCGCAATGATCGTGGTGTGGGAGGTTGGCCCTCCAGACTCGAGCGCGAAGCCCAGAATCTTGTCCATCGGCAGCTGAACGGCCTGGGATGGTGGGAGATCGTCTGCCACAAGAATCGTGGGGCGATCGAGCTTTGAAAGGTCGGGAAGATCTTGTCCCTGCAACGTTCGCAGAATCTGTGACGAAACGTCCAACAGATCGAGCTTGCGTTCGGAAAGATAGAGGTCGCCAAGGTCGTCGAACTTCCTGATCAGGGTGGAAACGACCTGGTCCAGTGCAAATTCAGCGTTGACGTACTGCTCGCGGATGATCCGCTCGACCGGCTCGATGAGTGAGGAGTCGGTCGCGATCATTTGATGTGCCTCGAAGATGGTGGCGTAGTCCTCACCGATCTGGGAGAGGGCACGTTCCTGATGACGACGGATTGAGCTCACAGTCGAACGGACCGCCGCGCGAAATCTCCTGCACTCGTCCTCGAGCTTCTCCTCGCTGACGGGCATACGACGCACCGACTCGGGACGCGTGACGTGTACGATCGTCTCCCCGATGGCTATGCCGGCGCTGACGCCGAGCCCGAGCATTGTGTGCGAGCTCATTCCTCCTCTCCGAACCTCTCCTGAAACAGGTTGCCGAGAGCGTTCACCGCGTCGGCCTCGTCCTCTCCTTCGGCGGTCACGTGGAGGCTAGCACCCTGGCTCGCTGCGAGAGTGAGCAGGCCGAGAATGGACTTCGCGTTGACCTCCTCCTCCTCGGTGCCGATAACGATATCACTGGTGAAACGGCTGGCAGTGTGCACGACCTTGGCGGCCGCACGAGCGTGCAGGCCGAGCTTGTTGATCACTACCAGTTCAATCCGTTTCATGACCGTGTTCCTTCCGCTTGCACATGCTGCTGTCGTTCACCGTTGCCTGCCCAGGGTGGCATGCTTGCGAAAATGTTGCACATCGCCAATTGGGAGTCGTCAGATGCCTTAGCCGCTTCGATGACGCGAACGGTTCTCCAGATAGGCGCTCGCCAGATGAATACTGTTCTGTCCTGCTTTGGCGATCTTCTCCGCCATGATGGTCAATGGTGAGTCAGCGCCGCGTTCATTCCCCGCCTTGACCAGCATCGGGAGGTTGACTCCGGTGATGACCTCGACGGAGCCCGGCTCGAGAAACGGCAGCGCGAGATTGGTCGCTGTTCCACCGAACATGTCCGTCAGCACCAGCACTCCGCTTCCATCGTTCAGCTGCTTGAGATGCCGGCGGAGAAGGCGCACGCCCTCCTCCGAGTCCGCGTCCCATGGTAACGCCAGCGCGGCTGAGCTGCTGTCGAGCCCCGGATCAATGGTGCGCGCGGCTGCGAGCAGCTCGGTGGCCAGGGCCCCATGAGAGAACACCAGAATCCCGATCATCTACGTCCTCCTTCGATCGCGGTCTCGGTGGCTCAGCCGTACATCGTATCCCGCCTCGGAGATGACCTCTGTGAGACGAGAGGCAACGTACACCGACCGGTGGCGTCCACCAGTGCAGCCCACGGCGATGGACACGTGAGACTTGAGCTCGTGCGCATACCTCGGCAGCAGGTGGAGCACGAGATCGGAGATCTTGTCGATGGCCTCGGCGACCTCGTCGTGACGCTGGAACCACTCCTGAAGCGTGGGATGGTCGCCGTTGAGCAGCCGGAGCTCTTCGACGAAGAACGGGTTTGGCAAAAACCGCACGTCAAAGACGAGGCTTGCGACGGGCGGAACACCGCCAAGATAGGAGAAGCTCTCCACAGAGAGGCTCAGCAGCTCGCGCGGGTCCTCGATGCCGACGAGCGCCAGTATGGTGCGTTTGAGCTCGTGGGGACTGAGTGCCGACGTGTTCAGTACCACGTCTGCAAGCTGACGGATCGGCAGCAGGAACTCCATCTCCGCCTTGACGGCTGCTTGAGGCTCGAGCCGCAACGGATGCGGTCGCCGGGTCACGGAGTAGCGGCGCAGCAAGACGTCCTCCGAAGCTTCCACAAACAGCAGCTGAAGCGAACCGTAGCGCTCGCGAAGGCGCTCCAAGATCGATGGGAACCGTTCGGAAAAGCCTCGCGTCCGTACATCGAGCACAACTGCCAGGGATGCGACCTCGGAGACCCTGTCGTATCGTTCGAACAGCGCCTCCAGGAGATCCAACGGGATATTATCGATGCAGTGGTAGCCGAGGTCCTCGAGACTGTGCGAGAGGACGCTCTTGCCCGAGCCGGAGAGACCGGTGATCACGAACGGACCGGCGGAGGCGAACTGAGTGTGTCGTGCGTCAGTCAAACTCAATCTCCTCCACCTCGAGGCCGAGAGCACGCTGATTGACGCGTTCGATGAAGATCTGCTCATCGATGACGCCGCGTTCCGCGAGGAGTGATTTTCGCACCGCAGTCTCGACCATGATCGAGACGTCACGGCCTGGCGCGACCGCCATTGTGTACATCGGGATGCTGACACCCAGGATCTTGGTGGTGTCATGGTACGGCGCCTGGCTCGTCAGCAGCTTCGCGCGGAGCGCCTCATCGCGATCCGATCCCTCCTGGTCGAGGCGGTAGAGTCGGATCATCAGAGCGATCGGGATCTCCGGCGAGGTTGCTGTCATGCCGAAGTGTTTGCGGATATCGATGATCCCGACCCCACGGAGCTCGAGGAAGTACTTGATGTTACGGTGGGCGCAACCGATCAGCCCGGACGGTGGTGTTCTCCGGATGACGACAACGTCGTCAGCCACGAGCCGGTGCCCGCGGTAGATGAGCTCCAGCGCAGACTCGCTCTTCCCGACCCCCGCATCGCCGACGATCAGCGTTCCGATGGAGAACACGTCCATGAGGACGCCGTGGACCTGCACCCAGGGCGCGAGCTGACGCTCCAGATAGGCAGAGATGACGTCGATCGTGTCAGATGTCTGCTCCATAGTGGTCAAAATCGGGATGCCGCGCCGTTCGCAGTGGTCGAGGATGTCCGGGCTCGGGCGCAACCCTTTGGTCGATATGATCACCGGCACGTCGAGCTCAACCAGTGAGCGCAATCGTCGCGTCGCCTCCTCGGTCGAGAGCGTTGAAAGGTAGTTGTGCTCGGACTCACCGAGAATCTGGACTCGTCCTCCTTTGACGTAAGGAAGATAGCCAGCCAGTGCGAGGCCGGGCTTCTGAATTCGTGGATTCGAGATCCGCCGGGAGTCCAGCCCTGCCTCCCCTGCGAGGAGCTGCAGGCCCAAGGGTCCGATGGAGTCATGATCCACCAGCTCACGCACCGCAATCGGCGGAGGAATGTTCATAGACCTTCTCTCGTCGCCGCCTCCTCTAGAGCTTCCTGTACCGAGACCGGATCTGGGGCGCTGAGCAGCTGATCGCGAACCTCGGCGCTCTTGAGAGCTCGTGCGATCTGTCCGAGCACACGGAGATGCAGCGCAGGCCGATCGGGTGGAGACAGCACAACAAAGAGAAAACGAACGGGATCGTTATGCGGGCATGCGAAGTCGATGCCGTTGGAGGTTCGCAGCAGCCAGATTACGGTGGCATCGATTCCTTCGATCTTGCAGTGTGGGATGGCGAAGCTCCCACCAACCGATGTCGAACCGAGGGCCTCCCGATCGCTGAGTGCACGACGCACGGCTTCCGCAGAGAGCGGCACCTTCCTGCTGACCAGGGTTCCGATCAGGTCAAACAGGGCGTCGGCGGACACCACCTCCACATCCAGCTCGATCTGGTCTGGATGGATAAGCTCGAGAAGGGCCATCAGAACTCGGGTGTGATCAGGCCCAGGTTACCGTCGCGTCGGCGGTAGAGCACATTCACACGGTCAGTTGCAGCGTTCAGGTACACGATGAAGTCGTTGTTGGTGGTCTCGAGCTGCAGCTGTGCCTCTTCGATCGACATGGGTTTGATGGTGATTGCGCTGCGCTTGACAATTGTCGGGGTCCCGCCAACCACGGAGGTGGGCTCGATGACGTCCTCACTCCAGTCGGGAACAGCAGCAGGCTCGGTATCGACCTGGCGCTTGCGATCCTTGAGTCGGTTCTTGTTCTTCCGCGCCTGCATCTCGAGCTTCTCGGCAGCATCCTGAATCGCCGTCGAAAGGTCCTTGTGCTGGCTGCTGGCGCGAATATCGAAGTCTTTTCCGTTCACGAACATCTCAACAACATGGAGATGTCGCTCCTGAGATACCTCAACTCGCATGTCAAGAATATCGTTGAAGTACTTGGTAACCTTCTTGACCTTTCGCTCACAGAGACTCCGGATCTCGTCTGGAAGGTTGACCTTGCGCGCGATGTATTCGATATCCATAAGCTTGACTCCCTCAGAAGGCGCGTTTTCGCTGGTCAGAGGACGGCACACCGATCTCTTCGCGGTACTTTGCGACGGTGCGTCGCGCGAGACGGATGCCTTCCCTTTGCAGAAGCTTCATGATCTTTGAGTCGGAGAGCGGTCGTTGGGCGTCCTCGGACTCGATAATCTTGCGGATCCGTTCTTTGACAACAAGGGAGGAGACATTACCTCCGCGCGCCGAGTCCACGCCTGAGTGGAAGAAGTACTTCATCGGGAAGAGACCTCGAGGCGTGTGCATGTACTTGTTACTCACAACCCGCGAGACGGTGGACTCGTGCATCCCGATATCTTCGGCGACGTCGCGGAGCACCATGGGCTTGAGATGCTCGAGCCCGTGCTCAAAGAATCCGCGCTGGTGATCGACAATGCTCCGTGCGACCTTGTAGATGGTGCGCTGTCGCTGGTCGATGCTCTTCATCAGCCACAGAGCACTTCGCATCTTCTCTCGTAAGTAGTTGGAAGCAGACGGGTCCAACTGCTCGCCTTCGAGCATGCGTCGGTACTGGGAGGAGATCCGTAGCCGTGGAAGCCCGTCGTCGTTCAGCGAGATGACATAGTCGTCGTCGGCCTTCGAGACGTGAACGTCCGGCTCGACGTAGTAGTTGCGTTCCTGGTAGAACATTCGCCCCGGCTTGGGATCGAGCCGGCGCACGACCTCGATGATCGGCTTGAGGTCGTCAACAGTGCACCCGAGATCCTCCGCCAGTAGCCCCCAGCGTTGGTGGAGGAGATCGTCCCAGTGCTCGGCAAGGATGTGCCGCAGGTTCTCAAAAGCGCCTTCCTCGATCTCTGCAATGGCCCCCTGGGAGTCGAGCGTGTCCAGCTGCAAGAGGAGACACTCTTGAGTCGAGCGGGCCGCGATTCCAGGTGGATCGAGCGACCTGACGATCTGGATGGCCTCAGCGACCTGATCCGGTGACGCGTCGGTGGCTTCGGCGATCTCGTCGTCGGACACAGAGAGAAAGCCGTCATCATCGAGATTGCCGATGATGAACTCGGCCACCGGGATGAACATCGCGGGGCAGTCCAGGAGGTGCAGCTGCCACAGCAGGTGGTCGCGGAGCCCCATCGGTTCGGAAGCGACGTTCTCGAGGCGCTGCTCGTTCTCGCTCGAGAACGACATCGACGGTCCCTCCATACTGGAGTCGGCGATGTAGTCCGAGAAGAACGCCTCCACATCAATATCGGCCATCGAGGTCTCGTTGGCCTCTGTAGCAGCCTCTGCTTCGGCAACACGCTCTGAGGGGACGTCCTCCCCTTCGGTGCCGACCTCGAGCACAGGGTTCTCCACCATCTGCTGCCCGATCTCCTGCTCGAGCTCGAGCCGAGACAGCTGCAGCAGCTTGATGGCCTGCTGCAACTGTGGTGTCAAGACCAGCTTCTGAGCGATCTTCAGACTGAGCTTCTGTTCGAGAGCCATCGGCTTACAGCTGGAAATCCTCTCCGAGGTAGATTCGACGAACATCGCTATTGGCGGCCAGCTCGGCTGGCTCGCCCTTAGCAAAAATCTTGCCGTCCTTGATTATATAGGCGCGGTCGGTGATCTTCAATGTTTCGCGAACGTTGTGGTCCGTTATCAGGACGCCGATACCGAGGGAGCGGAGGTGCCGGATGATGCGCTGGAGCTCTAACACCGCGATCGGATCGATGCCGGCAAACGGCTCGTCGAGGAGAATGAAGGTGGGATCGATTGCCAAGGCGCGCGCGACCTCGAGCCGACGACGTTCGCCACCGGAAAGCGTCTCCGCACGCTGGCCCGCGCGCTCCTGCAGACCGAACTCCTTGAGCAAGCCGTCGATTCGCTGACGTGCTGCGCTCGCTTCAAGACCGAGCCCTTCAAGGATGATCCACACGTTGTCAGTCACCGACAGGTGACGGAACGCGCTGGGTTCCTGTGGCAGGTAACTGATCCCCATCCTGGCCCGGCGGTACATGGGACTCCGCGTGATGTTTCGGTCTCCGAGCGTCACCTTCCCGTCATCCGGTTCGACGAGGCCCACCATCATATAGAAGGTGGTGGTCTTGCCTGCGCCGTTCGGCCCAAGGAGGCCCACGATCTCTCCAGGAGAGACCTCGAGGGTGACTCCGTTGACCACCTTGCGCCCGCGGTAGACCTTCTCGAGGTCTCGCGCCTTGAGATCGAGGGTTTTCGGGCTCAGGGGTTTTCCTCCATGTGGTAGATCGTCTCGGTCCCGCCAGAGAGGGTGACCCTATCACTGGAGCGATCCCAGGTCAACGTTGACCCAGAGTACGCATTTCCTTTCTCATCTGTAAGATATACCGGATCTCCCGTCATCAGCATGCGCCCCTCCGCGACGTCGTATCGGGCCTCGTCACCTTCCATGCGCCGCCCTGTGGACTCCTCGGTCATCACAACTTTGTCGCGGGCCGTGATGACCGTTATCGTGTCCGTGTCGTCCTGGAGGATCTGCAGCCGTGACGCCGTCAAGGTGTGGAGTGTGTCGCTATAGCTCACGTCTCCGGAGAACACGATGGTCCCGGCGACCCGGTCGTACACGAGGGAGCGCGCAGCGATCAGAACCTCATCCTGGGGAGCTGCTGACGGGTCGAGCTCCGTTGCAGGCAGCGTCGTACGGACATTTCCGAACGCCTCGAGACGCGCCTGGTTCTGCCGGTAGATGATCTCGTCCGCGACCAGCAGGCGATTGCCCTGCCAGGTCCTGGCGTTCTCCTTCAAGTGGAGCACCGAGCCGTTCATTGTGGCTTCCAGCGTATCGGCTGCGAACAGCAGGGGCTGGCCCGCCCCTGCGGTACCTTCCGGAGCGCCGAGAAGGTCGAGGCTCTCGAGCTGGCCTTGAACCGCACCGTGCACGATGGCGCGGCTTTCTCGCTGCCGAATCTCGACTCGGTCACCCGAGACTCGAGCGTCCTTAGAGACGATTACGGCGCGCTCCTCACCCGACGGAGCGGACTGCAGAACAGTCACCGCCGACTCCGCCAGCAGTCGAGCGGTGTCGGATCGGGCAGTCATGTCCTCCCCGTACAGCTCGACGTCGTGACGCAGCTCTGCATTGCTCAGCTCGCCGTCGCGGAAACGGAGTGTTGCCTCGCGCGATGATGACCAGTGACGGTGACCCGATACGGGTACGCTCTCGATACACACCTGCTCAGTTGCCCGAGCGGTCTGGGGTCCGGTCTCGTCGACAACGGCCCGTAACCGTTGTGTTTGGACCGTTCGGCGAAGAATCCCCGGCTCCCCTTCCAGCTGCATCTCGATCCATGGACCCGTGGTCGTCATCAGCACTTGCCAGAGGCCGGCGGCGTCACGGTTACCGATGAGGCGCTCGGTCCAGCCCTGGAGAGATGTCGGAGTGCCGGTCTGTGCGCCGGTGATCTCGACACCGCCCTCGAACGCGACCCTGCGCACGGGACCGTCTTCACCCTCGAAATCCATGGACGCCGTTGGAGCGCGCACGAGCGATGGACCGAATGCAACGTCCACCCCGTCTGGAAACTGCACGAACCGTGTGTCCCGCTGGTAGATCAGGCGCGGACAGACCACCACGCCACCCGTTTCTCTCTGGATCAGCACGTCGTTGTGGAGCTCCACCATGTCGTTCTGCTGGCGGTAGATCGCACCTCCAGAGTGGCCGATCACCTCGTGGCCAGCAAAGAACACTTCCCCCGCAGTCGTGAATGTCTGTGTACGGGCGTTATACTCACCGGCTGAGGTGTCGAGAAAACCGCCGCCGGACAGCTCGAGGTGAACGGCGCCGATGAGCTTGGCATCGTGAGTCCGCTCATTGAACTGGGCGCTCTCGCAGCGCAAGGTGCCGCTTTTCTCTCCTGTCTGGAAGAACTCGAGCTGAACGCCCTCGAGCTCGTGCCATCCTGACGCCATTCCGAGTGTTCTCCGCGCGGTCAAGTGGAAGACCGTGGTGCCGGCCACGGACTCGGTGTACTCGAAGTCTTCATAGACTCGGACTGTCTCCACCTCACCGTCACCGTTGGCGTTCTGCACCTCGGGAGTCGGCAGAGCGATCATCTGTGGCGCGCCGTGCTCTGACTGCATGAACGCAATCACGACGAGTGCCACGACAACGCCGGCCAGCAGCGCTGTGCTCAGATACCGGATCCAGAGCTGCGCGCTCACCGCTCGAAAAAGACTCCGAGCTTCCGAAACCGCTTGAACCGACGCTGGATCAGGAGGTCCGGCTTTGTTCGCGAAAGCTCCTTCAGATGTCGTTGGATCGAGCTCGCGAGCGTCTGAACTATCACCCCGGGGTCCATGTGCGCACCTCCAGGGGGCTCGGGGATGATCTCCTCGATGACACCGAACTCCAACAGATCCGATGCGGTGAGGCGGAGGGCTTCGGCGGCCTCGGCGGCCTGTGACTGGTTCTTCCAGAGAATCGCCGCACAGCCCTCCGGCGAGATCACGGAGTAGATCGCGTTCTCGAGCATGAGAACCCGATCACCGACGCCAAGGGCGAGCGCTCCGCCAGAGCCGCCTTCACCCGTGACAACGACGACGACCGGAACCGGGAGCAGGGCCATCTCACGCAGGTTTCGGGCAATCGCTTCGGCCTGTCCGCGCTCCTCTGCATCGATTCCCGGGTACGCTCCTGGCGTGTCGACGAATGTGAGGATGGGACGCCGGAACTGTGCAGCCAGCTGCATGATGCGGAGCGCCTTGCGGTATCCCTCTGGACGCGGCATGCCGAAGTTTCGGCGGACCTTCTCCTGCGTATCGCGACCCTTTTGATGACCGATCATCGCAACCGGCTGTCCATCGAGCATCGCGAAGCCAGAGACGATTGCGGGATCGTCGGCGAAGGCACGATCGCCGTGGAGCTCCATGAAGTCGGTGGAGAGGCCATGAATGTAGTCGATGGTGTACGGCCGCTCCGGGTGGCGGGCAAGCTGACACCGCTGCCACCGCGTCAGCGATCCGAACACTTCGTCGATGACCTCGTGAAGACGTCTCTGCGCCTGGTCGATGGCAGATGAGCGCTCGAGGCTTGGTGAACGGCTTTCCAGCTCGCGAATCTCGTCGCGAACCCTCTCAATCGGCTCGAGAAACGGAATCATTGGAGTTGCCATGAAGCGCAATGTAACAGAGAGGCTTTTGCGGGGTCAACGCGTGCTCGCTGCCGGGGCGACGGCAAACACTCTGCTATCGCGCCCGCGGGCCGCACCCAAAGTGGTACTCCGCTGATGCCGGTCCCGCGCCCGCGTAGCGGTTAGGTGTCAGGTATTGGGTATTAGCTCCCCCGCCCACCCATCTGCCCTTGCAGCGAGCGTTCCCCGCACCCGTCGATGCCTGAAGCTCCCAGAGCATGCATTGGGGCGGGCGGGCGGCATTAAGAATTCAAAATTAAGAACTTAGAACTCAACCCAGGCGCTTTGCTTCGAATTTTCGAAGATGCTGATCCGTGAGCCGCTACGCGCCGTTCACGACCCTGATGATCACGACCGTGATGTTATCGTTGCCGCCTCGGGCGTTGGCCGAGACGATCAACGACTGTCCAACGGCATCCAACGTGTCCGACCTCGTCAGCTCCGTCGCGATCTCGTCGTCGGTCAGCATGGAGTTGAGACCGTCGGAGCACAGCACGTAGATATCGCCGACGCGGATCTCGGTCTCCAGAACATCGACGCGCGGCTCCACCGAGCCGCCGAGGGCCTGTGTCACAACGTTCTTCAAGGGGTGAGCGCGGGCAGCGTCCTCAGAAAGAAGACCAGCGGAGACCTGCTCGTGAACCCACGAGTGGTCCTGCGTAAGGAGCTCGAGCTGGTTGTCTCGCCAGCGGTACGCTCGACTATCTCCGACGTGACCGATCACGAGCCGCTCGCGAGCGCGTGGACGCAGTGCAACCACCATCGTGGTTCCCATTCCGCGCAGGTCACGGTTCATGCGCACAGCGCGAGTGACCTTGTCGTGCCCCGCAAGAATCGCATCGACGAGGAGGTTCGCCTTGGCGCTCCGATGCGCATCCCAGTGCTCTGGCCACGTCTCATCTTCCGAAAGGTGGCTCTGCTCGAGGATGTGCACCACCTCGTCGGCGGCCATCCTGGAGGCCACCTCGCCTGCCGCATGACCGCCCATGCCGTCAGCGACGAGGTACAGATCCAGGTCCGGGTCGACAACGTACACATCCTCGTTGAGGCGGCGCTTCATCCCGACGTCTGTTCCCCCCCACGCCTCGATGGCAAGGCTGGGTACGCTATCGTTCGCTTCTGCAACACCCATGCTCACGACTTTCGCCGGAACAGTCCCATGACCTTATCTGCCGCCTTCTCGTCCTCTCCATCAGCGGTGGCCAGAGCCTGTTGTGCTTTCGCGTTGGTGGGATCCAGGGCCAAGGCCTGCTGGGCGAAGCGCTCTGCTCTCGCCTGCATACCGGCCTCGGCGAACTGTCGAGCCGCCTCGGCGAGAATTGCCGGGTTTGACGACTCGTGGCGCGCTGCCTGCTCGATATGGCGGAGGGCATCCTTTTTCTTGGCGGGGATTTGGAAGAGAGCGAGCGACAAGAAGTAGTGGGCCCTCGAGTTTGTATCGTCATGATGGATCGCCATCTGGAGGTTGTCGCATGCTTCGACGACCTTCCCGTCTTTGAGCTGCTGTGCACCGACGGCCGCCAGCTTCTTGGCGATTTCCTTGGGATCCGTGGCCTGTCGGTTGCTGGAGACGCTGGACAGCTCGCGATCGTACCGGTCTCGTTTCTCGGGGTCGCGGAGGACGTTGAATGCTTCGGTGATTGCCTGAAACCGCTCCTCGGCCTGTGCACGTTCATTGCCAGAGAACAGATCCGGGTGTTGCTGTCGAGTGAGGTCGCGAAACGCCTTCCGGATTTCCTTCTCCGAGGCGTGCGTCTCGACACCAAGGATGTCGTATAGAGACTTCCGATGGGCCATTGTCTGCTACCTACCTGTCAATCTCATCCACACACTGTGTACCATAGCCGGACCGACCGTGCAATGTGGTGCGGGTGAGATGCGAGACGTTGGAGAGATTTCTGCGCGAGCCCTTGGGTGGAAGGAAGGTGTTGCACGATGGGCGCTGGGCATCAACGTCTCCGCTCAAGCATCCTGTGGGCGTGCTTGCGGACCTCCGGGTGCACATTACGGTTCCGAGCGAGCCTTTCGACATCCTTCCGATTCAGGCGGTTTATGAATCCGATCGCCGTCCGCAGCGGTGTCTTGGGGTTTTGTGCCAGAAGATAGACGATGGAGTACTTGCGCAGCCACTTCGGATTGGTGGCGATGCCGCGAACGACCTCGTCTGAAACGCTCTTCGACGCAGCGATCTTCTCGATCTCGTTGTCTGTGAGCTTCGGGCTCGCGAGCACGGCCCGCGCCACCAGATGGTTGCGTGAGTTGACGAGAATTGATCGTTCCTCTCTGCTTCCCTTGAGCGCCGCGATGATCTTCTCCGGAACTGTCATCTTCAGCAGCTTTGCGTAGGCGCCCTGGTCGTTGGCGTCAGCCTCGTCGATCAGCTCGGCGTCAGGGTTACGAGGCCGCGGCATGGTGTCCTCAGCCGGTAGTCGAGCGCCGATCGCCAACAACGCGTCGAGAGCCTGGCGGACGCTCGGTCCTGGCCCAACAACGTCGAGGAGCGCCTCCTCGCGTTGTGCCGCCTTCGCTGCTTTCTCGATGAACTCCTCTTCGAACTCATGGACTCTGCGCAGAATCACATGCGTGACCCGGGGGTTCTGGCGGAGCTCCTCGAGGAGCTCGAGACAGCCCAGCATGCGCACCTGGTTGGTCATTATGATGTCTTGGATAAGAGGAGAGCCGTGACGCGCCAGAAGGCGGAGCGTCTCGTCCGAGACTAACCGGTGCTGGCTGACAGCTTCCCAGATCGGTTCCTCGTCGCGCACCCGCACAAGCAGGTCCAGCTCGAGACTGTCCAGCTCGGCCGAGCGAACCCACGAGCAGAGGGTTGTTGCCTCCTCCTCCCTGAGCGAGGTCGTTGCCTGCTCAGCAACCTCTTCCGCAGCGTCTGTCGTGAGCAGCAGTTGCAGGCGGATGAGATCCTCGCGAGAGACCGGCAGTAGCCCCTGGGCGGCGAACAAACGCACCTGATGCGGTACCATGCCGCTGCGCAGACCACTCAGGAGCTGTTGGACGCTATCGCTCTGACTCATCTCTCCACCGGGACCTGGGTTCAACGGACTGCGTGCTCACGGCCAGATGCACAACCTCTCCCGACTCTCCGAGATCCGCATACGCCTGGCCGGATACGTACAGGGTCACTGCTCCGGCATTGCCTAACGTCAGAACGATAGGCCCTGGCAGCTCGTCGGCTAGCGACTCGCCCGGTCCGAGCTGTCGCTGCTCGACGCGGCCAGCGACATCGCGGTAGCGGATCCAACACTCCGACGTTACCTCCACCCGAAAGCGCACAAGCTCAGGGTTCTCATAGGTATCTGGCGTCTGCACAGGCGTTGTCATGGAAGCTACCGTGGGCGACGGAACCGCCGATCGGTTCCGACCAGGATCTCCACCGTGCGCCGAGCTACCAACCGTCGATCCCTCCACTGGACTGGCGTCACGCGACTGGATGCCCAGCACGAGCAAGACAGCACCGATGATGATCGCGAGAGCGATCGGAATCCAGACATGCCAGTTGATCCGTCGAGGCGTGGCGGGTGACGCCACGGTCAGGACCAGAGGTTGCGAACCGGAGCTGATGCGATGGTGCTCCCAGGCAGCATCGAACAGGCGACTCCACTCGTCCGGGTCGCCGTGGATCAGGTGAGCGTACTGACGGACGAAGTTGCGGGAGAACACCAGCTCGGGCAGGTACTGAAACCGTCCCGACTCCAGAGCTTCGAGAATCCGGACGGAAACCTTGGTCTCCGCTGCAATCTCTGCCAGCGTTCGACCGGCCTCCACACGGGCATTACGAAGCGCATGTCCAAACGATTTTGGTGTTTGCGGTGTCTCCATCTCCGGACCAGTCACCGATGGATTGTAACACTGACTCCGACCTCAGCTGAGCGGTTCTGCCGGCGATCTGCACCAATCTCCTGCGCTCCAGCGACTTCGGAAAATGCTCGAC
>CAZEJK010000021.1:0-40415 GCA_964512045.1 uncultured Thermoanaerobaculia bacterium
AGCGACGAGTGACCGAGAAGCTCCTGAATGGCTCGCAGGTCCATCCCGGCCTCCAGCAGGTGGGTTGCAAACGCGTGCCGGAGAGCGTGCGGGTGGAGGTGGTGCAGCTCGGCGATTCCGAGGATGGCGGAGCTCAGGATCCGGCGCACCGACCGGTCGGTGAGCCGCCCGCCGCGCTGGTTGACCAACAGCGGGTCTCCGTCTCCCTCCAGGCCGTGTGCGCGCGCTATGCTCCTCCAGCTGGCGCGGACCGGGAGGTACGCGTCGATGGCGGCCAAGGCCGATCGTCCGAAGGGCACGATCCGCTCCTTGCGCCCCTTGCCGCGGACGCGGAGCAACCGCTCGCCACGGCGGACGTCGCCGAGATCAAGGCCCACCAGCTCTGCAACACGAAGGCCTGCGCCGTACAGGAGCTCGAGGATCGTTCGATCGCGTCGCCCGGCATCGGTGTCGGGAACCGAGGCGAGGAGCCGCTCGAGGTCGTGAACCCGAACCACATCCGGGAGCGTGCGAGCGACGCGGGGGTGCTGGATCACCTCTGCGGGGTTCGAAGTACACGCGCCCTCCAGGAGCAGAAAGCGGAAGTACGTGCGCAGGGCCGCGAGCGCCCGCTGTCGGGATCGTGCCGCAAGACCCTCGGAGTGCAGGTTTGCGAGGTGCGAGCGGATGTCGGCAGGCTCGACCTCGCCAGGGCTCGAGCGGTCGAGGTGGCTCGAGGCGAAGTCGGCGAAGCGGAGCACCTCCCGCCGGTATGCCGTCGATGTGCTGGTGGCGAGGTTCCGCTCCCAGCGCAGCATTTGCAGGAACTCCTCCACCATCCAGGCGTCCTCGTCAACCATGGGGCGAGCATAGCGTCCTCCGCGGCCGGTGAGAAGTCGCCTGGCGAGAGGCTCGAGGCGGAGACGAGAACGCAGCGCGGGCGAGTCACGCGCCGGCGACGGATCGAGATGTGTCGAGGACCTGGCCCTCAGTGGCACGCGCAGAGCGTGCCAACGCCCGGCAATCCGCGACGCCTACTCGCCGATGTCATCCTCGTCCTCGTCGTCGTGCGGCAGGGCAACCGGGAGAGACAGGACCATCTTCGTCCCCACCCCTTCGCGTGAGCTCGCCGAGATCGTGCCGCCGAGGTTCTGGACGAGGTGCTTGACGATCGCGAGCCCGAGCCCGAGCCCACCGACCCCGGGGGTTCGCGCTCGGTCGATCCGGTAGAACCGCTGGAACACGGCCTTGAGCTCGCCGGACGGAATGCCGATGCCAGTGTCCTCGACTGCCAGCTCGACGGAGCCGTCTGCGGTCATCGCAGCGGACACCTCGACCCGGCCCTCCGGCCGGTTGTACTTGATCGCGTTCAGCGTCAAGTTGGAGATCACACGCGACAGGGCGCGCCGATCCGTCTTCAAGGTCAGGCTCTCCGGGACGTCCGAGCGGATGGTGATGCTCGCGGCGGCGGCTTCCGGGGCGAGGTCCTCGAGGACCTCGCCCACCAGAGCCGACAGCGCCACCGGCTCGGCGTGCAGCTGGATGTCGCCTGCTTCGAGCGACGCCAGCTCCTGGAGCTCGTCGGTCAGCAGCGTGATTCTCTCGATCTGTCGAACCAGAAGCCCTGCGGCCTGCACGTCCACCTCCTCGGCGATCGCTTCCACGGTCGTGCGGAGCACAGAGAGCGGAGACCGGAGCTCATGCGACAGGTCTTGCACAAACCGTCTGCGGAGCTCTTCGGCTCGGTGGACGACGCCGACCTCTGAGGCGAGGATCACCGCGCCGCCACGCCGGACGGGAAACGCGCGCACCTCCCAGTGGCCGCGAGGGTTCTCGGTGATGGTCGGCCGCGGTCGCTTGCCGCGGTTCGCCTTGCGGATCATCTTCACGACCTTCGGCTCGCGGAGCACCTCCAGCAGAAGGGAACCGGAGCGAGCGCTGTCGTGGCCGCAGAACCGACGCGCCTCCTGGTTGATCAGCCTCAGACGCATGTCGTGGTCCACGACGATGAGCCCTTCCCCCAGGCCGGAGCTGAGGTCCGAGACCAGCTCTGCCTGATGCACAGTCAGCTCCCTCGCGGCGTCCAGCTCATCATGTAGCGACTTCAGCCGCCAGCGAGCCTCGAGGGGATCGCGTGCGTCTGCCTCCCGAAGAATGCGGTTTAGTGGCAGGGCCATGCGGAACCAGCACCAGATACCCAGCGCCACCACCGTGGCCAACCACAGCACGAGCAACCCCACCGAGCCGGAGGGCAGCCAGAGTACGCCGGCGAGCAACGGCGCCATCGCGAGGACGACACCGATCAGGAACTTGCTCAGCGTCATGCGAAGCCGCGCCAGCGGTAGCCAGCGCCAATCACGGTCTCCACCACCTCGGCGGTGAGCTTGCGGCGGAGAGCGCGGATGTGCACGTCGACGGTGCGAGTCTCCACCTCGTGGCTGAGCCCCCACACCCGCTCCAGGATCCGTTCGCGCGACACGACCCGCGGACGGTGGGTGATCAGGAACCAGAGCAGCTCGAACTCGCGGGTTGTCAGACGGACCTCGACATCGTCGAGCCGCACGACCATCGGTCCTCGCTCCACGACGAGCCTGCGATCACGGTAGGTGGCCTCGGGCACTCCGTGGTCGAGGTCCCGGCGCCGCAAGAGAGCCCCGATCCGGCTCTTGAGCTCGCGCAGCGAGAACGGCTTGACGATGTAATCGTCGGCTCCGAGATCCAGGCCCAAGACCCGGTCGCGCTCCTCCGCGCGGGCGGTGAGCATGATGATCGGGACGTCGGGGATCGTGCGGTTCTCGCGGAGCTCACGGCACACCGATAGCCCGTCCAGGTCCGGCAGGTTCAGGTCCAGGAGCACGAGGTCCGGGGGGCGCGAGAGCACGCCGTCCAGGCCGGCGGCGCCCGTCGTGAAGGTCTCGACCTCGAAGCCGTCGCGCTCCAGGGCGAGGGAAAGGGAGCTCGCGAGGTCGACATCGTCCTCAATGACCACGATACGGTGGGATGGCACGGGATCACTCCTCTCCGTCGTGCAGTTCGGGGCTTCGGTGGCGGATCGGACGCCCCTCGACCAGGTACACCACCTCCTCGGCGATGTTGGTTGCCTGGTCCGCGATCCGTTCTGCGCATCGCGCGATGTGGATGAGTGCGAGCGCGCGCGAGACGGTGCTCGAGTCCTCGACCATGAGTGCGATGAGCTCGCGGACGATCTGCACGTTCAGGTCGTCCACCTCGTCGTCCCGGAGAATGACCTCGCGGGCTGCGATCGCATCCTGGCGGATGTACGCCATGATCGCGTCGTTGACCATTGCGCGGGCCAGGGCGAGCATCCGTGGGAGATCGATCAGCGGTGTGATAGGGCCTTCCGGCTCCATCTCGCGGGCGCGCCGGGCGATGTTGACCGCGTTGTCCGCCACCCGCTCCAGCTCTGGCCCGAGCTTGATCGCCACGACGACGAAGCGTAGGTCGGTCGCGGTGGGCTGGTAGCGGACCAGAAACTCGGTCGCCTGGCGGTCGATCTCCAGCTCCAGCTCGTCGATGGCGTCATCCATCTTGATCGCCTTCTTGGCGAGCTTCGGGTTGCGCTCGACGAGGGCCTGGCTCGACAGGTCCAGACAGCTCTCAACTCTTCCCGCCATGGTGAGGATCGTGCTCTTGAGTCGATCGAGCTCGTTTTCGAAGGTGCGTCGTCGCATCGGTGCTATCCGTTCCTGATTGCGTTACCCGAACCGGCCGGTGATGTACTTCTCTGTCAGCTCCTCGCTCGGCCGGGTGAACAGGACCGTGCTCGAGCGGTACTCGATGACGGCGCCCTGCATCAGGAACGCCGTCTGATCTGCGAGCCGTGCCGCTTGCTGCAGGTTATGCGTGACGACAACGGTGGTAATCGACGACTTCAGCTGCAGCAGGGTCTCCTCGATGGTTGCCGTGGAGATCGGATCGAGCGCCGAGGCGGGCTCGTCCAGCAGAAGCACCTCCGGCGACGTGGCAAGCGCGCGGGCGAGACAGAGGCGTTGCTGCTGACCCTCGGACAGGTCCAGGGCGGGCTGGTGGAGTCGGTCTTTCAGCTCTTCCCAGAGATCCGCCTGACGGAGGGAGCGCTCGAGGATCTCCTCGAGCTCTTCTAGCGACCGCGTGCCCGCCATGCGCGGACCGAAGACGACGTTGTCGCGGACCGACATCGGGAACGGATTGGACGTCTGAAACACCATGCCGATGCGCGTGCGAAGCCGCTCGAGATCGACGCCCGAGCGGTTCACCTCCTCCCCGAGCACCTCCACGCTGCCGCGGACCCGGGCATTGTCGATCACATCGTTCATTCGGTTGAAGCAGCGCAACAGGGTCGACTTGCCACAGCCGGACGGGCCGATGAACGCAGTGATCCGATGCTGAGGGATCGAGATGGAGACATCGTGAAGTGCGTGCACGTCCCCATAGCGGACACTGAGGTTCCGTGTCTTGAGGGCGACGGGGTCGACTGAGAGCTTCGTCATACCGGCCGCCCCCGGGTCCGCGAGCGCAGTCGGCGCCGGATCACGATCGCGGTCATGTTGAGGCTCAGGACGAGGACGATGAGAACGACGGCTGTCGCGAACGCCATCGGTTTGGCGGCCTCCACGTTCGGCGATTGCATGGACACATCATAGATGTGGTAACCAAGGTGCATGAACTTCCTCTCCAGGTGGAAGAACGGAGGCTCGCTGTCGACCGGCACGGCACGCGCCAGCTTGACCACACCGGTGAGCATCAGAGGCGCCACCTCCCCGGCGGCGCGACTGACGGCGAGAATGACTCCGGTCAGCACCCCCGGACGCGCTGCGGGGAGGATGACGGTCCGCAGCGTCTGCCAGCGAGTCGCGCCGAGGGCGAGAGCCCCATCTCGCCAGGTGTGGGGCACGGCGGCCAACCCCTCCTCCGTGGCGACCACGACCACCGGCAGCGTCAGCAGCGCCAAGGTGAGGGCAGCCCAGAGGATGCCCCCGGTTCCGAAGGTGGGGCTGGGCAGCTGCTCGGCAAAGAGCGCATGGTCGATATGCCCGCCGATACCGTAGATGAAGAACGCGAGACCGAACATCCCGAAAACGATCGACGGCACCCCGGCCAAATTGTGCACTGCAAGACGGGCGATCCGCCGCCCGCGCCCGGGACGAGCGTACTCGGAGAGGTAAACCGCCGTGACCACACCGAGGGGAACCACGGCTACGCTCATCAGCACCACCAGGAACACCGTCGAGAACAGCGCCGGGAAGATGCCTCCCTGGGTGTTGGCGGCGAACGGTTCGGTGGTCAAGAACCGACCGATACGGTGCGCACTGAGCGCGAGCTTCGCCCACCATTGCAGCCGGTTCGGCGTTGTGATCTCCACGACCTCGGACAGCGGTACCGCGAAACGCTGGCTTGCCCCCTGCACCAGCAGCTGCTGGCTCCGGAGCTCGGCGCGAAGATCGGCGATGCGACCTTCGAGACGGTGCAGCTCGGGAGCAAGAGTTCTCTCCAGCTGTGCATGGCGACGGGTCAGCGTTGCGCTCTCCTGAGCTCGTTGTGCCTGGACGGTCGGCGGAAGCCGCTCGATCGCAGCCAGTCGTTCCTCGAGGCGAGCCAGCGGACGCCGGACGCGCGCATGCTGGGCCTCCAACGCGTCGAGCCGCTCCTGGAGGTCGGCGCGCCGGTCCATCAGCGCGGGGAGATCGAGGACCGAGCGCTCGCTGCCATCAGAGCCGAGGAGGGCGACGACGGATCCGTACGCGTCCCCGTGCTGGCGACGAACGATCCGTGCGAGTCCCGCTGGTGTGGTCGCTGTCAGCACTGTGTCGGCGGAAATCCAGCGGAAGTCGGCCCCCGTCATCTCACGGTTCCCGGTCTTCACGTAGACCCGCTCGCCCGGATGTGCCCGCGAACCCTCGGAGCGCTCGACGATCTGACCGATGACCGTGCTGCCGTCGGTGAGGACAAGCTGCCAGATCGGCATCGGCCAGAACCAGACCGCCGCATTGGCAATGAGGACGATCAGCAGGGCACACAGCATCGCGAGCACCGCCATGGTGGCGAGCGCGAAGCTGAACCGGCCCGCCGAGCCGGCCAGATCATCGCGTCCGCGACGCCTAGAACGAGCCATACCGCCTCCGGACGGACTCCGATACCAGGTCCGCGATCGTCGTGACCACCAGCGTCAGCAAGAAGAGGAGAAACCCTGCCAGGAAGAGAACCCGGAAAAGGGTGCCACCCACCGGAGCCTCGAGAATCTCGACGGCAATCGCAGCCGACAGTGTGCGCATACCATCGAACGGAGACAGGTCCATGATCGGAGTGTTGCCGGTGGCCATCAGCACGATCATGGTCTCGCCGAAGGCCCGGCCGAGGCCGAGGACGACGGCGGCGACGAGCCCCGGGGCGGCGGCGGGCAGCACCAGATGCCGTGTCGTCTGCCAGCGGGTGGCCCCGAGGGCTCGTGCGGCGTTGAGATGGACGTTCGGCACCGCCGAGCAGGCATCCTCGGCGATGGTGAAGATCACCGGGATCACAGCGAAACCGAGCGCAATCCCGGCCACGAGCGCGTTGCTCTGGTCGTAACGCAGCCCCAGCTCCGTGAACAGGTAGCGCGGCAGATCACCGGCGAAGAGCCGGGACTCGAGGAACGGCGAGGCGACCAGTGCTCCCGTACCCACCGCGGCCGTGGCGACAATCAGCGCGCCGAGCTCGCTGCCGCTGGGCAGGCGACGGCGCAACGTACCCGGGAGCAGCCGCCAGCCCGCCACTCCGAGCACCACCATCAGCGGCCAGGAGCCGATCAGCAGCAAGGTGGCCAGCAGATTGCGCTCGAGGATCGGCGCCAGCCACAGACCCGCAACGAACCCGATCACCACCGACGGCACCGCAGCCATCAGCTCGAACAGAGGCTTGATGACCTGTGCCAGCCATCGAGGCGCGAGCTGCGCGGTGTACACCGCGGCGAGGAGTGCCAACGGCAGCGCGAGGATCAGGGCGTACGCTGCGGCCTTGAGGGTGCCGAACAGGAGCGGCGTCAGGCTCAGCTTGGGCTCGAACGCCTCCGAGCCTCCTGTGGACTGCCAGACGATCGCCGGCGATGGGTACCCCTCATACCACACCGGCAGAAACAGCGTCCGCCAGCTGACCTCGGGATGCGGATTGTGCACCTCCCGCCGGATCAGCTCAGCTCCGCAGACGGCGAGCGTGCTGTCTCCCTTGAGCGAGGTCGTCAGAGCCGAGATCGCTGTCCGGTTGGCAGACCATCGCTGATGGTGCAGGCGCCGGCCGGAGGTCGCGTGGAAGAGCGCCACGTCACCAGAGTCGGAGCCCAACAGAAAGCTCCGTTCACCGGCGAAGCCGGCGATGGCCGTGGGCATGCCACGCACGGACCCGGACGAACGGACCGGGTGCAGCCGAGGCAGTATCGAGGCCACCTCGAGCCCTCGGTCGAGGGCTCGCTCGCCGAGGCGATCGTGCTCCCGGACCACCAGCATTGCACCGGCAGGCACGTCCAGATCGAGGACCCGTTGGAGCCTGTCGCTGCGGTTGACGATCTCGAGGGTGGGCACGGCGACCAGGATCGTGATCTCGCCGTCGACATCAGCGGTGGCGAGGGTTCCACCCGAGGCCAGGAACGAGACAACCGCCGTGTCGCGTCTCGGCTGGGGTTGATACCGGTCCACGACAGATGCCTCCTCCAGGGACAGGATGGTGAGCTCCCCCCCTGAGATCAGCGCTGCCCGCCGAAGGTCTCTGGCCACGGCCGCCGTGGCGAGGACGTTCGTCCCGTCGAGCTCGATGACCTTCCATGGACCGTCTGGAGCGCGCCAGTGCGCGAGAATGGACCCCGCTGATCGCTTCCACAGCACTGCTGTAACGTTGCCCTCGGCGTCGCCGGCGGCCGAGACACCAACCCAGCCGGTCGCAGCGAGCGGCAGGGGGGGTGCGACGGGTTGCCAGCGGGCTGGCTGCCGAGGAGGCAGCGTCACCCGACCGGTATGGAGCGTGCCGGCTCGAGAGACGGCCGCCACGAGGCCGCTGGTGTCACTGTGCGCAGCGGCGATCCCGCCGTTCGTCGGGAGCTGCGCTGTGGGACGCGCAGTGTCGGCCGTAAGCTCGAGCTGGCCGCTCGTAGTGAGCGCCCAGCACGGGCGATCTTCCGACGGGCAGCCAACAGCCATCGGCGTCTCGTGCAGGGTCGTGCTCGCAGGCGCGGAGAACGAGGCCGGGAGGAAGAGCGGAGCCGCTTGCCGCGCGATATCCAGCACGATGAAACACACCATGACGACCACCAGGGCGCCTCCGAGTCGGATCGTGATGGTCGCCGTCCGGTCTGCGATCCGCTGGCGTCGCCGCGATGCGTCCATCACCGCGGGCCTCGTTCATCGGGACGCTTCAGCTCCGCCCGCTGCTGCCGTGCGCTGGTGGCGTCGATCGGCTCGAATCCCGAAGCGAGGGCGATCCGCTGACCCTCGGCGGACAGCATGAAACGGACGAGCTCCCGCGTCAGCGGGTCGAGCGGCGCATCTGGGGACCGGTTGACGTACACGTGCACCGGTCGTGAAAGCGGGTAGCGGGGGTCGTCCGGAAAGACCGCGATCCCGTCCGGCGTCGCGGTCAACGGAACAGCGCGCACCCCAGAGGTTCCGTACCCTCCTCCCGAGTAACCGATTCCGTAGAGATCGCGCTCGACACCCTGAACCACCGAGGCGGAGCCGAGCTGCTCCTTCACCGAGCTCTTGAAGTCACCTCCGCAGAGCACGGTGCGCTGGAAGTAACCGTGGGTTCCGGACGCCGAGTTGCGCCCGTACAGGGAGACTGGTGCGGTTCGCCAGTGTGCGCCGAGCCCGAGGTCGCCCCAGGTTCTCCGGTCCCGGACCAGCCCGCAACGACGGTTTCTGGAGAACACGGCATCGACCTCAGCGAGCGTCAGACGAGGGATCGGGTTGTCGTGGTTGACCCACACCACGAGGGTGTCTCGGGCCACGTCGAAGCGTGTCGGAGGGTAGCCGTATCGCGCGGTGAACGCCTCCAGCTCGCGCGGCTGCATCATCCGCGACATCGCCGCCACCTGGACCGTACCCTCCACCAGGGCAGGCGGGGCAGTGGCAGAGCCCTTTCCATCCACCTCCACATTCACCGCTGGATAGAGCGACCGGAACGCCTCTGCGATCAGGGTCTGGAGCTCGAGCATCGTATCGGAGCCGGCTGCGGAGAGTGTTCCGCGGAGCGACCGGACGGGCTCGTACGGCGCGTGCATGCCGATTTTCAGGTCCGTCACCACAGCAGTGGCGAACGCCAGTGACGCGGACACAAGGAGACTTGCGAGGGCTGCGGAGCAGATGGTGCGGGATGAGCGCAGAGCCATGTCGATCGAGGAGGTTACGGAGCGGGTGTAAACGGCGCGTGAAGCATCTCCTCACGTCGCCAGAGCGGGATGTAGCCAACCTCCTCGACCACCCTCTGGCCCTCCGGGCCGAGGATCCAGTCGATCAGCTCCTTGGTGGTGCCTCGAGGAGGTTGCACGGTGTACAGCTGCAGGTAGCGGGCGAGGGGGTAGCTCTGGTCACGCGCTGCGGCGACGGTGGGAGCGGCTCCTTCCAGGCGGCAGTGGGTCAGCCCGGGAGCATACGCCAGGCCACCGTAGCCGATCGCCTGCGGATCAGCGTGGATCCGAGCGGTGATCGCCGCGGTGGTCGGTAGGACCTGGGCGTTGGGGGTGTACGGTACGCCTCCGAGGACGTGGTCCTGGAAGAACCAATGGGTGCCCGATGTGGGTGGTCTGACCAGCACGTGGATCGGTAACGATGGGCCGCCGAGCTGGTCCCACGAGGTGACCTCACCGCTGAAAACGGCGCGCAGCTGCTCGAGGGAGAGGTCGGTCACCGGGTTGTCAGGGTGGACGTAGACGCTCAATGCATCGAGTGCGCAGAGGAAGCGGACGCCGAGCGTCTGATGGCGCTCAAACAGCGCCTGGACCTCCTCCGGCGCCAGCGGCCGCGAGGCGGCACAGATCTCGGCGCGCCCGCGAACCAGGGCACGAACACCGGCGCCGGTGCCGCCCCCTTCGACGTAGATGGAAACGCGAGGATGTGAGGCCATGAACTCCTCTGCCCATCGCTGCAGCAGCGGGAGCATGGTGTCGGATCCCACCGCCCGGACGGTGGATGTCTGAGGGCTGGACGGCACAGTGGCACAGCCCACGGCGACAACGGTGGCAAGCAGCGGTATGAGCATGAACCAGAACGCATGGGGAGCGCATCTGCAGCCGATCATGGCCGTTCCTCCGCCAGGCTCAGCAGTCGTTGGTACCTGTACGGCGTGCCGCGGCGCCACCGCGGCGCCATCGGAGAGTTCGCAACAGCCTGGAGAAACGTCAAGATCACCTCTGCATGCTGTGCCGACGCGGCGAGGTCAAGACGCTGGTCGAGGTCGTCGAACGGTGTGTGGTAGCGCTCCATCCCCCAACGGATCGAGTAGGCCACGGCCTCCGAGGGGCGGTGGTGTGCGGTGGTGAACCCTTCAGAGACGAGGATGGCGGGCACTCCAGCCTCGGCAAACGCGTACTGATCGGACAGCTTCAGAGCCTCTGAGACCCAGAAGAAGGGGGGGATCGAGCCCACCCGGAGATCCATCTGCCGACAGACGTACTCGAGGGTGGAGCCGAGGGTGGAGAGCTCTCCGCCGATGCCGATGAGGTCATGGAAGTCGTCGAAGAACGCGAGCCCGTCGACGTTGATGTTCGCGACCATGCGCACCAAGGGAACCGGTGGATGGTCGACGAAGTAGCTCGATCCCAGGAGCCCTTTCTCCTCACCGGTCGTGAACAGAACGATGACCGATCTCCGCAGCGGACGGTCCTCCTGGGCAATCACCCTGGCGATCTCGAGGACTCCGGCCACCCCGAGCGCATTGTCGACGACGCCGTTGTAGATCGAGTCACCGCCGATCGGTGGACCAACGCCGAGGTGGTCGTAGTGGGCGCTGAGGACCACGTAGCTGTCGCGGAGCACGGGGTCGCGGCCGTGGCGCACGGCGACGATGTTCGGCGCGAGAAAGTCCCGTTCGGAGAACTGGCCACGGAACGTCAGTGCGACGTTCAGAGAGACGGTCCGCAGCCGATGGGCTCGGCCCATCTCGTACACGCCAGCAACCGACAGGCCGTTGGGGGTGAGCAGCAGCCGGTCGGCGACCTCTGGGCGCAGCACCAGGCTGAGGTGGCGGGGCACGGAGTAGGCGAGCGTCACGTGCTCGAACGCGAACTCCCGCTGCCACGCGGCCCACGACGGATGGCGAACGTCGCGGGGCGGGGGGAGCAGGATGCTGCCGACGGCGCCGCGAGAGATCGCTGTCCGCTGCTTCACCTCCGTGCTCGAGTACACCGTTGGCTCCGAGCCGGCGAAGAACGTGGGATCATCGGACGGAGGTTCCCCTGCGAGGAACGCCACGATCGAGCCCGTGACATCGAGATCCTGGTAGTCGTTATGGTCGAACTCGGGCGCCACGATTCCGTAGCCGACGAACACCACCGCGGCCGGCTCGGGAACCAGCGTCTGGTCGCCAGCAGAGTAGAGCACGTAGTCCTCGCCCAGCTCGAGCTGCACGGCCTCGGTGGTCGTGTGGACAGTGAGCTCGCTGGAGGCCAGCGGTGTGGCGCCATGCATCGGTACGGGCTGCCGGTAGCCGTCCTCGCCGAGCGGCTCCCAGCCGAGCCGCTGCAGCTCGCCGGCCAGGTACCGCGCGGCCAGCTCCCCTCCTCGGGTGCCGGTGCCACGACCCTGGAGCTCGTCCGCCGCAAGCACCTGGATGTGGTGTCGCAGCCGTTGCTCACAGACACCCTCCGGTCGCTGCTCGAGGTCACGCTGCTGTGCAGAGGTCACCGATGCCACCGCGATGAGCGTAGCCAATAGCACACCGGGAGCCGAGTCACGTCGAGGTCGCATCCCATCCCATTGTGGCACGGGTTGACGCTCTGCCGGATCGGAGGACGCCCGCCTGACAGCAAAGAAACGGCCCGGCATGAGAGCCGGGCCGTCGGGATGGGGCGCGGTTCTGATCGTAGAGCCCTACGAGGCAGGAACCGCCGGGATGAAGATTGCGTCGCCGTTGACGTTGTCAACGACCGAGGCGTACATGAACACCGGCTCCGAGGAGACGAAGGTCACGTACAGGTCGCCAGCGTCGGCCAGCTCCGGCCACAGCTGCGCGAGGTTGAGCTGCTGCTGGGCGAGCCCCTCCGCAGAGGACGTGAGGGTGCCGAGCTGCTGTCCGGTGGTCGCGTCCCAGGCAGCGAAGCTGACCTGGATCGCGTCGGTGTTCGGGTTGAACCAGCCGATGTTGCCGCGGAAGCCCTCGCCAGACGCCGCATCCTCGTTCGACAGGAACGGCAGCACGCCGTTCGTCAGAGCATGGTCGATCGTCTGCGCTGGCACCAGCTGGCCGAAGGTGCCCAGGCCAGCGTCGCGGGCGTCGTTGTAGATCCGGGCCAGCGACTTCAGCTCGGTGCTCGAGCTGATGACCACCGCACCCTTCCCATCGGTGACGCCAAACTGCTCCGCGACGAAGTCGTTGAGCACGGCCTCCTGGCCGGGACCGACGGTGACGGTCGCCGTTGCGCTCGGGCCGGAGTTGCCGGCGTCGCCCTCGGGGTAGTACTGGAGCGTGACGCTGGCCGCCTGACCGCTCAGGTTGACCATCCGTGCGTCGGTGCGGAAGAACGTGCCGGCCTGGCCGGCGATCGCCGCGGCCACCGGGAAGTACGCGACGTAGGCGTCGCCCTCGCCGCCGCCCGCACCAGCGAGCTGGCCGCGGATCGCGCCGTTCGGGAACCCTTCCGTGTGGACCTGAACGTAGAACCCTTCCGGGCTGTCGATGATGTTGCTCAGCGTCGCCGCATCGGCGGCCACGGAGCCGGTCGCTGTTCCGTTGATGAAGGACGCTTCCAGATCCACCACGACGCCGCCGCTCGCGCCCGCCGCGCCGGTGTGAATGTGCGCCGCGGTAATCGTGTCCAGACCCGAGGCGATGATGCTGTAGGAAACGTCGGTGCCGCTGATGTCGACCACCGCGAAACCGGTGGCATCGTCATCGCCGGGACCCGGTACCACCGCTGCGCCACTCAGGTCGGCGCTGAACGTCTCCGCTCCGAGCACCAGGGGTAGCAGCAGGATCAGGGTTGCGATCAGAGTTGTTCGCATGAGACTCGCTCCTTCACTACTTACTTCAGTGACCAGTTGACCCACGGCGCCTGGGTCCAGTCGTCGTTCGGGTTCACGCCGCCGATGAAGTCCACCTGATCGAAGAAGCCGTCAGACGGCGGCGCCTGCACGTAGCTGGCCTCGCGGGCCGGCGAGCCAGGCAGCGGCGCCAGGTTTGGCTTGATGGAGCTGAAGAACGGCGAGGCGAGCATGGGGTCGACGGCCCGGTTCATCTCCTGGTCTTGCAGGAACCAGACATCGGAGCCCTGCCAGTCGCCCTCGGCGTCCTCCTTGATGTTCGGCTGACCGGTCCACGAGCCGTTGTTGAACATGATGGAGTTGGCGAACACGAGACCGCCGTTGTTCGCCTGCACGTAGGTGCTTTCGCTGTCGATGTCGAGCCCGGTCTCGCGGAAGCCGTAGACGATGAAGTTGTGCAGGTTGCCGGCGAAGCCGCGGCGCAGCTTCATGCCGTCGTCGCCTTTCGGTCCGGTGTCCCCGGAGCCGATCAGGGTCACGTTGTACATCTGACCCGTGGCGCGCGGCTCGTTGTCCTCGCCGAACTCCCAGCTGTCGAACTCGATGCCGTGGTCGGCATCGAGGCCTTCCTGGACCACGACCGCGAACTGGACCTTGAACTGGGCGCCCTCGGTGCAGTCGATGGAGTCGTCGGCGTTGCCGGTGAAGACCGCGTACTTGACGTTGACGGTGCCGCCGAACCACTCGATGGCGTCGTCCTCGTTGCGGATGACCTGGACATGGTCGATGACGGTGCCGTCGCCGACGCCGTGGAGAGAGAGCCCGTTGAGCTCGTTGTCGGCCGAGAACTCGAAGCCGCCGAACTCGATCCGCAGGTAGCGCAGCATGCCCGAGGAGTCGTTCGGGTCGTCGCCGCCGTACACCACCGACTCGGCGCCCTCGACCTGCGAGGTGCCGTCACCGCCCACGTTCAGCGGTGCGTTGCCGGCGAGGATGATGCCGCCCCAGTCGCCGGCGCCGCGCTCACCGCGCTCCTGCGCCGAGGTGAACACGATCGGCTTCATCTCGGTGCCGACCGCCATCAGCTTCGAGCCAGGCTCGACGATCAGGGCGTTCGAGCCGGTGCCGAGAACGACGGTTCCAGGCTCGATGGTCAGGGTCGCGCCGCTCTGCACGAAGACCGCATCCTGCATGACGTAGAGAGTGTCGGCCGTCCAGGTGGTGTCGGTTGTGACGTTGGCGCTCAGGGCCTCGACCTGTCCGACGACGCTGTACAGCGCGTAGTCGCGGGCGAGCACGTCGTCGTTGGCGTCGCGGATCTCGATCACCCAGGCGTAGTGGCCGAGGGGCAGGTCGGGGGCTGCGCCGAAGGCGCCGGCATCACCGAACAGCTTCAGCTCACTGACGGTCGGGGCGAACACCTTGAGCGGGTCGTCGCCGAAGCCGAACAGATCCGCCACCTCGCCGACGGGCAGCAGGCCCTGGAAGGTGTTGAAGTAGCGCTTGTCGCCGGTGTCGGCGTTCTGCCAGTAGAAGTACACGGTCACCGGACCGGTGTAGCCGTTGGCGCGGGTCGACAGGAAGACCTCCTGAGTGAGGTCGCCGCCGGACTCGAACGCGTAGTAGTTGGTCTCGATGAGCGCGGCCGGCCACGCGCTCGAGGTGGTGGGCATGCCCTTGGTGGCAGCACTCGGGGACTCAGTGTACGGCCGGACCCAATCGAGGCCCGTGGTGGACTCCACCGGCGCCGTCATCCCGGCCTGTCCGGCAACGGCCAGGAGCATCGCAGTCACAGTCATGAAGATGGTCGAAACGCGCATTCCTCTTACCTCCCTTTGTGGTTGAGACTCTGTGGGGTGCGGATGGGCACCCGCGGCGAACTCACGGACGCCCATCTCAAACGGCCCGCATGCACGTGGTATGGAGCGCGCGTTAGAAAGGTGTGTAGCTCAGGGAAAGACCGAATGTCCGGCCGAGCTCCCAGATGCGGCTCACGGCGCCGGTCCACTCGTACGTCTCGTTGGTCAGATTGCTCGCCGTGAACTTGACGCCGAGGCCAGGCGCCAGGCCTTCCAGGCTCTGCCGCCAGACGAAGTCGAGCGTGCCGATCGGCTCCTCGAGCACGTCGGGCATCCCGAACGCACCGGCCTCGTAGATCTTCTCGCCGGTGTAGTTGTACAGCAGGCGCGTCGTCGTGCCCCACACCGGCTGCGACCACTCCAGGATCAGGTTGTACACCGTGTCCGGCTGCCCCACGAGAGGCCGCGTGTCGTTGGTGACGATGAAGTTCTCGTCGCCGACGGAGATCTCGGACTCCACGTAGGTGTAGTTCAGCTGCGCCACGAACGGTCGCAGCGACTCCGACAGGAAGCCGAGGTCGCGGCGGAACTCGAGCTCGAAGCCGTAGTTCTCCGCCTCGCCGACGTTCTGCCAGGTGGACTCCAGCTCGGTGGCAAGAAACAGGGTGCGCTCGATCGGGTTGACGAAGTCCTTGTAGAAGAGGCTCGCGGCGACCACTCCGAAGCTGGAGGGGAACCACTCGTAGCGCAGGTCGAAGCTGCGGATCGTGGCGCTGGTCAGGTCGGGGTTGCCGACTGCGGAGCGGCCACCCACCACATCGGTGAACGAGAACGGCGCCAGCTCACGGAACTCGGGGCGGTTCACGGTCTCGGAGACCGCAGCGCGCAGGTTCGCCTCATCGCTGAGCTTGTAGACCAACGACAGTGACGGCATCAGGTCGTCGTCGTCCAGGGTGGAGATCACGGGATCCGCACTCACGTTGAACGGGTCGAAGGTCCGCACCTGCTGCTCCGACTGCTCGGTGCGGACACCACCGGTGAACCGCCAGCGGCCAACTGTGGCATCTGCCATGACGTAGAACGCCGCCACCTCATGGAAAGCGCTGTAAGTGTCCGTGGCTCGGGTCTCCTCACGCAGCTCGAACAGGTCGGGTGCGATGTTCTCTGCCGTCAGGAGCTGCTCGGGCATCAGGGTCCGGTCGAGCTGATTGATGTCGTCGCCGAAGTTGAAGCGGAAGCGGCGCGAGGCGAAGTCACGAGTGCGATCGGTGTACGCACCACCGAGCTTCACGCTCCCGTACCAGCTCCCCGTGGAGAAGAACTGCTCCCAGTCGACAGCGTACTCGTCGATCTGATCTTCGAGGTCGTTGTAGAGCAGAAAGGCGCTTTGACTCTCCTGGGCCAGGATGTAGCGAGCTCCCTCAAGCCGGTAGAGGGACTCGCGCAGGTTCTCGTCCTGGGTGGCCTCGGAGTAGGTGGCTCGCCACTCCAGCAGGCCACCGCCGCCGACGTTTTCGAAGAAGTGCTCGCCGGCCAGCTGAGTGGAGAGGATCTCCTCGTTCTTGTGGCGCACCCGGTAGTTCCGCTCATCAGTGGCGTTGTCGGCGTTGAAGCCCTCGAAGAAGCGGGTCTCCGAAGCGGCGTCCTCATTGCGCATGGTGCGAAGCTGGACCTTGTGGTTCTGCCCCAGGCGCAGGTTGAAGTTGCCCACCAGACCCTGGCGGACGCTCTCGGAGTCCGTCACCATGTCGTAGTCCCGATTGACCACGAGGCCGGCCGAGCCGCCTGCCGAAAAGATCGTGCGGTCCTCCTCGACATGCCCGTACCCCTGGGAGTTGGTTGCTGAGAGCACCATTCCGACGGGGCCGTAGGTGGCGCCGTAGGTCAGTGCCACGCTGCCGCCGAACGGCGCGTCGTCGAACTGGCTGTCGAGATACGTCGGTGTGGCGTTGTTCGCTGTCCAGTCGCCGATGAGCGCCTCGCCGAACGCCTCGAGCTCCGCGTCCGTGAACCCCCCCGGCAGGAACGGGTTCGCTCGCGTCAGCTTCTGGCCCGGAATCACCCCGGGCAGGGGCTGACCGTTGCCGCTCCCGAAGAAGCCGAGACCGTCCCCGTACTCGCCGAACGCCTCGCCGGTGGTGATCGAGTTGGATGATGCGCCGAGCTTCACCTCGAGCGACGGCTGCACGGGGAAGTCGAGCGTCTCGAGCTCCACCAGACCGGCGGCGAAGTCGCCAGGCTTGTCCGGGCGGTACGACTTGGACACTCGCACCGTGTCGAGCAGGCCAGCCGGGAACAGGTCGAGTGGCACGACCTTCTTGTCGAACTCGGTGGTCGGCAGGCGCGAGCCGTTGAGCGACGTGTTCGAGTAGCGCTCGCCGAGCCCGCGGACGTACACGTACTTGCCGCCCTGCACAGAGATACCGGTCACGCGCTTGACCGCGTCGGCGGCATCGGAGCCCGTGTCCTTCGACATCTCCTCGGTGCCGATCATATCCGAGATCTGCGCGGCGTTCTTGCGCTGTGCCAGCAACGCTGCTTCGGTAGACGCCTCGGCGGTGGCCACCACCTCGATCTCGTCGGTGAACGCGGCGCCGGCGCCCTCGGAGCCATCCTCAGGCAGGACCTCGCCCGAGCTGGGCAGGAGCACCACGGCGAAGTCGGCGACGCCGCCGGCTGTCACGTTCACCTCGGACACCCGTTGCGGCTCGTAGCCGTCCTTGGTGACCTCGACAGTGTAGGCGCCGGCCGGCGCCGTGGCGACGAACGAGCCGCCGAGGTCGGTCGTCGTCTGGATGTCGGCGCCCTCGACGATGACGGTGGCGCCACGGATCGGTTGACCGGTGAGACCGTCGACAACGACGCCGCTGACGGTTCCGTCCTGCGCGTTGGCGGGGGTCGCCGGCGCGAGCAGAGCGATGGCCGCCACAGCCATCGCGATCAGCAACAGGTGCGGTGTGCTGCGCATACAGTTTCTCCTTCTCGTCGTCCCTATTTTGGTGTTCCCGTTGTGTGCGTACCGGCGAGGCTCAAGGTGACGATGCTGCAGCAGCTCGCCTGTGCGGTGCCTGTCGGCCGCGCTCTCCATCCCGCGCCGATCACAACCCGTCCGGATGAACTCGAGAACAGACTGGAGTGAAGCTGGTGTTAATTCACGGAGGTATGGGGACGGCTGGCGAGGTGCAGCCACAGGTCCTCGACACTGCCGAGCTCCGGTGCTCCAGACGGGCGAGCCAGCAGGGCGCCGCAACCCGGGAAGCCGGTCTCCGCCGTCATCCGCGTCGGCACGAGGTCCGGCCGCGACGACTCGCATGCGGAGGTATACCCCGCGGAAAGCTGGATGTGCAGCGTGTCCGGAGACCGGCCTACGGTTGTGGTGGCCACCACCGGCCGGCCGGCCACCTCCAGGTCGGCAAGGACATGGGCGGCGCGCCGCAGGAGCCGTGCAACGTCGTCTGGCGTGCTCGCACTGGTCTCGTCCCGGGCCTCGAGGTGCGCCTGACCACCAGAGCAGGTCACCTGCACGGTACCGTCTCGGCCCACGGCGACGCCGTGCTTGGACAGCCATCGAGGCAGTCGCACAGCCGTGTGCACCGGTCGGAGCTCGTAGGGAGAGACGACCATGAGCGCAGCGGCGTGGTCTTCGCTGAACCGGACCCAACCCGTCACGGCGTCTCCGACGACGAGGCCCAGTCGATGGATGCCGCTCCGAGCCGTTTGCTCTGCCCCCGGCGAGTAGCCCCACTGGTCAGGGCCGGTCAGCGTCGCACCTCGCCGGTATCCGTCGACAGCCGGGTCGCCGATGAGGAGAAGGTCCACCGGGGTTCGCTCGCCCAGCACGGCGGCGGCCCGTTGAGCATAGGCGAGCGCACGCTCCGCCTGATCGAGGTAGGTCTCAGGACCGATGCCGCTTCGTGGCTCGATCCAGATGTCGGCGAGCCTCGCTGCATCCGGCGATCCTGGCCACCGCCCGATCTTCTCCAGAGCCGGAGCCGCATCTGCCGGCTCGAGCAGCACGGGCTCGAGTGGCCCGATGTACAGCGTGACCGAGCCGAGCGTGGGATGCAGGTCCAACAGGCGGCACCAGAGCGAGCTGTTGGGAGCAACGGTCGTCGTGAGCACCGGGTCGTCGAGCCGAAACCACTCCCCTGGGGCAACAGCGGACGGTGTGGCGTTTTCCACCAGAAGCCGGTTGTACGCTCGGTGGCCGTCGGCTGTCGCATCTACCGATACCGCCCGCAGCGCGAGCTGGCCGTCTTCGCCCACGCGGCGAGACCAGGAGAGCGCTGGCAGCCCGTCCTCGGACCGATTGCCAGCTGTGACGGCGCCGTCGCTCGCAACCAGACGCACGATCCTGGACCGAAGAATCGGGGCTCCGATGGAAAGCTCAAACACCGGTGTGCCGATCCGCTGATGGCCCCACAGGACCGTTCCCACGCGTCGCGTGCTGGGCAGCGGAGAGGAGGCGTTTCCACGCGTTCCATCAGAAGCGAGGCAGGGCGTGACGTGGACGAGCACATTGCGAGCCTCGCCAGGCCATCTGGGCAGCCAGTCTCGAACACGATCGGCCCCGGCGCCCCCGAGGGAGACGACGACTGCGCGAGGGGTGTCGGAGGCCGTGGGGGGCACGGACGCCCTGGTGTCGCAACCACCGTTCAGGACCAGGAGACAAGCGGTTGCGGCGATGGCCGAGCGCCCTCTGCTGTGAGGCGTGCTACGGCGACGCGGTGCTGTCTGCTGGGGTCTCTGTACCGAGCACACGCATCGACTCGATGACCACTGGCTTGACGGGAACGTTTTGCATCGGCGCGGTTGAGCCGTCGGGTTGGGTTCCTGTGGCGTTCCCGGTGGGGACTGCCGCAATCGCGTCCACCACGTCCATGCCCTCGACAACCCGTGCGAACACGCAGTAGCCGTAGGCGCCCGGTCGTGCGGCGGTGAAGTCGAGGCGGGAGTTGTCGCCCAGGTTGATGAAGAACTGGCAGGTGGCCGAGTGCGGCGCGCGCGTCCGTGCCATGGCCACAGTACCGCGGACGTTGCTCAAGCCGTTGTCGGCCTCGTTGGGAATCGGGTCTCGGGTCGGCTTCCTCGCGAGCTCGGCGGTGAACCCGCCACCCTGAATCATGAACCCTGGAATCACACGGTGGAACACCGTGCCGCCATAGAACTCGTCCTCGACATACGCGAGGAAGCTCTCGACGGTCTTCGGGGCAGCGCCTGGATCGAGCTCGATCGTGATCGTGCCGAGGTTGGTGCGGACCTCGACCTGTGGTGCGGCCGGCGTCACTGGGGACGCTGGTGCTGCGACCAGTGCGGCCATGACGAGGAGCAGGACAACGGTCATGACGATCCTCCGGAGAGATGTCGACTTCGCTGTCGAAGCCTACCAGCTTCCGATCGCGCGCGGAAGCGGGAGGAGGCATCGCGTGTTGCTATAATCCGTGATCGCCATGCAACGAGACGTGTTTTGTGTCGCCGAGGTACCGCAGCTGGTTCTTGCCAGCGAGTACGATGGTATCGAGCTGGTGGAGCGCGTGGTGACCGACCTGGTGCACCGGCGCGGTTGGGGGGGGGACGAGGAGCGACAGGCGCTGACGACGGCGGCCCGCGAGGCTGTGGCGAACGCGATCCGGCATGGCAACGGACCGGGGAGCGACCAGCCGATCCGGCTGGAGGTGGAGACCTCGCCGGACGGCACGGAGGTCTTCCTGCGCGTGACGGATCACGGGCCGGGGTTCGACCCGACCGCGGTCCCCGATCCCACGGCCCCGGAGAATTTACTCCGGCCGTCTGGCCGCGGTATCTTCTATATGAGGCAGCTCATGGACAGCGTCGAGTTCGCACACGGTGTGGACGGTGGAACGGTTGTCACAATGTCACTTCGGGCCAAGAGCCCTGGGAACTCTCCAGTGGAAGCTGAAGGCAGAAAGGAGCGCTGAGGTATGAAAAGCGAAGTCAGAGACGAGGGTGGCGTCAGGATTATCGGGCTCAAGGGGAAGATCACCATCGGGAGCGGGGATGTGCAGCTCCGTGACGTCATCCACGCGGCGGTGGATGCGGGCCAGACCAAGATTCTTCTAGATCTCGCCGGTGTGACGGCGATGGACTCTTCCGGCATCGGTGAGATGGTGGCATCGTACACCACGGTGACCAACCGTGGTGGTCAGCTCAAGCTGTCTCGGCTGTCACCGAAGATCAATGACATCTTGCAGGTGACGCAGCTCATCACGGTCTTCGAGGTGTACGACTCGGTTGACGAGGCCGTGCAGAGCTTCAGTTGAGCTGACTGTGGGATGGAGGCTCGGGAGCATCCCTTTCGAGCTGCCTGTAGCTGCAGGCATGGACACACCAATCGAGCGGAGCCGGCTCCAACGCGGGCCGGCGACGTTCATCTCTCTGCATCGGCGCCGTGACAGCCCGGCGGCTGCTCGGGAGCCGTCGGCGATGTGACGGCGACGGAACCGTTCCGGTCGTTTATCGTCAGAGATCGAAGTACTTGCCAAGACGCTGCTTGAGGTCGTCCGGATCGATTGGCTTGGGAAGGAACTCGTCCGCCTGATAGGTGGTCAGCGACTCGTGCTGCCATCGGCGGCTCTTGTATACGGCCGTGGTCAAGAACAGCACAGGTCGGGTGTCGCTGGTGTCCTCGCTCAGCTTCGTGGCCGTCTGGAAACCGTCCTGCTTCGGCATCAGGAGGTCCATCACGATCAGCTGTGGCCTGTGCACCTCGGCCAGCACGAGCGCCTCCTCGCCGTCGTGGGCCTCGATCACCTCGATCTGCAGGCTCTCGAACACCTCGCGCAGCACGACCCGGAAGATCTTGTTGTCGTCTGCGATCAGGACGCGCTGCAGCGTTCTCGCCATTCTACCTCCCTGCAGGTGCATTGTAGCGAACTTCCATTCTACCGTTACGGCCCGCCGCAGGTCGAGCACCGCTCCGACGGCCGTACGCTGTGGACCGCCCAGCCACGGGCGCGTCTTCAGCCTTCGTGACCGACATCGAGCCGTCGGATCATCTCGTTCAGAGTCGTCGGACTGATGGAGAGGAGACGAGCGGCCTGCCGCTGGACTCCATCCGCTTCCTCCAGTGCTGCTCGGATCAGCCGCCGCTGGTAGTCGGCCACCGCCGCTTTGAAGTCGATACCATCGCGTCCGACCTCCTCTACGAGACGCGGCGACGAGCTGGTGTCGCGGAGCGGCGGAGGAAGAAGGTCCATTCCGATGGTCGTGCTGCGGCACAGGACCACCGCACGTTCGACAACGTTCTCGAGCTCGCGAACATTGCCGGGCCACGCGTACGACACGATCGCATCCATCGCGTCGGTGTCGAAGCCCTCCACCGTTCGGTTGTTCTCCTCGGCGTAGGTGCGGAGGAAATGGGTCGCGAGGATTGGAACATCTTCACGGCGTTCCCGGAGTGGCGGGAGCTCGATCGAGATCACGTTGAGCCTGTAGAACAGGTCCTCCCGAAACCGGCCTGCCTGGACCTCGTCCCAGAGGTTCACGTTGGTCGCAGAGATGAAACGGACGTCCACCGACAGCGGCGAAACGCTCCCCACCCGGCAGAACTCTCGCTCCTGGATCACTCGCAGTAGCTTGGTCTGGGTGTCCGGGGAGATGGTCCCCACCTCGTCGAGGAAGAGAGTGCCTTCATGGGCAGCTTCGAACAGACCGCGCTTGCTCGCGACTGCGCCAGTGAAGGCGCCCTTGACGTGACCGAACAAGGTCGACTCGAGCAGGTCCGCAGGGATCGCGCTCGTATGCACCGGGATGAACGGCTTGTCGGTGCGAGGGCTGAGGCGGTGGATGGCGCGCGCGACCAGCTCCTTGCCGGTACCAGACTCACCGACGACCAGGATATTCGACCGTGCCGGCGCCGCTCGGCGGACCAGCTCGAACACCTCCTGCATCGCGCGCGAGGTGCCGATGATCTCGCCCATCCCCTCCAGCCGGCTCCTCAACCGGAGGTTCTCGGCCTGGAGGTGCCGCCGCTCCAGCGCTTGACGGATGATGTGCAGCACTTCCTCGTGCTTGAACGGCTTGGGAACGTAGTGGAAGGCGCCGAGTCGCATCGCCTCGATGGCGCTTTCAACCGAGGAGTAGGCAGTCATCATGATCACCGGGATGTGGGGGTCGATGGCCTTGATCTTCGGAAGAACCTCGAGCCCGGACGTGTCCGGGAGCATGATGTCGAGCAGGACCAGGTCCACCTCCTCCTCACCGAGAACAGCGATCGCTTCCGTCGCCGATGCGGCGGAGTGGGTGACGTAGCCGTGCTGCTCGAGAAGCGTGCTCAGGACGTCGCGCAGGACGGGCTCGTCGTCGACGATCAGGACTCGGTCGATGCCTGCCATTTCACAATCCGGAATGACGCTCGCGTTCCTCCCTGCGGAGAGGCTTCGAAGTGCAGGTGACCACCATGCTGCTGGATGATATCACGCGTGATGGCGAGACCGAGTCCGGTTCCCCCTTGCTCGGAACGCGTTGTGAAGAAGGGCTCGACCACCCGCTGGCGAAGCTCCTGCGGAATGCCGGGGCCTTCATCGTCGATATCGATGCCGGCCCGATCGCCGTCGCTCACCACCCGAATGTGCACTGTGCCTCCCTGCGGAGAGGCCTCGAGAGCGTTGCGCAGCAGGTTCGACACTGCCAGCTCCAGCGTCCCGTGTTGGCCCCATACCCGGGCGGGCTCGTCGCTGTGCTCGACGATGACGGTGGTTGCGGTCGACAGCGAGCGCAGCACCTCGGTTCGTGTGCTCTCGGCAAGGGCGTGCAGATCGACGGCGTCGAACTGACTCTGGTCGCCGCGCACCAGCTCGCGCAGGTTGGCGACGATGCGCGAGACACGGAAGCTCTGCGCGACGATCTTGTGCACCAGGTTCGACCGTGGGTCATCCTCGCCGGTCATGCTCTCGAGCATCTGTGCGAACGAGGCGATGCCCGTCAGAGGCGTGTTGATCTCGTGGGCAAGGCCGGCCGCGAGGCGCCCGAGGGCCGCAAGTCGTTCCTGCTCGCGGAGCCGATCTTCGAGCTCCCGTAGCTCCGTCGTGTCCTGCATGACCACCACACGCCCGTTGAACTGGCCCCTCTCGAACTCCAAAATAGAGACTGCCATCACGACGTGTCGGGGTGGTGCGCTGCGGGTCGTGGCCTCGGCGTTGACCGCATGCAGGGGGAGGTGGGGATCCCAGTTGTCAGGAAGCTCGACGACCTCGTCCAGGCGCCGGCCGATGAGGTCGGTCTCCTCCTCGGCGAGTATCCCTGCGGCGCGTGCGTTGGCTGACAAGATGAGCCCGCGCGCGTCGCACACCAGGATTGCCGCCGCGGAGGACTCGATGATCCGTTGCGTGTTGGCATGCAGGATGCGGTACTCCTCGGCCCGTCGCCGCAGGTCATCGAGCAGGCGGGCGCTCTCCAGCCCCAGTGCTGCCTGCGCCATGAAGGCGCCGATGACCTCGTTCTCCTCGCTGCCGAATGGGAAGATCCCCCGGCGAAGACCGAGGTAAAGCAGCCCGTGGATCACGGTGGCCCGCTCGAGGGGGAGGCGGCGAGTGAGGCCGGAGCTGGGGAAGCCGGACTCTCCAGACGACGGGAACGGCATGCGCGTAACCGACTGTGGCAGAGCTTCGGGGAGCGTTCCATCGCCGGTGACGCGCACGAACGAGCCGTCCTGGGTCCGGAGATAGGTGGCGACGGTGTCCACATCCAGCGCCTCGGCAAAGAACTCTGACAGACGGCGCAGCAGCTGACGAGGATCTGTTTCCCTGGCGAGGTCGCGTGAGGAGTGGGTCAGGAGTGATCGGGGGGCCGGGCGCCCGTGGTACAGCCACCGGTCGAGGAAACGCTCCACCTGGTTTCGGATCGGCGCCAGCAGCATCACCAGCAGCACCCCGGTGGCAAACGCCACAATGTGCCGCAGGGAGCCGACAGCGCTGGCATAGCTCAGTAGGGCATGGTTGATCGCCGCGAAGATCAGGCCGCCGAGGACGACGAACAGCGCCAGCGATAGAGAGTCGCGGGTGATGGCCTCCAGGTCCCACAGGCGGTACTCCGTGAGGCCAGCGAGAAGCCCGAGAGGGACCGCCACCATCGGAAACACGGCAAGCCACGAGTACGGGGCGAAGGGAATCCCGAGCCAACCGGCTACCATGACCAGCCCGAGGTACGGCAGCAGTCCGACCACCATGCCCAGGGCGGTCCACTCCACCTGACGACGGACCCGTGCCAGACGGATCGCCTCGCGCCAGCTCGCCACCTGCAGGCCAGCGGCGGTGAGCAGCGAAAGCCCGAACGCGACACGAAGGGCCGACGCCATGACCTGCCAGAAGGGGTGGCTCTCCGGCAGAAACGCGGTCGCTCCGGAGGCAATCATGACGGCCACGGTGAGCGGATCCCACCACCGGGGGAGCCGACGGCGCCGCGGGAAGATCGCGAAGAAGCGAACCAGGAAGAACGACAGGCCGGCGCCAGCCATCCGATGGAGGATGTTCAGCACGAGCGCCGAGGATGCGGTTCGGTGCGGAACCGCGGCGAGGATAAAGGCGGCGATGGCCAGCAGAAGGAACGTCGGCACCTCGGAACGCGAGGTCTTCAGAAGAGCGAACAGTGCGCACGCCAAGCCCACCAGAGCGACAACGGTGCGGGCCAGGTACACGGGGTCCACCCGGGGCCGTGGAGGGGCGTACGTCACGGAGCGCCGCCGACCGTCGACTCCGATCACCTCCAGCTGCTTGGTACCGCCGATCGCGAGGCTCCGAAGCGGCTCGGAGATCGTCGCCACCGGCCGGGAGCCGATGGTCACGATCAGATCGCCCGATGCCAGGCCTGCACGATCGGCGCTCGAGGCCGGGGGGACGGCTTCGATCCGCACGCCGTCGGTGACCCAGACGGCTGGAAAATCGAGCCTGAAGAAGCCGGCAACCGTGTGGTAGATGGAGGTGGCGCCGACAGCGAGCACGCCGAGGACAAGGGCTGTCCATAGCAGCCGCCGTCGTCCCAGGGCGGAGTCCAGAGGTGCCAGAGGACGCAACACCATCATCCCTCAGGATACGATGGCACGGCAAAATCGTCTCCTCGAACCCGGATCACTTTGAAGAGATCTCTTGACATCGGTTCCGCGGTCCAATATTTTTGGTTGCGACGTTGATAATGAGACTGGATTGTGAAATGGCAAACTTGACACAACGAGCCCAGAAGCTTTTCATCCAGTACCTTCGTGAGAACAACCTGAAGGTAACTCAGGAACGGATCGCGCTGCTGGATGAGATCTTTTCGACCAACGAGCATCTGGATGCCGATGAGCTGCTGGCGCGGATGAAGGCGAAGCGCAAGAAGGTATCCCGAGCGACGATCTACCGCACCCTCGATCTGCTCGTGCAGTGTGGGTTGGTGCGCAAGAGTCGCCTCGGCCAAGAGCACTACTTCTACGAGAAGATCGTGCCCGGGCGCGGCCACCATCACATGATCTGCACCGCGACCGGCAAGATCATCGAGTTTTGGGATCCGGACATCGATGAGCGGTTACGCC
This sequence comes from uncultured Thermoanaerobaculia bacterium, assembly GCA_964512045.1. GTDB lineage: Bacteria > Acidobacteriota > Thermoanaerobaculia > Thermoanaerobaculales > Sulfomarinibacteraceae > CAZEJK01. The sequence continues at coordinate 26,466 of CAZEJK010000021.1, forward strand.
GGATGTGCCAGGAGCACAGCTTCCGGCCAACGTTCATCTCGATCCAGATCCAGGGGCTCAGCGGCGAGGGGCAGAAGATCGAGCAAGAGCACCGGTTTCTCTGACGGCCGTGACGGCTCACTGCGGGATCGGCACGCCTTCAACCGGTAGGCGTCCGGCCCCGGTGCGTTCGAGCATATCGTAGCTCTGTGCAGTCGCGAGCAGCTCCCCGATCCGTTCCGCAGACAGGGTGAGGACGCGCAGCTGCGTGGCCATGGCCGGCTCCCAATGCCGGACTCCTGCCGCGATAGCTGCCGCGGTCCGGGCCCGTCCCATCGCCCCGCTGCTGTCGCGGGTGATCTGGCTTGCGACCTGCCGCAGCACCGCTACCAGCTCGTCGTCGGTGACAGGTGCGACCAGGCCCGGCCAGGCCTCCTGGAAAGCGGCCTCGAGCGCGGCGAGCTCGCCGCGCCCGCTGACCATGGTCACCACGGGGCGTTTGCCTGGAACGAGCGGAGTCGCGGCAGCAAACTCGTGATCGAGGAGTCGGCCTGCGCGGCGCTCGAGCAGAGCCCGCACAACCTCTGCCTCGGTCCAATGGCTTTCCGGCGGCAGCATGATCGCGGCCACCGCAGCGGCTCGCGTTCCGCTCATCGCGATCCTCCTGCGGCTCGACGCGGACATGGCGTGTGTCGTGAGTGCCGGTGGTGCTCCGGTCCGACGGTCGAGCAGCTTGTCGAGCGCTTCGACCGCGGTCTCTGCATCCGTCACCACAGCGCCCAGCACGAGGTTCGTGGGCCGCAACAGCTCGGCGGGGATGACCTCCCCGGATCGTGTCGCTCCCAACCGCACCGCGAGAAGACCGATCGCTGCCCTGAGGGGATCGGTGCGGTCGGCGGCGGCGGGCGTGGTGTCGTCCCAAAGCGTGGCGAGAGCGGCGTGCGAAGCCTCGACGAGCTCGGCAAAACGATCCGGAGGAGCGGCCAGCTCCAGCCATGGAGGCGAAGGGTGCACACGAATCCACTCGGGGACGGCGGAGCCTTCGCGAAGCGCCGAGGCGAAGCGGGTGAGCACGGTGGCGGTCAGCTCCCCGGTGAGATCGGGCAGGAGCACCGGACGCACCACCAGAGTTGCCAGATCGGTCCCTGGCCGCTCGAGCAGCGAGACGATCGCTCCGTTGTCGAGCTCGAGGCGACGGGGCCCCGAGGCGAACCGTGGGGACATCGCGTGCGGCGGAAGGTCGATGGTTGCATGGCCGGGGTGGAGCGGAAGCCATGCGCCTGCGGCGGCGCGGAGCGAGTCGAGCGACACCGACTCGAGACCGAAGAGGTGCTGCCGCACGGCATCGGCGCCACCGGCCAGCCACAGCTCCGTCAGTGTCGTCGCGCCCTCCGGATGCTCTCCCAGCCGGGCTCGTCGAGCCACCATCAATCGGTGACGGGTGGACTCGACGACAGGACGGTCGAGAGCGTTGGACTCCGCGAGCCGGGCAAGAGATAACCGCAACCGGCGGAGGGTGAGCTCGGCCAGCTGCGGGTCGACCGGCGTTTGAAGCTGCGCAGAGCGGGCATCCACGGACACCCGCAGCTGAGACACCTCATCGCGAAGCAGCTCTGGTAGGGCCGCGCAGAGCACCTCGATGTCGCTTCGGTCTGCGGTGTCTGCCGGCGGAAGTGGCAGTGTCAGCGTGAGGGTCGACGGGCTCCCGGCAGGACGCAGGCGCCTGGTGACGGCGCCTTCGATCAATGGCTGTGTGGGAGCTTGCTGCACCGGCTCGGCGATCCGGTCTCCAAGCCAGCTCGTCAGCTGCTGCATGAGGTCATCGCCGCCGGTCGCGCCAACCGCAACAATCACTGGTGGTGCTCCGGTCTCCACCGCCGCGTCGCCGCCCTGCAGCGCCTCCTGGACGCCGAGCGTCAAGGTCAGCTCCCCGCCGCTGACCGACGTCACGGTGCCGTCGGACCGTGGCCACGCCACCGAGGTGGCGTCTGCCAAGGGAGTCTCCACCCGCACGAGCTCGGTACCGCTCGGTAACGTGTCGATCGCCAGCACCTGAGCCTGGCCCCGGCCGGCGGCGGTGGCCCAGAGCAGGGCGACCGAAGCAATACAAACTGCTCTTCTTTGAGGAACTTCGATTCTCATCATCGCGCTCATGGTAGCATGCCCCATGCCCTCTCGTCCGGTCGTTCTGGATCTCGGGCTGCTCGTGCCCAGCTGGGCGCTGTCGGTGCTCTGGTCGGCGCTGGCGATCGTCGTGATTGCGGTGAGTCAGGCGCTCGGCGCCAGTGCGGCAGGCTGCGACTGGATCGGCATCTGCGTGCCGATCCATCGGCAACCCTGGGCGCTGGTGAACCAGCCGGGGATCGCCTTTGCCTCCACCGCGGAGGCGCATCCGTACTGGCTGGCCTCGAGTGTCGTGCCGTTGGTGATTGCGCTGGTACTGGCGCCGTTGGCACCGCGGGCGCGCTCGGTGACCGCGGAGCTCAACGTGCTCCTTGCCTCATGGTGGCTTGCGGTGGTGGCCTTGGCGTGGGTGCCGATGCTCGACCCGAGCGACGGTCATCTCGTCCGATGGCTCACTCTGCACGACCGTTCTCCGCTGCTCGTCTGGATCGTTCCGGCGGCGAGTGGTGTGGTGGCGGCACTGCCAGCGCTCCACCTTCTCGGGCTGGTGCATCGGTCCGTACCGACCCTGCGTCGCCGCCACCGCCTCGCCATTGTTGGTGCGCACCTATGGCTTCCGACTGCGGCCTGGGTCTGTGTCGCCTCGATGGCTGCGGGCACGGTTCCCTCTCGAGCCGCGGCGGCTGTGATCATACCGCTCGTCGTCGCGACGGCTGTGGCGTGGCTGGGCTACCCTCGGAGGCGACCCGATCGTCTCGATCCGGCCTCGTTCGGTGGTGTTGTGACCGTCCTGGTGGCGGCGCTCGTCGCGTGGTCTGTGCTCGCGATCGCGGGGCGGCCACTCGCGGGAGGTCGCGTTGCCGGAGTGCAGTGGTCGGTGGCGGACCGCCACAACAACGTCCGATCGTGGATCGAACCGTGGCGGATTGTGAGCTCTCGACCTCCTGGGGCTGCCCTGAGAGGGCCGTGATTCGGACGGGTCGGGAGTTGCACCTCGATGCGGAAAACGTTAAGCTCGTTCGAACGTGACTTGACAGCCGGCTCGAGCCGCTCCGATAATGCGGCTGTTGGCAGACAGTACAACTGGAGGGAATGGAATGAACAAGACCGAAATGGCCATGAAGCTCGCGAAAAAGACAGGTCTCAGCCAGGGCAAAGCGGCTGAGGTTCTCGACGTCATGTTCTCGGCGCAGCCCGGCAAGGGCGTTATCGCGACCGCTCTCGACGCAGACGAGAAGGTCACGATCCCGGGCTTCGGGACCTTCGACACCAAGCAGCGTGGCGAGCGTCAGGGCCGCAATCCGGCGACCGGCCAGACCATCACGATTCCGAAGAAGAAGTATGTTGTCTTCAAGGCGGGCAAGACCCTCCGGGAGCGTGTAGAGAAGTAACGAGTCCGGGGCGGTAGCCCCGGACAGTCGCCGGCGCAGCGAGGCTGAAGCAGCTTCCGAGGGTATCGACGGTGCTCTCAAGTAGCCGCTTCAGCGGGCTGCCGCAAACGAGGCTCCGCTCATCTCTGCATGAGCGGGGCTTCTGCTGTCATGCGGGCACTGGATACCCGTAGTCGTCGCCCGTACGACTGGTGCGGGCAACGCCTGGCGCCGAGGGCGGAGCCCACACGGCCGGCTCTCGATCTGCCACCGCGAGACCCTGATCGCGCGACGAACCGCCGCACCCGCACGGCGCCACCTCGGTTGGCGAGCGTGAAATCCCTCGGACGATGGACCTTGGCTACTTGGTGAAGTCGTAGCGGTAGGTTTCGGTGACCGTCGTCGTAACCCGGACGCCATCCTTCATCGCTGGCTTGTAACGGTACTCGCTGACGGTGTCCTTGATCGCGTCCACGATCCCGAACCCGTCGTCGTCGGCACGCAGCACCTCGACGCTCTCGACGCCGCCGTTGGCGCCGACCGTGACCTGCAAGATCACCACGCCCTTGCGTCGCGAACGCAGCGCCTGGCGCGGGTACTCGGGCGTCTTCTTCGAGGCAAGGCGAACGGGCGCGGAGTCCCACTGACCCTGCGCGATAAACGCGCCTTCGGTGACGGCGCCCGCTTCACCGGAGGTGTCCTCGCTGCCGCTCGCGGGCTCGTCCTCGCCGGCGTCGGCAACGGCGCTCTCCTCGGTGGTCTCTGGTTCGGGCTCCGGCGTCTTCGCCAGCCGCTGCGCGGCTTCCCGACGTGCCTGCTCGAGCCGCCGCTGCCGTTCGGCTTCGAGCTCGGCCTCGCGCTGCTTCTGTGCCTCCTCGGCCTTCTCGAGCTGCTCCCTGAGCTCCTCGGCCTGGCGGGCTGCCGCATCGGAGGAGGTCTCTCCACCCGCCTGCTGTGCCTCGCGCTCCTTCGCCGCGAGCTGCTCGCGGAGCCGGACGATGTCTTGCTGGCGCTCCTGCATCTCTTGGCGGTACTCGGCCTCCTTCTCCTCCATCAGCTTCTTCACCATCGAGTCCACCATCTCGCGCATCCGGCGGTCTTCCTCCGCCTCCCGGGCGGCGATCTCCTCCGGCGTCGGCGTCGGCGTCGCGCGGTCCTGGCCTCCTCCGCCCCCGATCAGGAGGACAGCAACCACGGCAACGGCGATCACCGCCACAGCGGCGATCCCCAACACGGCGGGGCTGACCCCCTTCTTCCCGGGCGCCGCCGCTTCCTCGATCTCCACTGGCTCCGGCTCGGGCTTCAGGTAGGCCTCCACGTCCACCTGCGACTCGGTGTCGCGCGCCTTCTCCTCCGCCTCGATCTCGGCCCGGAACAGGCGGTCCATGAACAGGGCGAGGTTGAAGGTCGTCGGGCTGTAGGCGCCTCCGTACAGCAGCTTGTCCAGCTCCTTCTTGAAGTCCGCTGCGGAGCTGAACCGGTCATTCGGCCTGGGCGCCAGCGCCCGCTGCATGAGAGCAAGGATATCTGCAGGGATCGGATCCTCTTCGTACGCGAGTGTCGGCGCGCTGAGCACGTCGGCCCGAGCGTTGGGATCCGCGGGAAGGCGCTCGCCGGTGAGAAGCTCGTACAGGATCGCACCGAGCGAGTACACATCCCCTTGCTTGGATGCGGTCTGCGCCATCACGACCTCGGGGGCGAGGTACGGCGCCACTTGCGGGTACGCTTCGTCGTTCTCCAGCACCGACAGTAACGACTCGCCGAGCCCGAACCCCGCGACGATCGCCTCGCCCTCGTTGGTCACGTCCACCAGGGCCGGATGGAGACATCCATGCACCAGCGAGGTCGTTCCGACATCCACCGCGAGAGCGGAGGAAAGCGCCGTGGACAGCTTCTCCAGGATCAGCAGAGCGTTGTCCACCGCGATCGGGAACCCCTCGGCGCGGGCACGCTCCAGGACCGCCGCCAGAGGCAGGGCTGGAACGTAGTCATAGGCCAGAACCGGAGTACCGCGCACATCGCCGAGCACGGGGTCCGAAGCGGTGTTGCTCGACCGCAGCACCTGACCGATCTGATTGGTGATCTCCTTGCGCGCGAGGACGGCCTCCGCAACGACCGCAGGGTTGTCGAAGGCGTGGAGAAACACCGTGCGCTGAATACGCTTCTCTCGACGCGAGACCTCGCCTGCGCGGTACAGCGCACCAAGCTCGGACCTATAGATCTCGTGGAACAGGATGTAGTCGCCAAACCCCCGATACTCTTCCGACATGGACCTCGCCCTCCGATCTTCAAAGCTACCATCGTCCCCTGGGGGGGTCAACGGCGGGACCTTCGCAGTCGCTGCACGGCTCGGTTGTGCTCGCGGAGGGTCGTGGAGAAGGTGTGGCCTCCATCGGGGTTGGCGACGAAGAACAGGTACTCGGTGTCAGCCGGCGCGAGGGCGGCCGCAAGGGCAGCCCGGCCGGGGTTGTTGATCGGTCCGGGCGGGAGGCCCGGGTACCGGTACGTGTTGTAGGGGTCGTCGAGCTTCCAGTGCTTGCGGAGCAGTCGCCCGGACCAGATCCCTTGACGCCGCAGCGCAAAGACCACCGTGGGATCACATTGGAGGAGCATCGAGCGCTGCAGCCGGTTGGCAAACACTCCTGCAATGAGCCGTCGCTCCCCGGCCACAGACGTCTCGGCCTCGACCAGAGACGCCAGGGTGACGACCTCGAGGCAGCTGCCCCACAGGGGCATCGTGGCCTTCCGCTCTTCCTCCCAGACGTCGAAGAACCTCTCGACGAGATGCTCCGCTGCGGCGCGCGCGGTGACGCCCGGGGCGAACTGATAGGTATCGGGAAACAAGAAGCCTTCCAGTGAATCCACGTCCTGCGCGCACCGCTGCACCGGTGAAGGGTCTGCAAGAGCTGTCGTCCACTCCTCGGGGGAGCCGACGCCGGCATCGAGCATGACGTGGACAACCTCCTCGGCGTGCAGGCCCTCCGGAACCGTGACGGTCAGCAGCTCGACCACTCCGCGGAGCACGCGGTCGATCGCCTCGACGGCGCTGGTGCTCGGCGGGAACCGGTAGGTGCCCCAGTGTGGCGCCGGTTCGTCGTACCACAGAGCGGTGTACAGGCGTGCCAGCAGAGTGGACGGAACAAGCCCGGCGACCCTCAGGTCTGTCAGCGTAGCTGTCAGTGATTGGCCTTTTGGAACCTCGAGGACCACTGCAGACTCCGGGCCTGGCCGGGTCATCGAGTACCAGCCTGCGCAGGCAGCGGCGCAGACCAGCACGAGAGTGAACGCAGCCAGCAGCGCCACGGAGCGGATCACGGTCCGCCGCCCAGCGTTCTCGGGCGCCATCACGATGAGACGTGCCGGCGGGACAGGTGCTCTTCCAAGATGATCGCTGCCGCGATGTCGTCGATCGGCTGCTGAGGCCGACGTCCACTCTCTCGCGCTCGCGACCGGGCCTCCGCCGAGGTGAGGTACTCCTCCTGGAAGGCCACGATCCAGCCCAGCGCCCGCAACGCTGCGGCCAGGGCGTGGCTTCGTCGTGCACCGTTCGCCTCGACGCCATCGCTGAAGGTGGGCAGACCGACGACGATCACCGCAGCGTCGTGCTCGCGGGCAAGCGTGTCGAGGCGCCGTACAACGGCTGCCCCCCCACCGCTGTTCGGGATCACCGTCAGCGGCGAGGCGATCCCCGTCGCGTCGTCGCCGACCGCGACACCGATCCGTTTGCCGCCGGGATCGATCGCCAGATACCGCATCATCGCCATTGTAGCCGCGCCGTGCGGTACAATGCCCGCGTCTCCAGTGGACCGGGTCGTGCAACGTCGACGCGATGCCAGGCTCGTTCGAACGCCGACGGGAGGAGTGCTTGGGGTGAAAGGTACTGGGTTCGGCGCTATGGTTCTCGCGCTGTTGATCGCCGCCGCGGCTGCGGCCCAGGCGACCCCGGAGACGCCGCAAGGTCCTGTCACGGTCCGCGCAGACGGTTGGGAGTACGTGCGGGGTAGCGTGGCGCACTACTTCGGTAACGTCGAGGTGCTCTATCAGGACATCACGATTACCTGCGAGGATCTCGAGCTGGACCAGACCACCATGGAGCTCGTGGCTCGTGGCGATGTGGTGCTCGATCAGGGACCGCAACGTCTGACCGCCAGCGAGATCCGGTACAACCTGAAGACCAAGAAGGGGGTGTTCCTCCAGGCCGCGGGAGATCTCGATCCCACCTATCACTTCTCCGGTGATCGAATCGAGAAGCTCGACGCAACCCATTACAAGCTGCACAACGCGACGTTCACGACCTGCGAGCCTGAGCCCCGGCCTCCGTGGCAGTTCCACGTCCGCAAGGCACTGCTTGAGCAGGAGGGCTATGGCCGGTTTTATGGTGCGGCAATCCGGGTCAAGGGCGTTCCTGTGCTGTATGTGCCGTACCTTCTCTGGCCCGTGAAGAAGGAGCGCGCCTCAGGGCTCCTGGTTCCGTCCGTCGGGTACTCGGATCGGCGTGGCGCCTACCTGGGCAATGCACTGTACCTGGCCCTCGGTCGAAGCTATGACACCACCATTCTCCTCGACACGTACTCCGAGGGCTACTACGGCATCGGCAACGAATGGCGGTGGGCGCCCCGACCTGACGCCTACGGCGAGGTCGATCTGTACACCATCCGCGACGCAGACACCGAGTCGTGGGAGTGGAAGGTGGACGGCTCGTACCGCCAGGACGACCTCTTCGGCTTCCGCCTGCTGGCGGAGGTGCACGACCTTTCGGATATCGACTTCTTTCAGGAGTTCGAACGGACGTTCGATCAGAACACGTTGCGCTCGCTGTTCTCGCAGCTGTACCTGACCCGGTCGTGGGGACCGAGCACCCTCAACATCCGGTCCGACCGGCGGTTGACCTTCCTGGACACGGCCGATATCGAGCTGGTGCAGGCGCCGGAGGTGGAGCTTCGTGTTCGCCCGACGCGCGTGGGCCGGTCCTCCCTGTACTGGTCGCTGGTGTCGTCCGCAAACCTGTTCGACGTGGATCGCGGTGGCGATCTGGCCGCCACGTACGGCCGATTCGACCTCTACCCCAAGATCACCTACTCGCTGCCGACGCCTGCGTGGTTGAGCGTATCCCCGTCGATCGGCGGACGGGGCACCTACTACACCGCGCGGCTCAGCGAGGACCGGCGCTCGTACGTTGAAGACGGTATCGACAGGACCTACGCGGAGGTCGGTGTTGACATCGTTGGGCCGTCATTTTCCAGAGTGTTCAACAAAGGGTTCGGTCCGTTCGAGAAGCTCAAGCATCTCATCGAGCCCCGATTGGAGTACCGGTTCGTGTCGGATCCCGAGGAGCTCGAGCTGATCCCTCGCTTCGACGAGGTGGACTCCACACTCGTCACCAACCGGGTCCGGGTCAGCCTGATCAACCGGCTGTTCGCGCGCGTCGCCAAGGAGCAGAGTGCGCGGGAGATCGCCTCCCTCGAGCTGTACCAGGAGTACTCGTTCTCCGATCCGCTGAACCGGGCCATCGACGGCCGTGAGAGCCAGCGCGGACCGTTGAACCTGGCGGCACGGCTCAATCCCAGCCGAAGCCTGTTCGTCGATGCCCGGGTGGGGTACGACACCCTGTACGACAACCTGCGCAGCACCTCGCTGTCGACGAGCGTCGCCGGTCGCGACAAGTACGTCAACCTGACCTGGTACCAGGGCTACATCCCCTCCAGCGGTGAGCGCTCCAGCTCCCAGGTGCGGATCGCCACCGGCCTGGGACGCAGCGGCAAGCCGCTCCGTCTCGATCTCCATGTGAGCTACGACATCGAGACCGAGGAGTTCCAACAGCAGCGCGTCATCCTCGCCTACACCGCCGACTGCTGGGGGATCACCGCCGAGTACCGCGACCTCCGGTTCGGCCTCTACCCGTCGCGCGACTACCGGATCTCCATCAGCTTCAAGGGTATCGGCCAGATGCTCGAGATCCAGGGTGGCTTAGGGGATATGAACAAGTAGCAGGATCAGTTGCGGAGCCGGCTGAGAACCCCCCAAGGCCCGGCTCCGGAGCCGGTTGGTCGCGACTGCTCTGCAGGGGATCTCTCCGCTCGCCAAGTGCTTCGCCGCTGCAACGAAGCTGTCTGCTGCCGACACGCAGATGACCCACGACAGCTCGGTCGAGATGACGACGTGGCCGATGACCGGTGTGCCGCCAGCGTCGATTCACGAGCCACTCGACGAAGCCGCCCGGTTCCAGTACTGGCCCCGGCCCCCGCCCCGGAAGCCGGATGCCGGCCCCGGAACTCTGGAGCCCTGACCATCGGGTTGACCTGGAGGCGCTCTGGTTGCCGGAGCAGCGTTCTTCGAGACCGCATCCGGCCTCCCGAAACTCGTTGTCGCTGTCGGGTCGACCACTACGCCCACAGCCTCGTGCATGGCCATCATCCGGGGCCAGCGACCGGCTGCCGGGCCCGGGTTGTCGGGGGTGCTCTGGTGAGGTGCACCATGTCGTGTGGCTGGGGGTGCTTTGCGAGGTCGGGACTGGCGGAGGGAGTGGGATTCGAACCCACGGAGACGTGAGCCTCAGCGGTTTTCAAGACCGCCGCCTTCGACCACTCGGCCATCCCTCCGCACTGTGCGACCGGCGCCCGTCGCACAACGAGCACCATCCGTCGTACTTTACAGCGCCAGGCATGGTGCGTACAATACCCCTCCCTGACCGCGGAGAGGTGCTGGAGTGGTCGATCAGGGCTGCCTGCTAAGCAGTTGTCCGGGGTGACCTGGACCGCGGGTTCGAATCCCGCCCTCTCCGCCATCCGGCTTCGCTTTCCCCCCTTCCCCCACCGCAGCTACGCCGTGACAGGTCCGGCTTCGCGTCTCAGCTGCCGATCCATGCAACGCGGCGTACCCGGCCGCGGTGCTGGTCCCGGTCCCGGCCCCGGATGCCGGCAGCCGGCCCCGGACCACTGGAGCGCTGAGCATCGGGTTGACCTGGAAGCGTTCTGGTTGGTGAGGCCCCAGTAGCTGTCGGATCACGTACCAGGTCGACGTGTGGGTTCACGCGACGCTGCATGGCTTTCTTCGTAGTCCGGTTACCGGCTTCCCGGGCCGGGACCATCAACCGGGTCCGGAAGGTCAAAGGCCACGGCGTGCGGGGCTGTGAGCTACCTCTTCCCTCCGTCCATCTGCTTCTCGATCTTCGCCCAGCTGTCGCGGAGTGTGACGGTCCGGTTGAGCACAGGATAGCCGGGGCGAGAGTCGGGATCGACGCAGAAGTAGCCGGTGCGCTCGAGCTGGAACCTGTCACCCGGCTCGGCGGTGGCGAGGCTCGGCTCGAGCTTGCAGCCGGTGAGAATCTGCTCGGAGCTCGGGTTCAGGTGGTCGAGGACGTCGGTCGCGTCCTCGGGTAGCTCGGGGACGGCGAGCAGCGCCCCGTAGAGTCGGACCTCGGCGTCGATGGCGTGCTCGGCGGACACCCAGTGGATGGTCCCCTTGACCTTGCGGCCGTCGGGTGCGTTGCCGCCACGGGTGGCGGGATCAAAGGTGCACCGGAGCTCGGTCACCTCACCGGTGTCGGGGTCTGTGACGACCTCGGTGCAGCGGATGAAGTAGCCCCACCGGAGCCGCACCTCGCGGTCCGGGGCGAGCCGGAAGTACTTCTTCGGTGGCTCGAGCCGGAAGTCGTTGCGGTCGATGTACAGCTCGCGTGAGAACGGGACCTTCCGCCACCCCATCTGCTCGGGATCGTCCGGAAAGTAGGGCGCGTCCAGGTCCTCGACACCCTCCTCCGGGAGGTTGGTGATGACGACCTTGAGTGGGTTGAGGACGCCCATCACGCGGCGGACCTTGCGGTTGAGGTCGTCGCGGATCGCGAACTCCAGCTGTGCGAGGTCCACCATGCTGTTCCGCTTGGCCAGGCCGATCATGTCGCAGAACGATCGGATCGCCTCCGGCGTGTAGCCACGCCGGCGCAGCCCAGACAGGGTCGGCATCCGCGGGTCATCCCAGCCGCGGACGACGCTGCTGGTGACGAGCTTGAGGAGCTTGCGCTTGCTCATGATCGTATGGCTGAGGTTCAGGCGGGCGAACTCGATCTGTCGAGGTGGGGTCGGGAAGTCGAGATGCTCGACGAACCACTCGTACAACGGTCGGTGGTCCTCGAACTCGAGGGTACACAGTGAGTGGGTGATCCCTTCGATGGCATCGCTCTGGCCGTGTGCCCAGTCGTAGGTGGGGTAGATGCACCAGGCGTCGCCTGTGCGCGGGTGGGCTGCGTGCACGATCCGGTACATCACCGGGTCGCGCAGGTTGAGGTTGCCGGAGGCCATGTCGATCTTGGCGCGCAGGGTGTGCGAGCCATCGGGGAACTCCCCGGCACGCATTCGCGCGAACAGCTCACGGTTCTCGGCGACTGTGCGGTCCCGGTAGGGGCTGTTGCGGCCCGGCTCCTTGAGCGTTCCCCGGTAGGCGCGGATCTGCTCGGCGGTGAGGTCGCAGACGTACGCGCGCCCCGTGTCGATCAGCTGGACGGCGAGCTCGTACAGCCGCTCGAAGTAGTCGGAGGCGAAGTAGAGGTGCTCGCCCCAGTCGAAGCCGAGCCAGCGGACATCCTCCTGTATCGAGTCGATGTACCGTTGCTCCTCTTTGATCGGGTTCGTATCGTCGAACCGGAGGTGGCAGCGTCCGCCGGTCTCCGCAGCAATGCCGAAGTTCAGGCAGATCGACTTCGCGTGGCCGATGTGCAGAAAGCCGTTCGGCTCCGGAGGGAAGCGGGTCACGATCTCCGAGTGGCGTCCGGAACGGAGGTCGTTGTCCACGATGCTGCGGATGAAGTCGAGCTTGCCTCGGTCGTCCGTGCTCATGTCGGGCTCCTTCATGCGGCGCGGTGCGGGCGCAGAAAACGTGGGATCGGGTGGATGGTAACGGCCACCGAGTAGCTCACTTCATGGTCCGCAGGAGTGCGATAGCGTCCTGGAGCCGTCGCCGACACACCTCCTTGCCCAGGACCTCCATGGTCTCGAACAGCGGCGGGGTTGCTGCTTTTCCAGTGACGGCGATACGGATCGGCATGAACAGCTGCTTCGGGCTCCAGCCGGTGGCCTCGCAGAAGGTGCGAGCCGCGGCCTCGATCGCTTCTTCGTTCCACTCGAGGACGCCGTCGAGATGCTCCTCGAGAAGGACGCGCAGCGCCTTCGCGGTCTCCGGCGCGGTGTGCTGCTTGGCCACCAGCTTGTTGGTGGCCTTCTCGTCGTAGCTCAGCGAGCCCACGAAGAAGAACCCGGCGTAGTCGATGAACTCCTCGAGGGTGTTGATCCGCTCGTGGACCAGCGGAGCGATCCGGCGCAGGTGCGTCTGCGACAGCAGGTCCTCCTGGAGCCGGTCGATCATCTCGTCTGAGCTCAGCCGCCGCAGGTGCTTGCCGTTCAGCCAGGTGAGCTTGTCGAGGTCGAACACCGGTCCGCCGAGTGAGATGTCCTCGAGCCGCAACGCCGCGACGAACTCCTCCAGCGAAAACTCCTCGCGGCCATCCGGCATCGTCCAGCCCATCATCGCCAGATAGTTCAGCATGGCTTCGGGAAGGAACCCGGCGCGACGGTAATGATTGAGGCTGACCGGGTTCTTCCGCTTCGAGATCTTCGACTTGTCGGTGTTGCGCAGCAACGGCAGGTGGCAGAAGACCGGCAGCGGCCAGCCGAGCCCGCGGTACAGCGCCACGTGCTTCGGCAGCGAGGAGATCCACTCCTCGGCGCGGACCACGTGGGTGATCCCCATCAGAGAGTCGTCGATGACATTGGCAAGGTGGTACGTTGGAAAACCGTCGCTCTTGATCAAGACCTGGTCGTCGACTCCGGCGTTGTCGAAACGGATGTCCCCGCGCAGCAGGTCGTGGACCACCGTCTCGCCTTCGGTGGGCATCGCCAGCCGGATGACATGCGGTTCGCCGGCGGCACGACGCTTGGCGGCCTCCGCCGGGGCGAGCGAGCGACAGTGACGGTCGTAGCCGAGATCCATCTTCGCGGCGCGCTGCTCGGCGCGCAGGGCGTCGAGACGCTCCTTGGTACAGAAGCACGGGTACGCGGCGCCGTTGGCGATGAGCTGCTCGATGTGCTCCCGGTAGATCGCCAGCCGCTCGGACTGTCGGTACGGACCGTGCTCGCCACCGATGTCGGGCCCTTCGTCCCAGCTCAGGCCGAGCCACCGGAGCGCCTCGAAGATCATGCGCTCCGAGACGACGTTGGAGCGCTGACGATCCGTGTCCTCGATGCGAAGCACGAACTGCCCGCCCGTCTGCTGCGCGAGGGCGTAGTTGAACAGCGCCACGTAGGCGGTGCCCACGTGCGGGTCGCCGGTTGGGCTCGGTGCGATGCGGGTACGAACAGGACTCGCCATGCTCTCTCCCCATATGGTGACGTTACGAAAACAGACGGCCGAGATGGCCGCCTGTCGTGTCGATGACGTGGTGCCGAAGGCCGGACTCGAACCGGCACGGGTCGCCCCACACGGCCCT
>CAZEJK010000022.1:0-39538 GCA_964512045.1 uncultured Thermoanaerobaculia bacterium
AAATTAAGAACTTAGAACTCAACCCAGGCGCTTTGCTTCGAATTTTCGAAGATGCGGCGGTCTTCACTCGCTAATGGTCTGAGAGGCTCGTCACCGAGAGAGCTAGCGCTCCCGCAGTGTCCTGTAAACCTCCTGGCGGAGGGCGAGGTCGGCGAGCACCAGGCAGGTCATGGCCTCGACGATCGGTACCGCCCTGGGTACGACGCACGGATCGTGTCGCCCGCGCGCCTCGAGAACCGTCTCATTCCCGTTGAAGTCCACGGTGGACTGCGCCTTGGAGATCGTGGCCGGCGGCTTGAACGCGACCCGGAACACGACCGGCTCACCGTTCGAGATGCCTCCTTGGACGCCCCCGGATCGGTTGGTCGCCGTTCCCAGCGTGCTCCCGCGATGGATGAAGCGATCGTTGTGCTCGGAGCCTCGCATCGTGGCGCACGCGAAGCCGGAGCCGATCTCGAAGCCTTTGGTGGCCGGGATGGACAGCATGGCGCGGGCGAGCAGCGCCTCGAGCTTGTCGAACACCGGCTCGCCCCAGCCGGTGGGCAGGCCCCGAGCGACGCACGCGATGGTGCCACCGATCGAGTCGCCGTCATCGCGGACAGCTTCGATGAGCTCGATCATGCGTTCGGCGACTGCGGAGTCGGGGCATCGTACGGAGTTGACATCCACCGCCTCTCGGCTGACGGAAAGTGGATCCACCTCGCTGACGGTGACCTCGCCGACCCGATCGACCCAGGCCACGACCTCCACACCCCACGCGTCGAGCAGCAGCTTCTCTGCGATCGCTCCCGCCGCCACCCGGCCGGCGGTCTCGCGGGCGGACGCACGTCCTCCTCCGGAGAGAGACCGTCGGCCGTACTTCTGCTCGTAGGTGTAGTCGGCGTGTGATGGCCTCGGTACGGTGCGCAGCGATCGGTAGTCGGTGGGCCGCTGATCGGTGGAGGCGATGTGCAGCGCGATCGGGGTGCCGAGGGTCCGACCGGCCTCGACGCCGGAGACAATGGCGACCCGGTCGGGCTCCTGGCGCGCGGTCGTGAGAGCGCTCTGACCGGGTCGTCGCCGGTCGAGACGCTGCTGGATCCACTCGACGTCGAGCTCCAGCCCGGCAGGGCAGCCGTCCACCACGGCGCCAACGCCGGTGCCGTGTGACTCGCCGTAGGTGGCGACGCGAAACAGCACTCCGAGGCTCGAGGACATGGCTACAGCCTACCCGAGCTCAGCGGTTCTGTCACCGCTCGCTCCGTGTCGCTGGCGCTGGGAGGCGCCTACTCGGTGTCGTGGAAAGGTTTGTGCGCACCCGTATACGCTGCGATGAGCGCCTTGTGGCGCGGATCGATCGTGATCCTACGCGACATGAGCCCGAGCATTGCCTCCGGCGGAAGAAGATCCGCTGCGACCTTCTCGGTCCAGCGCATCGAGCGACCGCCCATCGCCTCGAGGCGAGCGACGACCTGCGTGGCTGTGCTCGGGCGATCTTCTGGTCGTTTTGCGAGGAGCTCACCGATCAGGGATCGGAACGGCTCGAACGGGATCCCGACAAGCGCCTCACTGCCGGACGGTGGCTCGTACAGCGTGAGCCGGACGGTGCCAGTCGCAGTATCACCGCGGAACGCGGGCTTCCCGGTCACCGCGAAGTGGAGCAACGCGCCCAGACCGAACAGGTCACCGCGCTGGTCGTACCCGTTCCCGACCAGAGCCTCTGGCGGGAGGTAACCGGGCGTACCCCACACCTCGCCCTCGGCCTCTGTCACCTCGGAGATCCCTTTCGACAGGCCGAAGTCGGTGACCTTGATCGAGCCGTCCTGACCGAGGAGAACGTTCCCGGGCTTGAGATCGTGGTGGACGATGCCTCGCTCGTGGGCTGCCTGCAGAGCACCGGAAACCGCGAGTGCCAGGACCATGGCCTGGTCCGCCGGCAACGGGCCGCGGTTGCTGATGTGCCGCTCGATGGTCGTACCGTCCACCAGCTCCATGGCAAGGAACGCGCCGTCGTCCTCATCGACGACGTCGTAGACGGTCACCACGTGTGCGTGGGTCAGCTTCGCGGCGGCAACGGCCTCCTTGAGCAGAGCGTGCAGCATGAGGGTCCGCCGGGCCTCCGAGACGCCGCGCCCGAGGTGGATTGTCTTCAGCGCGACCGGGCGATCGAGCTTCGGGTCCCAACCTCGGAACACCATCCCCATCGCACCTTCTCCGATCAGCTCCTCGAGCGTGTAGCGTCCGAGGGTGAGGCCGCGGACGGGTCGCTGGCGGCGTACCAGGTCGGCGATCACCGCGAGCTCGGATGCAGTACGCCGCATCCTCGCCTGGGCGATCAGCCGTTCGACCCGCAAGATCAGCTCCGCTGGCTCGAACGGCTTGATGATGTAGTCGTCAGCGCCGGCAGCGAGGCCGCGCACGCGCTCCTGGCCCGTGGAGAGAGAGCTGAGGATGACAACCGGCACCGATGTCGTCTTCGGGTTCTCGCGTAGCGTCTGCAGCACCTCGAGCCCGTCCGTGCCCGGCATGCGCCGGTCCAAGATGACGGCGTCGATGCGTGCGACGTCGATCAGGGCGGGAACGTCTCTGCCGCTGTCTGCCGTGATGACATCATGGCCTGCTCGCTCGAGGGTCTCCTTGACGATCAGCAGGGAGACACGCTCGTCATCGACAGCGAGAATCGTCGCCATGGGCGCAGTCTCCGAGTGCAGTTTCCATAGTGTCGATCCCATCGTACTGCAGAGGAGCCGGTAGCGCACGCGATGAACGAACCGCGGAGCGAGATGGGGCGGTTGTGGTCTGCGCAGACAGCTCGCGCCCGCACCGGTCGCGGGTGGCTTGGTCGTAACCTGAGCGGGTGCTCAGTGTCCAACGCGGCCGCGTCGGCCGTTGGGTAGAAGCTCGCCCGTCCACCCGATCTCACTCGCAGGAGCGACGACGCCGCAGCTCAGCCCCGGTCCCGACAACCGGAACCCGGTCGTCCGGTTCCCGGCGGATGCTTCGAGTTCCTGAAGATGCGGCCGTCGTCAGTCGCCACAATGACGAACGCCGCGGCAGGTGCCGCGGCGTTCTTCTTCTGCGTTTCGTGGTGGCAGAGTGTGCTACGGACGTTCGAGCAGGTAGGCGAACCCCATGCCTCCACCGATGCACATGGTCACGATGCCGCGCTTGGCATCACGCCGACGCATCTCGCCGATCAGCTTGACGGTGAGCACGGCGCCGGTGGCCCCCAGTGGGTGACCGGTGGCGATCGCGCCGCCGTTGACGTTGGTCTTCTCCGGCGGCAGGCCGAGCTCGTTCACGCAGTACACGGACTGACTTGCGAACGCCTCGTTGATCTCGATGAGGTCGATATCGTCGAGCTTCAGCCCGGTCTTCTCGAGCAGCTTCGGGACGGCCACGGTCGGGCCGATCCCCATGATGTCCGGGTCGACCCCACCGACCGCCCACTGGCGGACGTACGCCAGGGGCTCGAGCCCCATCTCGTCGGCCTTTTCCTTCGACATCACCACGACAGCAGCGAAGCCGTCGTTGATCTGCGAGGCGTTGCCGGCGGTCACGGTGCCGACCGGATCGAACACCGGCCTGAGCTTGGCCAGACCCTCGACGGAGGTGTCCGGGCGCGGTCCCTCATCGGTGTCGAAGGTGAAGTGCCGCCAGGAGCCGTTCTCACGGACGCGCACGTCCAGGGGAACGATCTCCTCTGTGAACTTGCCGGCCTCGATGGCGGCTGCGGCCTTCTTGTGGGAGTTGGCAGCGAACTCGTCCTGGACCTCTCGCGAGATGCCGAAGCGGCGCGCCACCACCTCGGCGGTAGTGCCCATGGCGGCATAGGCATTTGGCATCTGCTCCATGAGGGCGGGATCGCCGATCATCTTGTTGCCGCCCATGGCGACCATCGACATCGATTCCACACCACCGGCGATGACCAGATCGTTGTTGCCGGCCTTGATCGAGTCCGCGGCCCAGGCGATCGACTGCGAGCCCGAGCAGCAGAACCGGTTGATGGTGCCAGCCGGCACGTGGGTCGGGAACCCTGCGAGGAGGCCGATCAGCCGGGCGACGTTCATGCCCTGCTCGCCCTCCGGCATGGCACAGCCGATGATGATGTCCTCGACCATGTCCTTGGTCAGGCCAGGGGTCCTGCGAACCAGCTCCTCCAGGACCGGGGCAGAGAACTCCTCTGGACGGGTGTCGCGGAGGCTTCCCTTCTTGGCGCGGCCGATGGGGGAGCGGGCGACGGAGACAATGACTGCTTCTCGCATCGTGTCGCTCCTTTCCTAGTTCCTGAGCGGCTTGTTGTTGAGCAACATGTACGTGATCCGGTCCTGGGTTTTCGGCTCCCCGCACAAGGAGAGGAACGCCTCGCGCTCCAGGTCGAGGATCGTTGCGCGATCCACCGGGTCGTTGATGGTGGTGTCGCCGCCGCACAGGATGTTGCCGAGATGCTGCCCGATCTTCTCGTCGTGGGACGAGACCCAGTGGGTCAGCTTCATGTTGTGGAGCATCATCTTGATGGTTGCCACCCCTTCGCGGCCTGGCAGACGCAGCTTCTTGGGCTGCGGCGGCACATAGCCAATGTCGGCCATGGCCATCGCCATCCGCTTCGCGGTCCACAGCTGTTGGTCGGGGTTCATCTCGATGTGGTTCGACGGGCGAAGGTACTTGCGCTCCCTCGCTTCCTCCGCAGAGGTTGCGACCTTCGCCATGCCGATGTTCTCGAAAGCCATCTGCAGGAACGGGAGGTTGGACAGAATCGGCGTATCGATTCCCTCGAGGACCCGCTCGAGCATGAAGTAGCAGCCGCCGCCGGCCGGAATGAGACCGACTCCGACCTCGACGAGGCCGATGTAGGTCTCGGCCAGTGCGCAGACCTGATCACCGCCCATGGTGATCTCGCAGCCACCGCCGAAGGTGAAGCCGAACGGCGCCACCACGGTGGGTACGCTGCAGTCGCGCAGGCCGGTTGTCATTCCCTGGAAGACGCGAACCATCTCGGAGATGGCGTTCCACTGCTGACTTTGCGCTGCTTCGAGGATCATCAGCAGGTTGGCGCCGGCGCAGAACTGCTCGCCCTGGTGGTGGACCACCAGGCCGCGGAAGTCGCGCTCGGCGATCTCGACGCCCTTCTGCATGACCTCGATGATCTTGTCGTCGATCGGGTTGAGCTTCGGCTGCAACGTGGAGTGGAACTCGATGCAGGCGATGCCGTCGCCCAGGTCCACCAGCGAGGCGCCCTCGTTGCCGAAGACCACCGCCTTCTCGTCCTTCTTGAGGTCGGACAGGAGGACGAACGACTCGGGTCGCGGTACCGGCTTGTACGACTTCGTCTCGAGGTCGTAGTAGTCGCGGCCGATGGTGGTTGTGCTCTCCCGGTAGAAGGTGTCACAGCCGGCCTCGAGCATCTCGAGCACCCACTTGGGAGGCTCGACACCTTCCGCTTTCATGCGCTCGATGCTCTCGGCGACGCCGATGGCGTCCCAGGTCTCGAACGGCCCGAGCTCCCAGTTGAAGCCCCAGCGCAGGGCGTTGTCGACGTCGACGATGGTGTCGGCGATCTCGCCCATCCGGTTGGCGGCGTACACCACCGTGTCGCGGGTCAGTCGCCAGGCGAACACGCCGGCGCGGTCGTCCTGGCTGACCAGGAACTTGATCCGCTCCGCCGGGTCGTTGAACTTCTTGGTCTTCTTGAGAGACGGGTAGTCTGGCTTCGACTTCGGTCGGTACTCCTGGGTCTTCCAGTCGTAGGTGTAGAGGTCGTACTTTCCCTCGTCGTTCTTGACCCGCTTGAAGAAGCCGGCCTTCGCCTTGCGCCCGAGGAGCTTCTTGTCGAGCATCCCCTGGATGAAGTCCGGTACCTCGAACAGGTGTCGCATCTCGTCGTCCGGGCAGCCCTCTTTGAGGGTGTTGACGACGTGTACCATGACATCGAGGCCGACCAGGTCGACGGTGCCGAACGATGCACTCTTCGGGTGACACATCGCCGGACCGGTGATCGCATCCACCTCGTCAGGCTGGTAGTCCATCTCCATCATGGTGTGGACGGTGTCCATGATGCCGAAGACGCCGATCCGGTTGCCGACGAAGTTCGGGGTGTCCTTGCCGAACACGATGCCCTTGCCGAGTCGGTAGCGTCCGAAGTCTGCGACGAAGTCGAGAACCTCCGGCAGGGTCTCCTCACCCGCAACCAGCTCGAGCAGCCGCATGTAGCGGACGGGGTTGAAGAAGTGAGTGACCAGGAAGTGCTGCCTGAAGTCGTCCGAACGGCCCTCGGTCATCCCCTTGATGGAGAGCCCCGAGGTGTTCGACGAGACGATCGCACCCTGCTTACGGACCTCTTCGACGCGGGTGAACACCTTCTGCTTGATGTCGAGCCGCTCTACCACGACCTCGACGATCCAGTCGCAGTCGGCAAGCTGCTCCCAGTCGTCCTCGAAGTTGCCGACCTCGATCAGGTCGAGTCGGCGCTTGGAGTAGACCAGGGCCGGCTTGGACTTCTTGATCCCTTCCAGGCCCTGCAGGGCGAGCTTGTTGCGGAAGGCAGGACTGTCCTTCGTGAGCCCTTTCTTCTCGTCGTCCGGACCGAGCTCCGGCGGCACGATATCGAGCATGACAACTGGCACTCCTGCGTTGGCAAGGTGCGCAGCGATGCCCGAACCCATGACGCCGGCCCCGAGGACCGCCACCTTTCGGATCTCTCTCTGCATCGGTCAACCTCCCAGATATGGTCCACCTCCTGACCCCTGAAGCCGGCGTGCTGCAACCGTATGTTCGCCGCACTCCGGCAGAGGTAAGGAGCAATGGACATGGTTTGATGGCCCCGCAGGCTGCGGCGCGTACCGCGCTGGGGTGCTTGAGATACGGCGGTGAATGAACACTCATTCATTTTCCACGACTCGACGCCAGATGGCAAGGGGGTGTCGCCGCATTGCGGCAGAATGTGTTCCCGAGCGGCGCGCGAAGGCCAGCTACAACGCCGATTGCGGGTCGATATCGACGATGCGCCGGGCGCCCGATGTGAGCGTGACGCTTTCGGCCTGGTCCAGAGCTGCGTGGATCGAGCTCCGGTTGGGAGCGGTCAGGAGGATCTGCCAGCGCCACTGGCCACGAACCTGCGCCAGGGGCGCGGGCGCTGGACCTCGGACGTGAACAGGCGCCCCCGCCAACGCCCGGGAGGTCGCTTCGGCGGCCGCTTGCGCACCGTCCTCCGTGGCCGCTTCGAAGCGGAGGATCGCCATCTTTGCCGTCGGCGGGTAGCGGAATGTCCGGCGGAACAGGAGCTCCGAGGCGAGGAACGCTTCCGTGTCATGGTGCACGGCGTGCCGCACTGCCGGGTGCTCCGGATGGTAGGTCTGGACGATGACGGAGCCCGGCCGATCACCGCGCCCCGCGCGCCCCGCGACCTGGGTGAGGAGCTGGAACGTCCGCTCGCCGGCTCGGAAGTCCGGAAGCGAGAGCATCGCGTCGGCGGAGACCACACCGGTGACGGTCACGTTCGGGAAGTGGTGTCCCTTGGCGACCATTTGTGTGCCCACTAGGATCTGGAGACGACCACTCTGGAAGGCGCCGAGAGTTGTCTCCAAGCCGTCGCGGCGGCGGACGGTGTCACGATCGAGAATGCCGATGCGCACTGAAGGAAGACGTTCCTCGAGCTTTGCAGCGATCTTCTCGGTTCCGGCTCCAATCGGATCCAGCAGCGTGCCTCCGCATTGACTGCACGAACGGGGCGCCGCCTGGCTGTAGCCGCAGTAGTGACAGTGCAATCCGCGTTGACGGCGGTGGACCACCAACGAGACCGAGCAGTGTGGACACTTCACGGCGGTACCGCAGTCCCTGCACAGGAGGGTTGGCGCCCAGCCCCGACGTTGCATGAGGAGAATGGCCTGCTCGTTGCGAGCGAGGCACGACTCGAGTGCGGTCAACAGTTGGCGAGAGAAGAGGGTGGCGCCCTTCTCACCGGGTTCGGGAGATTCGCGCCGGAGGTCGACGAGCTCGACCTCCGGCAGCTCGGCTCCGCCGACCCGTTGGGGCAGGTGCAGACGCTCCAGGCGTCGATCCACGACGAGCTGATGCGCCTCCAGTGAGGGCGTGGCGGAGCACAGCAGGGCGGGGATGGCCAGGCGCTGTGCAAGCAGCAGCGCCAGATCCCGAGCGTTGTACCGGGGCGCCTCGCTCTGCTTGTAGGCGCCGTCGTGCTCCTCGTCGACGACGATCAGACCCAGGTTGGTGATCGGTGCGAACACGGCGGAGCGGGGGCCGACGACGATTGAGGCCTGGCCGTCGCGGACAGCGCGCCACTGTCGCCACCGCTCCCCCTCGGACTGTGCGGAGTGCATCACAGCCACATCGTCCCCGAACCGGCGCTGGACGGCGCCCACCGTAGCTGGAGTCAGGCCGATCTCGGGAACGAGCACCAGGGCGCGTCGACCCTCGCGCAGGACCTCGTCGAGGCACCGCAGGTAGACCTCGGTCTTTCCGGAGCTGGTGACACCGTGGAGGAGAAACCCTTCATAGCCCCCCTGACGGAGCCGTGCGATCACTGCATTGACGGCTGTCGTCTGTGCTGCTGAGAGGTGGATCGCACGCGCCGGTTGTCGGAGCGCCCAGCGGGGTGGGTCCGACGGCGGCTGGGTGAAGCGGATGAGCAGCTTGTCTCGCACGAGGGCGTTGATCACACTGGCGGAGCAGCCGACGGCATCGAGCACCTCGGATTGGCGAACCGGGTGCCCCTGCTCCGCGAGCCACTCGATGACATCCAGGCGACGCGGCGTCCTCTCGAGCTGCTGGCGGATCGTGTCGAGCGGCAGATCCGCTAGCTGGAGGGCGGCGATCTCTCGGCTCGGGGGACGGTCGCGACGCCTCCGGACGACGTCGATCAGGCCGGCGCGCCGGAGCTCGCTTACAGCTCGATGGGTGGCGTTCGTGGCTGCCCTGGCGGCGGCGGTCCGCGCGCGGGTGTGCTCGATCAGGTAGTGCAGGAGAGCGGCTTCTGCCGGGGGAAGGTTGGAGGGGTCTGTAAGGACTCCGAGGTGGGTGACGGCCAGCTCCTCGGTGTCACTTCGGAGCAGCGAGGCCGGGAGCATGGCCGCAACCGTGTCGCCCAGGGGGCAGCGGTAGTAACGGGCAGCGAAGCGAGCGAGATCGAGGAGGTGGGGTGGGAGCGGCGGTTCGGTGTCCAGGAGCTCGTCGATGTCGCGGACGATATCGGGGTCGATATCGCAGCGTTCGCCAAGCTCGACCACGAGCCCGGTTGCCGGCCGGCCGCGGACGGTGACGCGGGCACGAAGGCCGACCTGGGCCAGGGGCTCCCACTGTGGTGGAACTCGGTATGTCAGCGGCTCCGGCGCCGACCTCGGGATCGCCACGTGTGCAAACACCCGTGCATCCTAGCGTGCTTCTTCTCCATCCATCTACGATGTACCACGATGCAGATCTGACAGCCGGCGTCTCGCCGGCGGGGTGGACGGAAGGGGTCTGCCACCCCAAGCCATTCAACGAAGCCTTCCCGGCTTCGCTTTCCCCCTTACCACCCACCGCGGCTACGCCGGGGCAAGCCCGGCATCGGCCCTGGCCCCCGTCCCGGAAGCCGGCTCCGGAGCACTGAAGCCCTGACCAGCGGGTTGACCTCTGCGCCAACTGGCTGCTGACGCTTCGCCTCGTACCCTCGAACCCCAACCGCCCAGCACCGGACAACGACGCCCCGAAAACCCATCCACCCGTAGGCCCCATCGTCACTCCAGAGCCATCGCCGGGGACCGATGACCGACTTCCGGGTCCGGGTCCGTTGACCGGGACCGGATGGCGGCGGGTTCTCCCACGGGATCTCTCCGCTCGCCAGGTGCTGCGGGCCATGATCGCAGCCGAGACGCTTCCCGAGAGCCCGAAGGACATGGCAGCTCGGTCGAGATGACGGGGTGGCGTAGGACGAGGCCCTCCCGCCCTTCCTTCACGAGCCACGCAACGAAGCTTTCCCGGCAACGGTCCTGGCCCCGGCCCCGGCAGCCGGATGCGCCGGCCCCGGAGCTTCGAAGCCCCGGCAGTCGGAGCTCGGTCTCGATGGCGGGAGGGCGTGTCTGACACCTTCCGCTGACCCAAAGAAAACGGCCCGGGCAGTGCCCGGGCCGTCCAGAAAGCACTCTGTGCGAGCGGTTCAGGCTCAGTACATGTCGCCCATGCCCCCGCCCGGAGGCATTGCTGGCGCCTTCTCGTCCTCGGGGAGCTCGCACACCATCGCCTCGGTGGTGAGCAGCAGGCCCGCGATCGACGCGGCGTTGAGCAGCGCGTTCTTGGTGACCTTGGCCGGATCGATGATCCCTGCCGTGATCATGTCCTTCAGCACGCCGTCGTTGGCGTCGTAGCCGAAGTTGAGCTCGGCGTCGCGCAGCTCGCGCACGATCACGGCCGCCTCGTCCGTACCGGTGTTGAGGATGATCTGACGGGTCGGCTCCTCGAGCGCCCGGTGGAGGATCTTGAGACCGGTCTGGGTGTCGGTGGTCGAGCCGTCGAGCATCTTCTCGACCGCGGTCATGGCACGCAGCAGCGCGGTGCCACCGCCGGGCACGATGCCCTCCTCCACGGCCGCCTTGGTGGCGTGGAGCGCGTCCTCGACGCGGGCCTTCTTCTCCTTCATCTCAGTCTCGGTGGCCGCACCGACCTTGATCTGGGCGACGCCGCCGACGAGCTTGGCGAGCCGCTCCTGCAGCTTCTCGCGATCATAGTCGGAGGTGGTGTCCTCGATCTGCTTCTTGATCTGGTTGACACGGCCCAGGATCGCCTCCTGCTTGGCCGGGTTGTCGTCCTCGACCACGATGGTGGTGTCATCCTTGGTGATCACGATCTTGTTGGCGGTGCCAAGATCGTTCCACTGGACGTTCTCGAGCTTGATGCCGAGGTCCTCGGAGATCATCTTGCCACCGGTCAGGGTCGCGATGTCCTCGAGCATCGCCTTGCGACGATCACCGAAGCCAGGCGCCTTGACGGCAGCGACGTTGAGGGTGCCGCGCAGCTTGTTCACCACGAGGGTCGCAAGCGCCTCTCCCTCGAGATCCTCAGCGATGATCAGGAGCGGCTTGCCCTGCTGGGCGGTCTTCTCGAGGATCGGCAGCAGGTCCTTCATGGAGGAGATCTTCTTCTCGAAGATCAGGATCTTGGCGTTCTCGAGCACGACCTCCATGCGCTCGGCGTCGGTGACGAAGTACGGCGACAGGTAGCCGCGGTCGAACTGCATGCCCTCGACCACCTCGAGGGTGGTCTCCAGCCCCTTGGCTTCCTCGACCGTGATCACGCCGTCCTTGCCGACCTTCTCCATCGCCTCGCGGATGATCTCGCCGATCTCGCGGTCGTTGTTGGCGGAGATGGTGCCGACGTGGGCAACCGCTTCACCCTCGACCGGCTTGGCAATCGAGTCGATGTAGTCGACGGCGGTCTTCACACCGTGGTCGATCCCGCGCTTGAGCTCCATCGGGTTGGCGCCCGCGGTCACGTTCTTCATGCCGTGGGAGTAGATGCTCTGTGCGAGCACGGTGGCGGTGGTGGTGCCGTCGCCCGCCACGTCGGAGGTCTTGGAGGCGACCTCGCGCACCATCTGTGCTCCCATGTTCTCCAGCGGATCCTCGAGCTCGATCTCCTTGGCGACGGTGACGCCGTCCTTGGTGATGGTGGGGGAGCCGAACTTCTTGTCGATCACGACGTTGCGTCCCTTGGGACCGAGCGTGACCTTGACGGCGTTCGCGAGCTGGTTGATACCAGACAGAATCTTCTGTCGTGCTTCCTCGGAGTAGACGATCTGTTTTGCTGCCATGATGAGGACTCCTTGTCGTGAATCTCTCGTGGTTCGACCGGGATGGTCGGGCTACTTCTGGATGATGGCGAGGATCTCGTCCTCACGCACGATGGTGAAATCGTCTTCGTCGATCTTGATATCGGTGCCGGAGTACTTGCCGATCAGCACACGCTGGCCGGCCTCGACCGTCATCGGCAGACGTTTGCCAGACTCGTCGAACTTGCCCTCGCCGACGGCGACGATCTCAGCCTCTTGCGGCTTCTCCTTGGCGGTATCGGGGATGATGATCCCGCCACGAACCTGCTCCTCGCCCTCGATCCGCTTGAGAAGTACCCGATCATAGAGGGGCTGGATATTCATAAGTGCTCTCTCCTTTCGGTTTATCTTCGACTTTTGGCACTCGGATCTCCCGAGTGCCAAGAAGAGTATAGGTGCCTGGGGACGGGGTGTCAAGGTCTGAGACGAAGAATCTAATGATGCGCTACTCATATGTCAACACGGACGCTCGCCCGGCAGGAGTGAGGGATATGAGCAACCTGGCCTAAGATCTGCCACGCGCGTGGCGCTCAGTCCGAGCTGTTTCCTTCCTTGATCTTGCGCAGGAGACGCCGGTCTTTCTTGCTCGGGGCGCCTGCGCCCGGAGGGCGTCTGGGCGGTTTGCTGAGACGCTGCAGGCGTCGCAGCTCCTGCTCCTCGGGTGAAGGCGGCGGTGTCAGGTCCTCATACAGCTCGCGTGCTTCGGCCTTGGGAACGTGAGTAGCGGCCAGGCGCTGAACCCTGACGATCTTTCGCCGACCCGCACCGTAGGTGATCCGAACCTCGTTGCCGATCTGTACCGTTCGGTGCGGTTTGGCCCGGACGCCATCGACCTCGACCTTGCCGCCGCGGCATGCGGTCTGCGCCTGCGACCGAGTCTTGAACAGACAGGCGACGTCGAGCCAGACATCCAGCCGTACGAACTCGAGCGGCTCATCCATGGGCGGCGCTCTCAGAACGGCAGGTCGGTGGCAGCCCGGCCGACGCAGCTGTACGTGAACCCGCTCTCGCGGACCTTGCCGGGGTCGTACACATTCCGCAGGTCGATGACGTTTGCAGAGCGCATCGTCTCCCGAATTCGCTTCAAGTTCAGCGAGCGGAACTGGTTCCACTCGGTCACGATAACCAGCGCATCGGCGTTCTCTGCCGCGTCATAGGAGTCCTCGCAGTAGGTGACTTCGGCCGGCAGATACTCCTTGGCGTTGTCCATGGCCACCGGATCGAACGCCCGGATGGTGGCACCCTCCGCCACCAGCGTGGTCACCAGTGGAATCGCGGGAGACTCGCGCATGTCATCGGTCTCCGGCTTGAACGAAAGCCCCAGGACCCCGAGGGTCTTGCCCTCGACCGAACCGCCGAGGGCGCTGCGCACACGCTCTGCGCTTTCGGCCTTCATGCGATCGTTGACCGAGATCACGGTGTCCACCAGCTCGAAGGGCAGATCAGCAGACCTGGCGATGTCGGCCAGAGCCTGGGTGTCCTTCGGGAAGCACGAGCCGCCGTAGCCAGGGCCGGGGTGGAGAAACTTCGGCCCGATCCGTCGGTCCAACCCCATGCCTTTGGCCACATGGTGGACATCCGCGCCCAGCCGCTCGCACAGCCTCGCGACCTCGTTGATGAACGTGATCTTCGTCGCCAGGAAGGCGTTGGAGGCGTACTTGATCAGCTCGGAGGTCTCGACGTTGGTGATCACGAACGGCGTCTCAATCAGGTAGAGCGCCGAGTAGATGTCCTTCATGATCGCGACTGCCTGGGGATCGCGAGCGCCGATCACTACGCGGTCCGGTCGCATGAAGTCCTCGATGGCAGAGCCTTCACGCAGGAACTCCGGGTTCGAGACCACCGAGAACGCCTGACTCGATCCGTTCCGCTCCCGGATCGCCTGCTCGATCAGCTTGCCTGTGCCGATCGGGACGGTGGACTTGGTGACGATGACCTTGTACCCGTCCATATGGTCTGCGATGGAGGCCGCGACCTCCATGACGTACGACAGATCGGCGGAGCCGTCCTCCTTGGGCGGCGTTCCAACGGCTATGAAGACGACCAGCGCTTGGCGGATTGCGTTCGCTAGCTCGGTTGTGAAGTGCAGGCGCTCGGCCTTGGCGTTCTTCGCCACGAGCGTGTCGAGCCCTGGCTCGTAGATGGGAATCTCACCCTGGCAAAGGCGCTCGATCTTCGAGCGATCCTTGTCGACACAGGTGACGTCCAGCCCGAAGTCGGCAAGACAGGCGCCGGTGACGAGCCCCACGTAGCCAGTTCCAACAACGCAGATGTGCATGCTTCGATACCTCCGCACCTTCGGGTCCGAGAGAATACCACGGAAGCAGCCGCGCTCTCAGCGATCTGTGCACCCTCAAGCGGCGTGTCCGCTGTGGCTCGTGTCGCTTGACGGTGCGTGCGGTGCGTGCCAACCTGAGCGCTGTTCACAAGGGGGCTCGCCCCCGAGGAGGAGGTCGTCAATGGCGGTGGCTTTGCTCGACTTGACCCGTCAGTACGCGAGTCTGCGTGAGGATGTCCGAGCGGTGCTCGACCAGGTGTGCGACTCCCAGCGGTTCATCCTCGGACCGGAGGTGGAGGCGTTCGAGCAGGAGGCGGCCGCGGCGCTGGGCGTCGACCACGCGGTTGGTGTCAGCTCCGGTACAGACGCGTTGCTCGTGGCGCTGATGGCGTTGGACGTCGGGCCGGGAGACGAGGTCATCTTGCCCACCTTCACATTCTTCGCCACCGCCGGTGTGGTCACGCGACTCGGGGCCAGGCCGGTGTTCGTGGACATCGATGCCACGGACTTCTGTCTCGATCCGGAGCGAGTCGCCTCGCAGCTGACGGCATGCACCAAAGCGGTCATACCGGTGCACCTCTTCGGCCAGTCTGTGAACCTGGATCGGCTGCGTGAAGTGGTTGGCGACGTGCCGATTGTGGAGGACTGCGCGCAGTCGTGGGGCGCCACCTACAACGGGACACTCGTCGGCGGGATCGGTGGCCTCGGGGCGTTCTCGTTCTTCCCATCAAAGAACCTCGGCGGATTCGGTGACGGTGGGCTGGTGACGACCAACGACGAAGCGCTCGCGCGCTCGCTGCGGAGTTTGCGGATGCACGGGCAAACCCGTAGCTACCTCCACGACGAAGTCGGTGGGAACTTCCGTCTCGACGCGCTCCAGGCGGCCATCTTGCGGGTCAAGCTCCCGCATGTAGATGGGTGGATAGAGGGACGGCGGCGGAATGCCGCCAGGTACCGCGAGCTGTTCGCCGAGGCCGGGCTCGATCAGGTGCAGCTGCCGTCGGAGGTACCAGGCCGCGGTCATACGTATAACCAGTTCGTTGTTCGCGTACCGCGTCGAGATGAGCTGCGTTCGTTCCTGGCCGATCGTCAGATCGGCGCGGCGGTCTACTACCCGCTGCCGCTCCATCTGCAGCCCTGCTTCGCAGACCTGGGGTACGCCGCAGGGGACATGCCGGTGGCTGAGTCGGCCAGTGAGGATGTGCTCGCGATACCGGTGTATCCGGAGCTGCGCGAGGACGAGCAGCGCGAGGTCGTCGACACGATCCGCGAGTTCTACCGACCCTAGGCCTGGCCCAAACCACGCCTGCTGTCAGCCGTAGCGCGTGGATCTCGATTGAGAGTGCTGGACGCGTCTCAACTGTAACGCGTACGCTGCGGCTGTGCCTGCTCCGAACGGTTCGGGTACAATGAGGCCGCCGACGAACTCCGGGCTCGAGTCGAGTATGGGGACACGATCAAGGAGGAAACGATGCGACGTGCTCTGCTGATGGTGATGGTGCTGGTTGTGGCGACAGGCGTTGCGTGGTCTGCCGAGCTGGCGGACGTGACGATGTCGGATGAGGTGACGGTCTCGGGCAAGACGCTCGTCCTCAACGGGATGGGGTTGCGCAAGAAGCTCTGGGTCAAGGTGTACGTCGGCGGCCTCTACCTGGAGGAGGAGACCTCCGATCCCGCTGTGGTCGTCGATCCGGCGACTGCCAAGCGGATGGTGATGCACTTCCTGACCAACAAGGCCAACAAGAGCAAGATGGACAGCTCCTGGGAGGACGGGTTCGAGAACAACGCCCCGCAGGCGGCGCAGGAGATGACCGCGAAGATTGACACATTCAAAGGCTTTTTCGGCGACATGAAGGACGGCGATGTCGTCGAGATCACCTACGTCCCGGAGGCCGGCACCACCGTGACGATCAACGGTAACGAGAAGGGTGTCATCGAGGGCGGAGCCTTCGCTGCGGCGCTTTTCAGTGTGTGGGTTGGTCCCGAGCCGCCCACCGAGGACCTGCGTGAAGGCCTGCTCGGGAAGTAACCAGGGGCGCCAGCAGTGAGCCATCACCAGGCAGACCTCCGGTCCGACACGACCGTGTCGGTTGTGGTTCCTGTCTACAACGAGGTGGCAACGGTTGTGGAGCTTCTCGATCGGGTGGCGTCGGCGCCGTTTCCGGCTGGAATCTCCCGCATCGAGATTGTTGCTGTGGACGATGCCTCGTCAGATGGGACCCGAGAGCTGTTGACCGGGTACCAGGCTCCGCCACGGTCCGATGCAGTTCCGGTCGAGTTTCGCGTCGAGCTTCAGCCAACCAATCGAGGCAAGGGAGCAGCTCTCCGGACCGGCTTTGCTGCGTCGAGCGGTGGCATCCTCATCGTTCAGGATGCAGATCTCGAGTACGACCCTTGCGACTACCCGGTGCTCCTCGGACCGATTCTCGATGGCCGAGCGGACGTGGTCTTCGGCTCGAGGTTTCAGGCGGGGGCGCACCGTGTCCTTTTCTTCTGGCATTACGTCGGGAATCGGTTCTTGACGACCCTGTCGAACATGCTCACGGATCTGAACTTGACGGATATGGAGACCTGCTACAAGGCGTTCCGCAGGGAGGTCTACGACCGGATACGTCTGGTGTCGGAGCGGTTTGGTTTTGAGCCGGAGTTTACGGCACGCGTCGCTCGACTGAGCTGTCGTATTTATGAGGTTCCGATCTCATACCATGGACGCACGTACGCCGAGGGGAAGAAGATTTCCTGGAAGGACGGTGTCGAAGCCGTTTGGTGCATTCTGAGGTTCAATATTTGGGATCGGTAGGACATCGGCTCATCCACCATGCCATGTCGGGACACTCTCGTCATCGAGTCGCGTTGCAGGTTGCTTGAGGCGAGCTGTGCTCGGAGTTTTATGAGGTTTGCCGATGTCAGTTGTGGGCTTCCCATGTGCTCCTATTGGGACCGCTTGGTGCTCGTGTTTCTCGAGGAAGAACATCGTAGGTTGTGATGCGACTTGACAGTGTGATACTCTTCCACTTCAAGGGGTAGGAACCCGAATGGCAGGAGGCATGGGATGCGCGCAGGGCGAATACTCACGGTAGCCGTGGTTCTTGCGGTTGGCCTCGCGTCCTCGGCTGTGGCGCAGCAGGACCTGAACATCAACGAGGGTGAGGGTGTGGCGGTTGGTCCATTCATCTTCAGCCCGGCGGTTGGTCTGAGCTGGGAGGCCGACGACAACATCTTTCTGTCTCCGGAGAACGAGGAGTCTGATCAGATCTACACCATCGCCGGCAAGCTGCAGTTCGAGCTGCCGGTGCGCGAGTCGTACCTTCGGTTTACCTACACGCCGCGCTATCGCGAGTACGCCGACTACGAGCTCAACGAGAACATGGCGCACTACTTCGATTTCGACGGCCTGTTCGAGTTCGCCAGCGGCTTGCAGCTGAAGGCTGGCTACCGCTTCGTGGACGGCAACCTGGACGTGCGGCAGATCGATCCCGGTGGCGAGCTGACGTTCGGCGATCGGCAGTTCACCAAGCACGATGTCACCCTTGCCGCGGACTACTGGGTGACCGAGCGTGACGGTCTGACGGTGCAAGGCGGCATGACGGACGTGTCGAGCGACGAGGAGCTGTTTTATGATTACGATCGCTCGTACCTCGGGATCGGCTGGCTTCATCAGCTCAGTGAAGCGTTGACCATGGACGTGCACTACCGGTACTCGATGTTCGACGCCACCGATACCTTCCAGTATCGTGACTACGACGCCAACGATCTCACCGTGGGCTTCAACGGGCTCATCTCGCCGGTTCTGCGCAGCGAGGTGCGGTTCGGCTACCGCTCGACCAGCTACGACAGCGCTCCGGGGGCGCCGACCTTCGATGACTTCTCGGGGCTGGTGGCCGAGGGGAGCCTGGCGTGGGAGATGGCTCACGGATCGACGGTGACGCTCAGCATCAACCGCTCCGAGTACCCCTCGAACAACCAGCAGAACCCGTACTACACCGCGACCGCCGGTGGACTGACGTACCAGTACGCGCAGGGGCGGCTTTTCGCGCACGCTCGCGTGCGGCTGCAGACGAACGATTACGAGCTCGAGGATCCGAGGTTCGGAGACAACAGGACCGATGATCTGACACTGTACGGCATTGGTCTCGGATACCGGTTCTCGCCACTGCTGTCGTTGCGTGGTTCCTACACGTATCGGGAGCGGGACTCCTTCTACGAGTACTCATACGAGGGTAACGTGTTTCTGATCGGTCTCGTGTTCGGCTACTGACGCGACGTCCCGAGCGCGGAGCGTATCTCGTCAGCGGAGCCGGCCGGTGCTCGGAGGGTGGGGAGCCCATCGAAGCGCGTCGTGCTCTCACGGCGGGGTGTCACAGAACTGTGAATGTCCTCTACCCGTTAGGTGTGAACTGTGCTAGCCTGACCGACATGCGACGGGGATGGATAGGCGGTGGTTCGGTTCTGGTGTTCCTGGTGCTTCTGGCAGCCGGCGGCGCCGCGCAGGTGACCGAGAGCCCCGCGCGGGCTCTGGCCGCCGACGATGGCTACACCGTGGGCGCGGGCGATGTGCTGCGGGTGGTGGCCTACCAGCACGGCGAGATCTCCGGAGAGTTCCCTGTCAACCAGGACGGAACGATCACGTTCCCATACTTGGATCAGGTAAAGGTCGTTGGTCTCACCGATGCGGAGGTGGCAACCGAGCTGGAGCGGTTGCTCGAGAAGGACTTCTACGTCGATGTCCAGCTCCAGGTGGAGGTCAAGGAGCACCGCTCGCGCGCGGTGACCGTGCTGGGTGAGGTGGGTCGTCCGGGAACGTACTACCTGACGGGGAGGACAACGGTCTCCCAGCTGTTGGCAGAGGCGAACGGTGTGCGCTCGTCGGCCGGAGGCAGCCTCGAGCTGCGACGCAGGGTCTCCGGCGAGAACGGCCCGGTGAAGAAGGTGTTCTCCATGTCGGTTGATCGTTTGCTGTCCGGCGTGACCGACTCGGATATCGAGGTTCAGGCGGGAGATGTACTCTTCGTTCCCGCCAAGCGGCTGTTCTTCGTGACGGGCGAGATCAAGAGCCCGGGCCGCTACGAGATCGAGAGTGAGATGACGCTCATGCAGGCGATCTCGAGAGCGGGCGGTCTCGACAAGTTTGCCGCGCAGAGGGTGGAGATCCATCGCGAGGTCGATGGCAGCAAGGACGTCTCGGCGTATGATCTCTCCGACATCCGCAAGGGCGATGTGGACGATCCGGGGATCCGCGCGGGAGACGTGATCATCGTGAAACGACGGTTCTTCTAGGATCGCTGAGGTCCGGTGAGCGGCGCGCAGCTGAGAGAAGGCCGATCGGTTCCAAGGCGGTGGCGAGAGGCGCCGGCGAAAGGGTTGGAATGGGATCGCATCCAGAGGATAGCAGGATGATCGGGACACCGCCGTACCACCCGGGTATGGCGCAGTATGTGCACGATCCGGAGCACCACGGCTGGGCGGCGGAGGACTCGGAAGGCGAGATCAACATCCGCGAGTACCTGATGCTTCTCTGGTCCGGCCGTTGGATCATCGGCGTCTCGATCGTTCTGATGCTGCTGGCCGGGCTCGCCTGGTCACTGACCCGAACCAAGATGTACGCGACGTCGGCGACGTTGTCGTTGGACGCCAAGCCGCCGCAGATCATCAAGAACCAGATCCAGATGGGCGCCTCGTGGTGGGAGATCGAGCGCTACATCACGGAGCAGGTCCGAGTGCTCACCTCGCGAACCCTGGCCGAGCGAGTGGCCGAGCGACTTGGTCTTGGGGGCGAAGGCGGCGATCCGGCGGGCAGGATCCTCGGAATGGTCGGTGTCGACACGGTGCGAGACTCCACTCTTGTGACGGTGTCGATGCGCGGCCGCGATCCGGTGCAGATCACCGAGTGGCTGAACACCTACGTGGACGAGTATCGCGAGCTCAATATCGAGGAGAACCTGCAACGGGTACGGGAGGTGTACGACGTCATCCAGCAGAAGCTGGATCCCCTTCGCGACCAGCTGGAGCGCTCCGAGGAGCAGCTGATGGAGTTCCAGGAGCGGGAGGACTCCATGCTGTTCGCGAGCCAGGACAAGAACGTTATCTCCGAGCAGATCAACACACTCACCAGCGCGTACGCGGAAGCGAAGAACGATCGCATCCGCCTCGAGACCGAGATCAACGCCCTCGAGCAGCTCCGAGAGAACAACCTGTCCCTCGCGAGCTTCCCGGAGGTGATGCGTGACGAGACCTTGAACACGCTGCGCAAGCAGCTGCAGGGGATCGAGCTGGAGCTCGACGAAAACCTCAAGACGTATCGGGAGGGTCATCCGGTCATCAAGGACCTGCGCGGTCGTGAAGCCGGCGTCAAGGCGCAGATCCGCGACCGGATCGAGGCGATCATCGGCGCGCTGAGAACTGACTACCAGATCAAACGGCGCCGCGAGCAGTCGCTGTTCGCGAACATCCAGCAGCTCCGTAGGCAGTCGATCGACCTTTCGAAGGAGATGTTGGAGTTCGAGAAGCTCCAGCGCGAGTACCAGCAGAACAAGGCGTTTTACGAGCAGATGATGGCACGCTCGAAGGAAGCGGACATCTCTGGGACTATCGCCATCAACAACTCGCGCGTGATCGACGTTGCGCGGGTGCCATCTTCTCCGGTCTCGCCGAACATCCCGAGGACCCTGATGCTGTCCATTGTTCTCGGTGGGTTTTTCGGTGTCGGGTTGGTGTTTCTCGTGGACTTCATGGACCAGTCGATTCGAACCCCGGAGGACGTGGAGCGGTACCTCGGCCAGGAGGTGTTCGCGGTGGTGCCGACCTACTCCGAGGAGAAGGCGCGCGCCATGCGGGAGATCTACCAGGGGTTGCGAACCGCCATCATGTTCGCTGCACGGGGCGAAGGCGGTCAGGTGGTCATGGTCACCTCGGCGGGTCCCGGCGAAGGGAAGACCACGACCACCTTCAACCTCGCAAAGGTGCTTGCAGCAGCGGGAAGCCGTGTGCTGCTTCTGGATGCGGATCTGCGCAAGCCTGCCGTTCACCGCCTCGTGCACGTCAAGAACGTCCGCGGTCTCACATCGGTTGTGCTGGGGGAGCGAACGTTGGAGGACGTGCTCCACGTGTCGCCGGACGCGCCGAACCTGCATGCGGTGACGTCTGGACCTCTGCCGCCGAACCCTCCCGAGGTCTACGGAAAGGCGAGCTTCGCTCGGCTCCTCGAGGAGGCCCGCCAGAGCTACGACTGGATCCTCGTCGATACGCCCCCGGTCATTGCGGTGACCGATCCGGTTGTGTGCTCGAAGCTGGTGGACATGGTCGTGATGGTGGTGCGGTACGGAGAGCTGAACCGGAAGATGGTTCAGGGCGCGTTGCGCGACCTCTCGCGAGCCGGATCGCGGGTTGCCGGGGTCGTCGTGAATCAGGTCGATGTGGAACGGGACCACTACTACTATGACTCCTACTACTACTCGTACTACCACTACGGCTATGGATCCGCGGCACGCGGTACGAGCGGTCAGGCGCGAGCGCAGCCTGGCAACAGCGGTTGACAACTGGTGTGTCAGGGCGTTACAGTTCGGGTGAAGTCTAGGAGGCCGAACATGCGGCGTTTGCTCATCTTCAGTCTGGTCGCGGTGCTGGCGGTTCCGGCGTTCGCTCAGGTTGCGCTGCGAGAGGAGCCCGAGCCAGAGGCCATTACTGTCGGCGAGCTTGCTCAGATCGTCGTCGAGATGTTCGTCTATCCCCCGGATCAAGCTCCGCAGATGTCACCTCAGGAAGCGTTCGAGCTGATGCTCTCGATGGAGATGGGATCGTATGGGTGGGACGCGGGCGACACTGTGACCCAGGAGATGCTGGCGACTGTTGCCAGCCAGGTTGGTGCGCCGTATCAGGCGGGCGACCCGGATGCCGCGGTGTCCTACGACTACGCTGTCAAGGTGCTGATGAGCTACAAGGCGAAGTTCCGTAAGTATGTCAGCGCCTACGTTCTGCAGCATGGCACCACCATGGATGCGAACGGCGAGCTGTACGAGGATGCGCCGACGGGCGCGGTGAGCGTAATCGACTTCTAGCGGCTCAAAACTCCGTATCTTCGAAAGTTCGAAGCAAAGCTCGAGAGTTGAGTTCTAAGTTCTGAATTTTCAGTTCTCAATGCCGCCCACCCTCCCCGGAGCCTACTTCGGAGGCCTGTGGCATCGAAGGGTGATCGAGCGCTCGCTGCAAGGGCAGTCTGGGTGGGCGGGGGACCTCATACCTAACCGCCAACGCGGCCGCGTTGGCGGCTGAGCGCAACGTGCACTCAAGCAGAGCTCCCACCTCCTCGTGGAGGTGGGTCTTTTGCTGCGTGCGCGTCACCGAGCTCCCGGTGCTTCGTGATCGCGTGTGCTCGATAGCCCAGTCGCTTCGTGTCGTTGGTGACCTTTCTCAAGACGAGAACAGGTGCAAAGGCAGGGAAGTGATGTGCGATCCGCTACAATCGGCGCACGAGATTTCGCTGCCGTGTGTCGATGCAATCAGCGGTCGACCGCGTTGGCGTGTTGGACAGGGAGGTATGCGGTGGAGTACGAGAACCTCATGTGCGCCGATCAGGAGGGCGTACGCTGGATCACGGTGAACCGTCCTGCAAAGCTCAACGCCCTCAACCGTGCAACCGTGGGGGAGCTGGCGACTGCGGCGGAGGCTGCAGCGAGAGACCCCGAAGTTCTCGCGGTGGTCGTCACGGGTGCAGGAGAGAAGGCGTTTGTTGCCGGGGCAGATATCGCGGAGCTGAACACCTTGGAGCCGGCGGAGGCGAAGGAGTTCGCTCTGCGCGGGCAGGCGGTGTTCTCTGCCATCGAGCGGATGACCAAGCCGGTGGTCGCCGCGGTCAACGGCTATGCCCTCGGCGGCGGTTGTGAGCTGGCGATGGCCTGCCACTTCCGGGTCGCGGTGAGCACGGCGGTGTTCGGACAGCCGGAGGTGAAGCTGGGACTGATCCCAGGCTACGGCGGAACGCAGCGGTTGCCTCGGCTCGTTGGTCGCGGTAGAGCCCTGGAGATTCTGACAACAGGCCGGAATGTTCCTGCGGAGGAGGCCGAACGGATCGGTCTGGTGCACCGCGTCGTGGAGCCAATGGCGCTGAGCCAGGCTGTCGAGGAGCTTCTCAAACCGATCTTGCGGAATGGGCCGCGTGCGGTCGGTTCCTGTCTGGACGCCGTGAGCTATGGACTCGACATGCCGTTTGATGATGCGCTGCTGTTCGAGGCGACGCTGTTCGGCCTCGGTGCGGGCTCGGAGGAGATGCGCGAAGGGACCGCCGCATTTCTGGAGAAGCGGAAGCCTGCGTTTCGGTAGATGGTCTCGTGCGCGGCGCACAGCTCCCAGCAGGGTCTCGGGCGGGAGCTTGGAGGTGGCGTCAGACGGTGTGCGCCTCTGCGAACCACCGTGCGGTCGCGGCCAGGCCATCCTCGAGCGAGGTCGTCATGCGGATGCCGAGCTCGCGCTGGAGAAGCCCGGAGCTGATGCACGAGCGCCTTTGCTCTCCTGGTTGGGCCGGGCCGTGGATCGCCTGCATGGTGCTGCCCACTGCGTCGCGCAGCAGGGCGTAGAGGGTTGTGACATCGGTCTCCCGGCCGGTGCCGACGTTGTACACACGAAAACCCTCGAGGCCGAGAACCGCGAGATTCGTCGTGGCGACGTCGCCGACGTACACGTAGTCACGGGTCTGTCCGCCGTCTCCATGGATGGTGGGCGGTTGCCGCTGCAGGAGGCGATTGAGAAAGATGGCGACCACTCCGGCCTCTCCGTGGGGGTTCTGGCGCGGGCCGTAGACGTTGGCGTACCGCAAGCAGGTGGCGTGGATTCCGTACTGACAGTGGTAGTAGAAGAGGTAGTGCTCGCTGGAGAGCTTGGCAACACCATACGGGGAAACGGGTCGCGCGGGGTGGGCCTCGTCGGCGGGGAAGACGTCCTGCTCTCCGTAGATGGCGCCGCCGGTGGAGGCGAAGATCACCTGCTGCACTGCAGCGCGCCGTCCGGCCTCGAGAAGGTTGACCAGCCCGACCAGATTGATCTCCACGTCGTGCTTCGGATCGGCGACGGAACGGCGGACGTCGATCTGTGCAGCATGATGGACCAGCACGTTGGGCTCGATCGTGTGGATGATCTGCGCGGCTTCTGGAGAGCGGATGTCCGCGATGTGCAAGGTCGCGTCACGATGGACGTTGTCCGGTCGGCCTGTGGACAGGTCGTCGAGGACGTGGACCTCGTGGCCCGCCGTGACCAAAACGTCGACGACGTGCGAGCCGATGAAACCTGCGCCCCCCGTCACCATGATCCGTTGCGACATCGATCCCCCTTCCGGAGCTGGCATTGTAGCGCAGCGGTGTGTCCGGCGTTCGACAGGAGCAGCGTGGTATAATGACCTCTGGTACGGCAAGTGCCGATATGCGAGATGGATACCAACGTTCCGTGAGGTCTGGGTGCGCCCGAAACCGGTGGGATGGGCGACGTATGGTGGTTCTCCGAGCCACTGCTGCGGGGAGCTAGTCGGTGTCAATTAGCGGCAATATCCGTACCATGCCGTTTGCCGACCTGCTGCAGTGGGTGACCTCGAGCAGGAAGACCGGGACGTTGGTGATCGAGGGGTCGCAGTACATCAAGAAGCTCCATTTCCGGGAGGGCACCGTCGTTGCAGCCTCGTCGGAGAACCCCCGTGAGTTCCTCGGCTTCTACCTGGTAGGTTGGGGGTATCTCGGCGAGGAAGAGCTCCAGCATATGCTTGATATGCAAGAGCGGCACGGAACGATGCTCGGAGAGCTGCTCGTCATCATCGGTCGCCTGACCCGTGAGGAGCTCGAGCATCTGCTGCGGGTGAAGACCGAGGAGTCGATCTACGACCTGTTCATCTGGGAGGAAGGCGAGTTCCGGTTTCTCGATGGCGTGATGCCAGTTCGAAAGTTCCAGCCGTTGCAGCTACAGGTCGACTCGCTGATCCTGGAAGGTGTTCGCCGGCAGGACGAGTGGCGTCGGATCCTCAAGGTGATCCCCGACGCAACGTACATCCCGAAGGTGGTACGGGCGGTCGATGTGCAGCAGATGGGGCAGGTCGAGCTGGCCATCCTGCGCGAGATCGATGGCCAGCAGAGCATCGAGCAGATCGCCATGGCCAGCCGGCTCCCGGAGTTTCACATCTTCAGCTTCGTGTACTACGGGGTGGAGGCACATCTGTTCGACCTCCTGTCACCGACGGGACCGCCAGTACCGATTCCCGGGTTCAGCCGCTCGGCGTGGCGGGTCCTACTCAAGGACGCGGAGCGTTCGTTGAAGGAGGGGGATCTTCTCGGCTGCTTTCAGCAGGTCAAGGTGCTGAGGGAGAAGTACCCGGAGCACAGAGACGTTCAAGAGCACGCGTCGGGAATCGAGAGCAAGCTGAAGGCGGAGCTGGACCGGGCCGCGATTCAGCCAACGGCAGTCCCGGAGCTGGCCATCCCGATGCAGGAGCTGACCAAGCTGGACTGTGGTCCTCTCGAGGGCTTCGTTCTCTCCCGAGTGAACGGCATGTACACCATCGGGCAGATCATGCAGACCCTGCCGGGCTCGGAGATCGAGAACCTGCTGATCTTTCGCCGGTTGATCGAGCGCGAGGTCATTCGGCTCGAGCACGGAACCGAGAGCAGCCCGAGCAAGGAGTTCTCCGGGCCGCCGATCCCGAAGCAGCAGCGGGGGGGCGGTTGAGGCGCGTGTGATACGGGACGTCCGCCGGACGCCGACTCAGATGCCTCAGGTGAAGCCGCTGCAGCTCGCTCGAGCTGTGGAGCTGGACGATGCCGTAGCCGTGCTTGCGGACGCGAAGGTCGAGAGCTGACGCTGGGTGTCGGTCGATCCACACCGTGGACAGGGAACCTCGCGGTTGTTCGAGCTCATCGGCTGCAGCTTGGAGAACGTGTTCTGGCAGCTGGTACAACGGTACTCGTAGATTGGCATGACGCGCCTCCGATGACGATCCTCAGGGTTTGGTCATGGCTGGCCGGAGATGGTGGCGGCTGCCGGGCTCCACTCGTCACGTCCCCTGGCGATCATATCGCGATCACGGTCAACCCGGTGCTCCAGAGACTCGCAGACGTTCTCGCAGATGGTGAAGACGCCCTCATCGATGATCCGGTAGAAGACATTGAGACCCTCACGGCGGCAGTCCACCAGGCCGGCTCTCTTGAGAACCGACAGGTGCTTGGAGATGTTCGCCTGGCTGCCGCCAACTCGGGACAGGATGTCGGACACGCAGAGCTCGCCGGAGTGCAAGCAGTGCAGGATTCGAAGTCGAGTCGGGTCGGCCATTGCCTTCAACGTGTCTGCGATCCGTCCGAGAAGCTCCTCTGAAGGGTGCACGGTATGCCTCCATACATGACCAGTTGGTAATATAATCGAAGCCTGACGAGGTGTCAAGGTGGACAAAGGCCCGAGAGCCTCATGGCTCGACCAGCTCGGTCGCGGTATACTGCCGGCATGGAGATCGGGCTCTCGGGAGCGGTGGAGGCGCTGGCGCCGCACGCTGTTCTGCTGGCATTGGCATTGCCCGTGGTCATGCGATTCGTAGGGCACGCGCTTCCCGAGGAGCTCTTCATGATTGCGATCGGCGTGGTCGCGAGCCGCGCCGAGTCGCACGCGGACGCCTCGTTGCTGCTGGCGGCGGTGTTCATCGGCCACCTGATCGGTGATCACGTCATGTTCTGCGTGGGCATCTGGCTCGAGCGCCGTTCTGGGGGCTTCCCCAGGCTTGCTGAGCGGATCCATCCGTTGGTCCACCGTCTGCGAGCGCGTCCGAGTCATCTGCTCGGGTTCATCCCCGGCCGTGTGTTTCCATTCGCTCGTGGTGCTTGGATGGCCGCGTGTGGCTACGTCAAGGTACCGCTGTGGCTGTATACCAGCATCGATGCGTGTGCGATCGCAGCACATATCGCGTTCTGGTGCGGGCTCGGCTGGTTTTTTGCCGGTCAGGTATCAAGCCTCGAGATCGTCGTGGAGGCAGCACCGGTGGTGGCGGGTTGGATTGCAGCGACCCTGATCGCTGCGGCCCTGAGCGTTATGCTGTGGCGACGGAAGGCGCCAGCCTGGCTCAAGGAGTGGACGGTGAACGACTCCTGGTTCGTCTCCCGGCCCGGGTAGCGAGGACGTCCTCCACGTCTCCTTCAGCGATCAGCCTTCCCCGCTCGATCGCTCCAGCTCGGCTGCACAGGAACCGGATGACATCGGTGTCGTGCGAGACGAGAGCAATGGCGAGACCGAGCTCGCGCTGCAGACTGGACAGGTGCGCGAGGATCAGCCACTTCGAGCGGACGTCGAGGGAGGCGACGGGCTCGTCGAGGATCAGAAGACGAGGCTGACAGGACAGAGCCCGTGCGAGGGCGACGCGTTGCCGTTGGCCACCGGACAGCTCGGTCGGCCGCCGTCGAGCGGTGGACTCGGGAAGACCCACGGTGTCGAGCAGGCGCCGAGCTGCGGTGTGACGGGTCGAGCGGTCAACGATGCCCAACGCGAGC
Organism: uncultured Thermoanaerobaculia bacterium; assembly: GCA_964512045.1. Classification (GTDB taxonomy): domain Bacteria; phylum Acidobacteriota; class Thermoanaerobaculia; order Thermoanaerobaculales; family Sulfomarinibacteraceae; genus CAZEJK01. The sequence continues at coordinate 27,575 of CAZEJK010000022.1, forward strand.
AGCGGCTCGATGACGATCGTCTCCACGGTGAGCCGTGGGTTGAGGGCAAGGGTGCTGTCCTGAAATACCGGTTGGAAGTGGCGACGGAGGGTGCGGAGCCGCCGACGGGACGACAGAAACAGATCGTGGCCGTTGATCTCCACCGTACCTTCATCGGGCTTCTCCAGGCCAAGTAGCAAACGGACCAGTGTGGACTTGCCGGCGCCGGAGCTTCCGATGATGCCGAACGTCTCTCCAGCCTGTACCTCGATTGAGACACCATCTACCACCGCGTGGTACTCCGAGCTACCGTGGCGGCGGTAGCGTCGGACCAGCGAGCTGGCTTTGAGGAGCGGTGGCTCAGTCATCATCGTGCACCGCCTGCTCCTGCCAGAAGGGACACCGGACATGCCATTGGCCAGTCGTGCCCTGGATTGCCGGCCGCTCGCGTCGGCACGACTCTCGAGCCAGTGGACACTCGTGGCCGTACCGGCAGCCCGAGGGTGGCGTCGGCTGTGTCTGCCGACCACGTGCCAGTGGTCCTTCGGTGTTGCCGGATGCCAGCGCGCGCTCGGCATGGACGAGCGCGTTGGTGTAGGGATGTCGTGGTCGGGTCAGCACCTGATCCGTTGGCCCGTCCTCGACGACGTCCCCAGCGCACATGACGACCGAACGATCGGTCAGCCGCCGTGCGAGCCACAGGTCGTGGCCGAGCAGCAGCAACGCCCGCCGAGCGTTGCGAGTCTCCTGATCCAGAACTGCCTCGATGTCCTCGCGAAGCTCTGGGTCGAGGGCAGTGGTGGGCTCATCGGCGATCACGAGCTGTGGATCGCCGGACAGAGCCAGCGCCAGGCCGACCCGCTGGAGCTGTCCGCCTGAGAGCTGGTGCGGGTAGGCTGCGAAGGCGGCATCGCGTTCGTCCAGGCAGACCCGTGCCAGGAGCTCATGGGCCCTGCTGCGGGCGGCCGCCCGTGATGTGTGCTGGTGGCAGCGGATGGCCTCGATGAGCTGCGTGCCGACGGTGAGCACTGGGTTGAGGGACGCGGCCCCTTCCTGGAAGGCCAAGCCGACGGTGCCTCCACGTATGGAGCGCAGCTCCTCAGGCGACATTGCGGACAGCGCTCGGTTTGCGATCGTGATCCGGCCACTCCATCGTGCTCGAGGCGGCAAGAGCCCCAGCACGGCGCGTGCGGTCAACGTCTTGCCGCAGCCGGAAGCGCCGACCACGGCGATCCGTTCGCCCTGGTTGATCGCCAGGGTGAGATCGCGAATGACCGGTTCGTCCTCCCTGTGGGTGTCTGACGGGAAGGTGATCTTCAGCCTGTCGATTGCGACAAGAGGCGCCTGAGTCGTCGTCGGGGATGACGTCGGCACCGCGATGTCCTCGCTACCGCATCGGCCGAAGGTGGTGCACTGCGGTCGTGCCGAGGTCAAGGGCGTCGAGAAGGGTCACCTGCGAGGCCGGACGACGCCAGCTGTGCAGCACCGTGTCCGACAGCCCGAGGCGTCCGTCGCCGTCGTCCGCAACCAGGATGATCCAGTGGGTCTCCGAGCGGAGGAGATCGCCCGGCTGGACGTCTGACCCCCACTGCGGTGGCGCGCCGTTGGCTGCGATCAGCATCCCGCCATCGCTGTCCACCGTGAGCCTTCCGAGCTCGACCACGTCGGTCGCCGGGTCCGCGTCCGGTCCGCCGGCCACCGCCGTGGCAGCGAATGTCCACGACGACACGGCCAGCCTGTGAGCGGCCCGCTCTGCGGCATCGAGCGCTGCGCCTGCGATGGAGATCGCCGAGTCCCGATCGAGCCCTTCGCCAAGCTCGAAGCCTGGCAGCAGGAACAGCTCGCCGACCATCGGATCGATGCCCCCAGGGGTCCGAAGCTGCTGATGGACCCGTGGCAGCCGGGGATCGTGGAGGGCGTCCACGCCGAGCGATCCCTGCGCGTACTCGGTCTGAACGTCGGTGAGCGACCGGACCACCTCCACGCGCGCGTAAAAGCGGAGAGTCCCGACCGGTTCTTTCGGAACGACGGTGAACTCGGCCAGGAAGTCGTCGTTGTGGGCTTCGAGGACTCCCGTGACCCGCGGATCGCGCCCCAGCTCGGGTGCAAAGAAGGTCCGGTACTCCAAACGCTCCTCAGCGTTCTCCTCAGTGAGCTCGCCACCGACGAAGGTGCTCTCGATCGTATACCACAGGACCCGCATCGAACGGTCTTCCTCTGGCCAGGCGGTGACAACATCGTGCTCAACCGGCTGTCCGTCGAGCTCCAGCTCCTCGGCGGGGGAGATCCAGTAGCTGCCGCGGCCCCGTTGCTCGAGCCGCAGTGCCACCGCCAGCTCGAACTCCTCACCAGGTTTCAGGTGCCGTGCGCCGTCGCGAAAGACTGCATCACTGCCGGTCGACGTCACCACCCTTGCCTCGACCAGAGCCGGTCGACCGGCCTCCGTGTACTGCCAGAGCAGCGCGGCTGCCGCCACCACGAGCACCACAGAGCCCGCGATCGCGAGTCGGGTCTTGACGACGGCGTCAAACGGCATGGCGGGTCCTCATCCGCTCACGTCAGCGATTCGGGTGGCTCGAAGGTTGGCATCACGCCGTTGAGCACCCGAATGACGTCGCGGGCGATGACCAGCTCCTCGTTGGTCGGAACCACCAACGCCTTGACCCTCGAGTCGTCCTTGGAGATCTCGGCCTCCCCGCCGGTGTGCGAGCGGTTGCGCTCCCGGTCCAGCTGCAAGCCCATGAAGCCGAGGTCCGAGAGCACCCACTCGCGTACCGCTGGCGAGTTCTCACCGATGCCGCCGGTGAAGATCACGGCGTCCACGCCTCCCATCGCCGCGGAGTATGCGCCGATGTACTTGCGAACCCGGTAGCAGAACATACGAAATGCAACGTCAGCGCGCGTGCGACCCTTCGCCCGGGCCTGCTCGATCTCGCGCATGTCGGAGGAGACACCGGAGACACCGTACAGACCAGAGTGCTTGTTGAGCATGGTGTTGATCTGATGGAGGGTCAGCTCCTCCATGGCCATGAGCCACGGAATGACCGCAGGATCCATGTCGCCGGAGCGCGTCCCCATGACCAGACCCTCCAGCGGTGTGAACCCCATGGAGGTGTCGATGCTGCGCCCGCGGTCGATCGCTGCCACCGACGCACCGTTGCCCAGGTGTACGGTCACCAGCTTGCGCTCGTCGCGCTGCCATCCCAGCATCTGGCACGCTCGGAACGCGACGAACCGGTGCGACGTCCCATGGAAGCCGTAGCGACGCAGATGGTGCTTCGTGTAGAACTGGAACGGGATGCCGTACAGGAAAGCGTGGGCCGGCATCGTCTGGTGGAACGCGGTGTCGAACACCGCGACGTGGGGTACCTCTGGCAGCGCTGCGTGTGCTGCGTGGTATCCCTTCAGGTTCGGCGGGTTGTGGAGCGGCGCGAGGACCGAGCACGCCTCGATCTTTGACACCACCTCGGGGGTGATCAGCACCGAGGACGCGAACTCCTCTCCACCGTGCACCATGCGATGGCCGACCGCTTCGATCTCGTCGATCGTGTCGACGACCCCGTGCTCGGAGGTCACGATGCGCAGCACCCACTCGATGGCGGCACGGTGCTCCAGAATCTCCGCGTAGTCCTCGTACGGCTTGCGGCCCGGAACCTTGAGCACCAGACGTGAGTCGCTCAGCCCGATCTTTTCGACCTGGCCGATGGCGAGGGTCTCGTCTTCGAAGCTGGAGATGCAGTCCATGTCGGTCTCGATGATCTGAAACTTGACCGACGACGAGCCACTGTTGAGAACGAGGATCTTCATGCTGTCACCTACCGCAGTCCGGGCTGGTCATCCGGCAAACGCTCGAGGCGACGCCGGTTCGTGTCGTATGTGAAGAAGCCGCGCCCGGCGCGCGCGCCGGTCAGACCGCCGCGGACGAGACGCTTGAGCAATGGACACGGCCGGAAGCGGGCCTCGCCGGTCTCATGGAACAGGTGCTGCATCCAGTTGAGAACCCGGTCGAGCCCGACGCGGTCCGCCCACTCGAGCGGTCCGGTGCGGAAGTCGTACCCCAGCTTGAGGGCCAGGTCCACCTCCGCCGCCGTCGCAACGCCTTCCATCACGACGTGAATCGCCTCGTTGACGAGCGGAAGAACGACCCGCGTCGTGACGAACCCGGGCATCTCGAACACCTGAATCGGCACCTTGTCGAGGACCCTGGCGAACTGGACCACACGCTCGAGGATCTCGTCCGCTGTCAGCTCCGCCCGAACCACCTCGACGACTCGCGCGGTGGTGACCGGATAGAGGAAGTGCATCCCAAGGATCCGGGACGGGTGGTTCGCGGATGCCGCGATCTCCGTGATCGAGAGGGTCGAGGTGTTGATCACGATCGGGTTCGAGGTCGGCAGGATACGGTCCAGCTCTCTGACGATCTCGCGCTTGACGTCCATCTCCTCCTGCACCGTCTCGATGGCGAGATCACACTCGGTGAGGAAGTCGAACTCGGTTCCCCACCGGATGCGAGAGAGGATCACCTTCTTCTCGGACTCGGTGAGGTTGAAGCGAGCCACGTCGTGGTCAAGCGTTTGCTCGAGGGTGGTCTTCGAGTACTCCACCCGCTCCATTGAGAGCTCTTTGAGACAGACGTTGAGGCCTTCATGGGCCACCTTGGTGGCGATGGATCGTCCCATCATGCCGCCACCGATGATTGCGACGTTATGGAGTTCCCAGCTCATGGGGCGCATTGTACACCCCCAATCGCGCCGAACAAGCCCGAATCCAGTCAGGCTTGCGGAGTACCGCGCGGCGTTGGCCACGATGCTCGAGAGGCCGTCACATGCTGCGGCGGTAGCGTCCGCCGACGTGGTAGAGCGTGCGGCTGATCTGCCCCAGCGATGCGCTGCGGACGGTGTTGACGAGCTCGGCGAAGACGTTGCCACCGGCGCGGGCCACCTCCTGCAACCGCTCGAGATCGGCCGGCGCCTGGTCGGCGTGCCGCGCCTGGAAGTCGCGCAGCTCGCCGATGCGCCGCTCCTTCTCCTCTACGGTGGAACGGCTGAGCTGGAGCGTGTCGGCACTGCGCTGGTTGGCAGCATCCTCGTTGACGTAGGTGTTGACGCCGATGATCGGATGCTCTCCGGTGTGCTTGAGCCGCTCGTAGTGGAGTGACTCCTCCTGGATCTTCGAGCGCTGGTACATCGTCTCCATCGCTCCCAGGACGTCGCCCCGTTCGCTCAGCCGCTCGAACTCGGTGAGCACCGCTTCCTCCACGCGGTCGGTGAGCCACTCGATAAAGTGGCTGCCCTGCCATGGGTTCTCGTTCTTCAGGAGACCGAACTCGTGCGCGTTGATCAGCTGGATGGCCACCGCCCGGCGCACGGACTCCTCGGTCGGCGTCGTGATCGCCTCGTCGTACGCGTTGGTATGCAGCGAGTTGCAGTTGTCGGCCATCGCCAGCAACGCTTGCAAGGTGGTGCGGATGTCGTTGAAGTCGATCTCCATGGCGTGCAGCGACCTGCCGGAGGTCTGGATGTGGTACTTGAGCTTCTGAGAGCGCTCGTTGCCCCCGTACAGGTAGCGCAGCGCGATCGCCCAGATGCGCCGTGCCACCCGACCGATGACGGTGTACTCCGGATCCATGCCGTTGGAGAAGAAGAAGGACAGGTTCGGTGCAAACGCGTCGATGTCCATCCCCCGCGAGCGGTAGTACTCGACGAAGGTAAAGCCGTTGGCCAGCGTGAACGCGAGCTGGCTGATGGGGTTGGCCCCGGCCTCCGCGATGTGGTAACCGGAGATCGAAACCGAGTAGAAGTTGCGCACAGAGCGTTCGACGAAGTACTGCTGGATGTCGCCCATCATCCGCAGGGCGAACTCGGTGGAAAAGATGCAGGTGTTCTGCGCCTGATCCTCCTTGAGGATGTCCGCCTGCACGGTGCCGCGAACACGCTGAACGGTCTCGGCGAGAATCTCGTCCCACTCGCCGGGCTTCAGAAGCGACACCAGCTCATCCCACCTCTGGCCGTTGACGACCGGTTGGAACGCGGCGTCCTCCGGCGCGTCGAGCCGTCCCGTCTCGATCAACCGCCTGCGTGCCTGCTGGCGGGTGGCCGCATTGAAGAACATGGCGAGGATCATCGGCGCCGGTCCGTTGATCGTCATGCTCACGGACGTGCTCGGTGCGCACAGATCGAAGCCCGCGAACAGCTGCTCCATGTCCTCCACAGTGCAGATCGAGACCCCGGACTCGCCCACCTTTCCGAAGATGTCCGGCCGGTGATCCGGATCCTCTCCGTACAGCGTGACGGAGTCGAACGCCGTGGAGAGCCGGGCGAAGCCCTGCCCGTCGCTCAGGTAGTGGAACCTTCGGTTGGTCTTCTCAGGACCGCCCTCTCCAGCGAACATCCGGGTCGGCAGCTCGCCAGTTCGCTTGAGTGGAAAGACGCCGGCGGTGTAGGGGAACGCTCCGGGGGTGTTCTCGAGGTACAGGTAGCGAAGGATCTCCCGCCACGTCGGTGTCTCCGGGAGGACGATCTTCGGGATGGACGTGCCGGAGAGCGACGTGCTCACCATCGGCACACGGATCTCCTGGCCACGTACGATGTAGGCGAACTCCTCACCCTGATAGCCGTCACGGATCTCGGGCCACGCGGCCAGCAGCGCCCTGGAGTCGTGATCGAGCTCGTGAGAGAGCCTGCGGATCTCGGCGTCCAGGTCCGCGAGCTGCGGCTCCTTGGTCACCTCGCCGGACGTGATCTCCTCGAACACGGACCAGAGGTCCCGATGCGAGCCGTCGCCGGCGCGACCACTGAGGATGGCGCGGGCTCCGGTGAGCTGGTACAGGCGGTCCGCGACATCCATCTGCGTGTGTGTGTTTGCGGTGTACTTACGGACAGTCTGGGCGATCTCGCGCAGGTACCCTTTGCGATCGGCGGCGATGATCGGATGCCGCTCGGGAGGGCCGGCTGGCACGGCGCGAGTCTCACTGACGGTCCACGGCCCTTCGAAGTCGCGCTCCAGGCGGCGGACCATCGCCTGATACAGGGCGTTCACGCCGTGGTCGTGGAACTGGCTGGCGATGGTCGGTACCACCGGCAGCTCCTCATCCGCCGGCTCGTGGAACAGCCCGTGGCAGCGACGGTACTGCTTGCGGACGTCACGCAGCGAGTCGAGGGCGCCGGCGCGGTCGAACTTGTTGATCGCGACGAGATCGGCGTAGTCGAGCATGTCGATCTTCTCGAGCTGCATGGCAGCGCCGTACTCCGGCGTCATGACGTACAGCGACAGATCCGCGACGTCGACGATCTCGGTGTCGGCCTGGCCGATCCCCGAGGACTCCACCACGACCAGGCCGAAACCGGCGGCTTGGCAGATGCGGATCGAGCTGGCGATGTGAGCGGACAGCGCGCGGTGCGCCTGTCGGGTCGCCAGGGAGCGCATATAGACACGATCTGTGGCCAGTGAGTTCATCCGGATGCGATCGCCAAGCAGTGCTCCGCCAGTGCGACGCTTGGTGGGATCGACCGACAGGACCGCAATGTTGATCTGCGGGTAGTCATTGAGAAACCGGAGTATGAGCTCGTCGGTGAGGGAGGACTTGCCCGCTCCGCCGGTGCCGGTGACGCCGACGATCGGTGCGGGGCGTGTGACCTCGCCCACTGCCACCTCCTCGCCCTGCTCGGCACGCGTGATGGCGCGGGCGAGGTCGCGCCACGCTGTCGGGGTCAGCTGCTCTGTGCTGATCTCCGTTCGGCTGGCAGGATCGAAGTCCGCCGCCTCGATCATGGAGCTGATCATCCCGTCAAGACCGAGCCGCCGACCATCAGCCGGGGAGAAGATCTTGGTGACGCCGTACGCCTCGAGCTCTTCGATCTCTCGCGGCACGATCACGCCGCCGCCTCCGCCGAACACTCGAATGTGCTCCGCGCCGCGTTCACGGAGGAGATCCACCATGTAGCGGAAGAACTCCATGTGACCGCCCTGATACGAGGACACCGCGATACCCTGCACGTCTTCCTGGATTGCGGTGTCAACGATCTCGGCCACGGATCGGTTGTGACCGAGGTGGATCACCTCCGCGCCGTGGGCTTGCAGAATACGGCGCATGATGTTGATCGCCGCATCATGCCCGTCAAACAGCGCGGCGGCTGTGACGAACCGGACCTTGTGCGTCGGCTCGTAACGATCGGCTGCCTGTGGCTGGGTCGCAGGTATGGCCATGGCGTTCCTTCCCTGGTGTCGGACACCTCATGACACTGTCACGCCGGTGGACCGGAGCCCTTGGAAACGCTGAGCGCGGTGCTGTGCCTGCTCAGATGACAGGCAGACACCGCCGGGCGCGACAGTGCAGGACACTGCCGTGATCATACCACCGCATCGGGACCGCCGCCGGGGCCAGGGCCGCTGATGGTGACCGGGTCACGGTTGGCTGCTGGTGACGACGGGGGAGGAACCGTCGCCGGTTTGGGGTAGAGTAGTGGACGTGGTTCAGCGCAGACTGTGGCGGAGGCTGGTGGCTGTGGTGGGCCCGGTGGTGCTGGTGGCGTGGGCATGTAGCACACCGCCGGCACGCAGAGCCGGCGATCTTCGTGAGATCCGCTCGGCGGGGGTCCTTCGGGTCATTGTACGACCCGGGTTCGAGCAGGCACAGTCGATCGCCAACAACGGTGACCAGCGCCGTCTCCTGGAACACCTGGCCGCTCGCCTGGATGTCGATCTGCAGATCATCGAGGCGCCTCGTCACGATCGGATCCTCTCGTGGCTTCGACAGGGCCGTGGCGATCTGGCTCTCAACCGCTACTCCACCGAGGCGGTGATTGCTGCGGGTCTCCGGCCATCGGCAGCGTTGTCGTGGGTCGAGGACGTGGTTGTCACCGGCGCCCACCCCCGCCAGCAGCAACGGACGCTCCATGCACACCGCTCCACGTTCCGCTGGAAGATGGGACGCGAGCTGGTCGAAGCTTCGGGAGAGCCGTTGGTTCAGCTGCCGTTGCCCGAAGAGCTTCCGCTCGAGGTGGCTGCACGAAGAGTGTCGACGGGTCGCTACGACATGCTGCTCGTGGACTCCGAGCTGGTGGATGGTCTGGTGGATCGTGGGGTGGCCTTGGAGGTGGTGGATCGGTTGGGTGAGCCACGGCCCCTGGTGTGGGCGATGCGGTCGGGGAGCATCGAGCTGGGTGCGGCGGTTGACCGTTTTCTGTTCGCCGAGAAGGTGCTGCTGCGATCAGTGGGCGAGGCGGAGTGCCGAGATGTTCCCGCCATCCAGCGTGCGGGACGGCTGCGGGTGGTGACCCGCAACTCGTTGACAACTGTGACGGTGGCGCAGGGCGGTCTGCACGGCTATGAGTACTCGCTGGCGCACGGTCTGGCGCGTCGTCTCGGCGTCAAGGTCGAGCTCGCGCTGCCGCCTCCGGGGGAAGACCCGCTGGAGTGGCTGGAGAACGGACACGGCGACGTCATGGCGCTGCATGAGCCGCTGTCGCCGCTCGTGGCACGAACATTCCCCGTCTCTGAGCCGTACCGCAGGGTGGACCTGGTGGCAGTAACTCGAACGAACGATCCGCCGTTGGAGTCCGTTGTAGACCTCGCAGCACGTCGGTTCGTGGCGGCGACTGGAGTACGGCAGATTGTTGATCTGATGCCGCTGGAGCCCCCACCGATCCCCGTGCTGCTGCCACCGCGAGCTGGGGGTTCGAGCGCCATCGTCGAGCTGTCGCGGGGGGGCGCCGACGTGGCCGTTCTCGATCGGGATCTCGCTCGCCTCGAGCTGGACGATCGCCAAGGGCTGCGCCTGGGTCCTGTCGTCGTCCCACGAGCCGGGCTCGTGTGGGTCTGCAACCCGGCGTCCGGGGAGCTCGTGGACGAGGTCAACCGGTACTTCCGCGAGGCCCGCGCCAGTCGATACCTCGATCGGGTGTTCGCGGCCGAGCTGGCCTCGAGCGATCGATGGATCGCCCCGCATATCCCGAGGGTGCCGGAGGGGAAGCTGACGCCTTGGGATGGCCTCCTCCGGCGGGCCGGTCTCCGGCATGAGATCGACTGGCGGTTGCTCGCAGCGTTGATGTACGAGGAGTCGCGCTTCAACCCTGTGGCGACAGGACCCGGCGGCTCGGCGGGTCTGTTTCAGTTCATGCCGTTCACCTGGCGGGCGCTCGGTATTGAGAACCCGTACCGGCCGGAGGATGCGATCGACGGCGGCGCCAGGTATCTACGCTTCCTGTTCGACAAGTTTCCAGATGTGGCGCCTTCCGATCAGGTGGCGATGGCCGTCGCCTCGTACAACGTGGGGCCTCGGCACGTGATCGACGCGCAGCGCCTGGCCGAGCAGATGGAGCTTGACCCGCTACGCTGGCGGTACAACGTCGAGACAGCGATGCTCCTGCTCGACGACCCGGAGGTCGCCAGACAGTACCCTGCAGGGGTGTGTCGCTGCCGCCGAGCCGTCAACTACGCTCGCCGGATTCTCCGGCGGTACCATGCCTACGCGGAGCAGTTTCCGGTCTCGCTGAGTCAGTAAGGCCCTGAGCGGGCCCGAAGGCGCTGCGCTCAGAGACGTGCGACGAGCTCCGTGTACGCCTCGTCCAGGAGCTCCTGACAGCGGACGATGTGCTCTGAGGTGGTGCGCAGATTGCCGATCGCGATCCGCAACGAGATGCCGGGGTCGAGCCTGGTGTGCGACAGGTAGACCTGCCCGCTGGCGTTGACGCGCTCCATGAGGCTCAGGTTGAGCTGATCCAGGCGCTGCCCATCCTCCAGTCCGGGTGGTCGTGCCCGGAAGCAGACCACCGAGAAGGGCGTGTCCGCAAGGCGCTCGAACTGCTCGGAGCGGTCGATCCAGTCGGCGAAGTGTTGCGCCATCTCGATCTGCTGGTCGATTCTCTTGCGGATTCCATCGACGCCGAACGATCGGATCACCCACCACAGCTTGAGGGCACGGAACCGCCGGCCCAGCTGAACTCCGTAGTCCATCAGGTCCACCACCTGCCCTTGCACCGGTGTGGTCAGGTACTCCGGTACGAGCGAGAACGCGCGCCGGAGGACCTCGGGGTGGCGTGTGTACAGCGCGGAGCAGTCGATCTGCGTGAACAGCCACTTGTGCGGGTTGAGCACCAGCGAGTCGGCGCGGTCACATCCGTCGAAGCACCATCGGTGCGCCAGACTGACGGCCGCGGACCCAGCGTACGCCGCATCCACGTGTAGCCAGATGTCGTGCTCCGAGCAGATGGAGGCGATCTCGGGCACCGGGTCCACGGAGGTGGTCGAGGTGGTCCCAACGGTGGCAACTACGGCCATAGGCCGGAGACCGTTGGCCAGGTCCTGCACCACCGCCTCTCGCAGTGCAGCAGGATCCATGCGGTATGCGCTGTCGTGTGGAACTGCGCGAGCTGCGTTGAGACCGAGCCCGAGGGTGATGCATGCCTTGGCGATCGACGAGTGGGCCTGGTCGGAGTGGTACACCGTCAGGGCGCCTGGCCCTCGCTGACCGGCGGCGCCGAGCTGCCGCGAGTCGGGGTCCTTGAGGTCTCTCGCTGCTGCGAGTGCCACCAGCGAGCTGACCGAGGCGGTGTCCGTGAGGAGACCGAACCGTGGCGCCGGGAGACCCACCATCTGCCGGAGCCAGTCCATCACCACCATCTCGAGCTCGGTGAGTGCCGGGCAGGTTCGCCACAGCATCCCGTTGACGTTCAGCGCCGCGGAGAGCATCTCGCCGAGCACGCCGGGGGCCGAGCCGGTGATCCCGAAGTAGGCCAGAAAGCCCGGGTGATTCCAGTGGGTCACAGCAGGGAGAACCTGGCGCGTGAAGTCGTCGCGGATTCGCTCCAGCGGCTCGCCATCGTGCGGCGGCTCGACCGGCAACGATCGTTGCAGGTCGCCAGGCAGCGTCTGCGCCAGCACTGGCAGCTTGCCGACGCCGCCGCCGAGGTAGTCGGCGATCCAGTCGACGAGCCTGTGGGCCTCCGCTCGAAACGTCTCGGTGTCGAGATCTCCGAGGTCTTCTGG